>SHZM01000008.1 GCA_009692265.1 Gammaproteobacteria bacterium
TTGCAATGAGTGACAATGCGGCTGCCGAGCACCTTAACAAGGCCCGGGAAATTCTTTTTAAATCTATTCCTAATCGACCGAAAGCAGCCGCCTAAGCCCAGACTCAACTTCAACCCTTCAGACTCATACCTCGATTGGAATGTACTGTAATCGGTGGGGGCATGCGTAGGTCCCTTGGTGATGCTGCCTGTCGGCGATAAATTGGAATGTACTGTAATCGGTGGGGGCATGCGTAGGGGGTAAGCAGCCTCAACCAAATCATTAAACTGTCACATGCTTGTCATATACACGGCCTAGGGTGCGCGACAGTTTTAACCCCAGAGGAAGTCGTGATGACGCCCAAGCGCAGACTCGCTGCCACCTTAGCAGCCTTACTCGCAACCCCGGCGACCCCGTTGTATGCCGCGAACGACGCGATGCTTCAGTTAATCGAGGCATTACATGCGAAAGGCACGATCGACGCCGATACCTATGAATCAATCAAGCTCGCCGCGCGTGCCGACGATGAGCAGAACACCACGAGCACCAATGAAGTGAATGCCGTGGCCAAGACGCTGCCCAAGGTTGAATCGCGTGGCAAACTTGAAGTGGGCACCCCGGCCGGCGATTTTGTCTGGCGCATCGGAGGTCGCACGCATTTGGATAGCGCTTGGTACGGCAATGACCAAGGGACTTTCCAGCGGACTAACTTCGCCAATGGGACCGAGTTCCGACGGGCTCGCATGGATATCACCGCGACCTTGTATCGGGCCTGGCAGCTCAAGCTCCAGTACGACTTCGTGAACAGTGGGACCGCCGGGATCCGGGACGCCTATATCCGTTACAACCGTACCGTGGGTGCCTTTCCATCGTACGCGATGGTCGGCAACTTCAAGGAACCGTTCAGCCTTGAAGAGTACACGAGCTCGAATAACATCACGTTCATGGAACGCTCACTGATTAACGTCTTTGCGCCGTCGCGCAAGATCGGCTTCGGGTTCGGCACGTCTGGGCATAACCTCTGGGCCGTGCAGGGAGGCTTCTTTGGCGAAGGTGTCGCGATCGAGAACAACCAACCCGGTTGCTCGCCAGCGTTCTCGGTTGATGCACTCGGCGCTATTACGCCCAGTCGCAACCCAGGCCTGGTCTGCACCAATGGCAAGCACAATGAAGGGTATGCAGGAGTCGGTCGCCTGGTGGTATCGCCGTTCCATTCCGAAAGCTCGGATCGCGTGCTGCACTTTGGCTTGGCCAGCGAAGTCCGGCGCCCGGACGACGGCGAGGTGGTGCGTCTGCGCCAACGCCCGGAATCGAATTTAGCTGATCGCCTAGTGGATTCGGGGGGACTCGCAGGTGTTGATAGGACCGTTAAGGTCGGTCTCGAAGCGGCTGGAAACTACGGTCCGTTTTCACTCCAATCCGAATATATTTACACCGACGTCGAGCGTGCCGCGGGTCTTGGTGACTCGAGCTATGACGGTTGGTACGTGATGGGAACCTGGGTAATCACCGGCGAGTCACGAATCTATAAGTTCCCGGACGGCGTGTTTGAGAATCCGAAACCCGCGCGCATCGTAGGTCAAGGCGGGATCGGCGCGTGGGAGTTGACCACACGCTTTAGTTCGCTGGATTTAAACGACCGTGATAACGGCATCGCCTTCAATGGTGGCGAGCAGGACAACATGACCGTCGGCCTGAACTGGTATCCAACGCCGAACTTCAAGTTCGTCGCGAATTACACCCGCGTATTGGAGGTCGAAGACGCCGACTTTGGCTCGTTCGACGGGGTGGAGCCGGAAATCTTTGCGTTGCGCGCGCAGGCGCATTGGTAGGAAATTAAGACGTTGCCGCGCCGACTCAGGCAATCGTCCTTCTATACATCAGGACGAACGGGCCACCGACACGCAGGTACTTGCGTCCAGGCGAGTTTCCAGAGGTAACGTGCCCTGAAAGTCGTTCGCTGGTGTACGATCGCGGATTGGTGCCGCTGCATCGGCTTCCCCAATAACGAAACAACACGCTGAGAACCCCATGTCCTACGGAATCCTTTCCTTCGGTGCGTACGTCCCAACCATGCGCCTTGCCCGTTCGGCCATCGCCGAGGCCGTGGCCTGGGCTGTGCCCTCGCTAAAAGGCCTCGCTAAGGGAGAGCGCGCGGTCGCGAATTGGGATGAAGATAGTCTGACATTAGCGGTTGAAGCAGGACGCGATTGCCTAAGCGGCATCGACGCTACCATCGATAACTTACAACTCGCGTCAACCACCGTACCGTTTGCCGATCGCAGCAATAGCGGCGTGATCGCCGATGCCCTGTTGTTGCCGGAGGGTGTAACCACCGAAGATCTCGGTGGCAGCCGGCGGGCCGCGACCAGCGCGTTGGTGCGCCTCGGCCTCACCCAGAGTAGTCGCAGCACTTTATTGCTGGCCGCCGATTGCCGCGAGACCAAGCCCGGCAGTACCCAGGAAATGAACTATGGACACGGCGCCGCGGCCATTTTATTTGGTACTGGCGAACCGATTGCGATCGTCACGGGCGCGGCCTCGTTGCATGATGACTTCATCGATCAATACCGCGAAGCGAATATTGATTTTGATTATGCACTGGAAGAACGCTGGGTGCGCGACGAAGGTTATAACAAACTAGTTCCAAAAGTAGTGCGCGCGGCACTGGCCAACGCCAAACTCGATTTAAGCGAAATTCATCGTTTCGTATTGCCCACCAGTGCGGCGACTGCCAAAGGGGTCGCGAAAGCCCTGAAGGCCGATCCCGAGCGCTTCAGCGATCCGCTGAGCGCGAACTGCGGCGACTGTGGTGCTGCGCATCCGTTGCTGATGCTGGCACACGCGCTCGAAACCGCGGTCCCCGGCGAAAAAATCCTAGTCATCGGCTTTGGCCAAGGCGCTGATGCCATTGTGATCGAAACGACTGCGCACTTAGCGAACTTGCAGGGCACGCACGGCCCGCAGCGCTACTTGGCCCAGAAGCGCTTGTGCAAGAACTACACGATGTTCCTGTCTCTGCGTAACCAACTCGACATCGATTTCGGCATCCGTTCCGAGCGCGACAACCGGACCTCGCAGTCGGCATCCTACCGTCGACGCAAGGACATCACCGGCATGATCGGCGGACGGTGCAGCGCGTGTAATACCTTGCAATTCCCGCGGGCGCAGCTCTGCGTCAAGTGCAGCGCGGTCGATACTCAGGTCGGCACCAGTCTCTCGGGTCTAACAGGACGCGTGAAGTCGTATACCGAGGATTGGCTGGCCTACACGCCGTTGCCACCTTACATCTACGGCAATGTCGAATTCGAGGATGGCGCGAACTGTATGCTCGAATTCACGGATTTCGATCCCGGCCAGGTCAAGGTCGACAGCACGGTGCGCTTGGTCTTTCGCATCAAAGACTTTGACGCCAAGCGCCACTTTCGTCGATATTTCTGGAAACCGGCCCCGCTTCTGAACACCAAGCCATAGGAGAGCCCGCATGGCCACAGGAATTAAGGACAAAGTCGCGATCATCGGTATGGGTTGCAGTCGCTTTGGCGAGCGCTGGGACTGCGGTGCCGAGGAATTGATCTACGAGGCATTTAAGGAAGCCTTGGCCGATGCCAAAATTGAACGTGACCAAATCGAGATGGCGTGGCTGGGGCTGTTCTTTCAAGAACAGAGCGCCGGCAAATCCGCGCTGCCGCTCAGTATGACTCTGCGTTTACCGAATATTCCGGTTACCCGCGTTGAGAATATGTGCGCGACGGGGACCGAAGCCTTGCGCGGCGCGGTCTACGCCGTTGCCGCCGGTGCGTGCGATATCGCGCTTGCGATGGGCGTCGAAAAACTGAAGGACACGGGTTATGGTGGTCTACCGGAACGCACCAAAGGCACCTTTGACGATTTGTGGTTGCCGAATGCCACCGCGCCTGGTGCGTTCGCGCAACTCGCGAGCGCGTACGCGGCAAAACATAAAGTGGATATGAAGGATCTTAAACGCGCGATGGCGCATATTTCAGTGAAGAGCCATGCAAATGGTGTGCTCAATCCGAAGGCACATCTGCGCAAAACGATCACCGAAGATGACGCGCTGAATGCCGGCGTCGTAGCCTACCCGCTGGGGCTCATGGATTGCTGTGGTGTTAGCGACGGCGCAGCCTGCGCGATAGTGACCAGCGTCGAACAAGCCCGCGCGATGGGTTACAAGGATTTCGTGACAGTCAAAGCGATGCAACTCGCGCCTAGCAATGGCTTCGAGATGTCGAACTCCGGATGGGACGGCAGTTACTTGCACACCACGCGGATCGCCGCGCAACGGGCCTATGCGGAAGCCGGGATCAGAAATCCGCGCGAGGAGATCAGCATGATGGAAGTACATGACTGCTTCTCGGTGACGGAACTCGTGGTAATGGAAGATCTCGGAATCGCCCCGGAAGGTGGCGCGATTAAAGCGGTGATGGACGGCATGTTCGATCGCGATGGCGAAGTTCCCTGCCAGGTTGATGGTGGACTCAAGTGCTTTGGGCACCCCATTGGCGCGAGCGGGCTGCGGATGGCCTACGAAATGTACCTCCAGCTCCTAGGCCGGGCTGGTGATCGACAACTCGCCAGTCCGTCGCTCGGCCTCACCCATAACCTGGGGGGGCATCCATTCCGCAATGTCGCGAGCGTGTCGGTGTTTGGTTTGCATGCCTAAACATGCCCTCCGCGGAATTTAGGCACCATTAAACTATAAGCAGTTTCGGGATCTCTCATGCAAGCAGCAGTTTCTTCGTGGGCCACTCCAGAGCACGAGCTTTATCGCACCCAGGTGCGCCGTTTCCTCGAAGCGGAATTTGTACCGCACCGCGAACGCTGGATCGAACAAGGTTATTGCGAGCCTGAGCACTGGCGTAAAGCAGGTGAGATGGGCTTGCTGAATCCCGACATCGCGACCGAGTATGGCGGTGGCGGCTGTGATTTTGGTTTCGATACCATCGTCTACGAAGAGTTGATGCGCGCCGGGATCACGAGCTTCGGCAGCGGCATTCAAAGCATCGTCGGGCATTACATTTCGGTTTATGGGACGCAGGAGCAAAAGAAAAACTATCTGCCACGCATGGCGCGCGGAGAGATTATTTCTTCGATTGCGATGACCGAGCCCGGGACGGGATCAGATCTGCAAGCGGTTAAAACGCGCGCGGTGCGTGAGGGCGACAGCTATGTCATTAACGGTTCAAAGACTTTTATAACCAATGGTTACAACGCTAACTTAATTGTTCTGGTCTGCAAAACCAATCCGCAGGAACGGGCCAAGGGGATCTCGCTCATATGCGTCGAGACTGCCGGTCTGGAAGGATTTCGGCGCGGCAAGCCGTTGAAGAAAATTGGTCAAAAGGGGCAGGACACCAGCGAACTATTTTTTTCCGATTGCCGGGTGCCGGTCACAAATCTCCTCGGTGAACACGAAGGACAGGGCTTTTATCAGTTGATGAACCAGCTGGCGCGTGAGCGCGTGATCATCGCTATTTCGGCAGTGGCGAGCATGGAAAACTGCGTCCGGGTCACCACCGATTATGTCAAGCAACGCGAGGCGTTCGGCCAGAAGTTGATCGATTTCCAGACAGCGAAATTCACGTTGGTTGAATGCAAGACTGAAGCGCGGATTGCGCGCGTATTCGTCGACGACTGTGTGCGCAAAATTATCGACGGCAGCATCGACGCCGAAACTGCGTCAATGGCGAAGTACTGGTGCACCGAGAAAGCATTCGACATTGCGCATCGCTGTCTGCAATTGCACGGCGGCTATGGCTACATCATGGAATACCCGATCGCGCATTACTTCACCGACAGCCGGGTCGGCATGATCTACGGCGGCAGTAACGAGATTATGAAGGAATTGATCTCGCGTTCGCTGTAAGAGGGTGGCATGTTCGCCGCGAATAATGGCGACGCATCGTTTTGGTAACGAAAAAGGGGCGCAGGTAAATGTCGCTCGGCGTTGAGGCGAATCTTTACCGAGCTTATGCCGAGCGCTTTCCGGCCGATCCCGCAGCGGAGTTCCTGGTGACGCCGGCTGGCCAGCGAATTACCTATGGTGACCTAGAGCGTGAATCCGCGCGTCTCGCCACTTTTCTCAGCGGGCTTGGCCTGCAGCCGGGCGAGCGCATAACGGTACAGTGTGAAAAGTCGCCGAACGTCATTTTTCTTTACCTCGCGTGTTTACGCGCGGGGCTAGTCTTTCATCCCTTAAACCCCGGTTACACCGCGAGCGAAGTTGATTATTTTATCGGGGATGCGTCGCCGGCCGCCTGCGTCTTCGATCCACGGTTCGAAGCGAACTTAACGCCCTTGCTCAAACGTCACGGCGTCGAGCACGCCTATACCCTCGCCGCCGACGGTACCGGTAGTTTGACCGTAGCAAGTGCGGCGAGTGATTCAACATTCGCGACTGTCCCGCGCGCGCCCGACGATTTGGCGGCTTTGTTGTACTCCTCGGGCACGACTGGCAAGCCCAAGGGCATCATGCTGACACAGCAAAATCTTGCGACGAATGCACGTGCGCTGACGTCCGCGTGGGGCTTTACCAGTGCTGACTGCCTCTTGCACGTTCTGCCGATTTTCCACGTGCATGGGCTTTTTATCGCACTGGGTTGTGCGTTGATGTCCGGTTCCCGGATGTTATTCGCCGCCCGCTTCGAGGCCGAAGAGACCCTTGCACTGCTGCCTAAAGCAACCGTTATGATGGGGGTCCCGACCTACTACACGCGTCTGCTCGCGAGCCCAGGATTGTCAGGTGAGGCGTGTCGCGGCATTCGCCTTTTTACCTGTGGCTCGGCGCCGTTGCTCGCCGACACCTGGCACGCGTTTGAAGCTCGCACTGGACACGCCATTCTCGAACGCTATGGCATGACCGAGACCAGCGTTATTACCACCAATCCCTTACACGATGCGCGCAAACCGGGCAAGGTGGGCCCGGCGCTGCCGGGCGTCGAAGTTCGAATTGTCGATCTTGACGGTGCAGAGGTTTCGCGCGGGAGCATTGGGCATGTCGAGGTTCGCAGCGCGAGCGTATTCCGCGGGTATTGGCGTTTACCGGAGAAGACCGCGCAGGATTTCACCGGCGACGGCTTTTTTCGAACTGGCGATGATGGCGTACTCGACGACGAGAATTATCTAAGTCTCATTGGTCGCGCCAAGGATTTAATTATCACCGGCGGTTTGAATGTGTATCCGAGCGAAGTCGAGCAGGTGTTAGACGAATGCGCGGGTGTCTTGGAATCCGCGGTAATCGGGTTCCCGCATGCCGATTTCGGCGAGCAGGTCGCGGCGGTGGTGGTGTTACGCGCTGGCGCGGACTGGGACGAAGTCGCGTTACGCGCGGCGATGCGCGAGAAACTCGCCGCGTTTAAGTGTCCAAAACAGTATCGAGTTGTGCCGGAGCTTCCGCGTAACGCGATGGGGAAGGTGCAGAAGGCCATGCTGCGAGCGCAAGAGGCCCAAGACGCTAAAGCGTAACAAGCCTACCTTCTCCCCTCGCAGGAGGATCGAGACATCTCCTTATTCTCGGCCGATTAGCGCCCGCAAACACCAATAGATCACCGCGCCATTGAGCAAATGTCACAGCCAGTGGGTGCCGATCGGAAATTCAGCGCACAGGCTGTGGTCGAGGGTCCGTGCGGTGAGCGAGGCGGCAAAGCCGCTTGCGGCAAACCGCAGGCGGCTGCGACTCGCGTCCTGCGGAATAAGGACCGCAAGCACGCCCAGACCCATCAGCACTGGCAGGTACGCGGCCGAGCCATTGAGCGCGGCAGGCGCAAGCGCGATCACGACGGCGATAGCGCTAAACATTCCGGCGATCGCGAGAATGGCGGGTAGGGGTCGGATCTCGAGCAGCCGCCGTAACGCCAGAAACCAAAACAGCAACACGAAACAGAGGATCGGGATCACGTCAGCCAATTCAGCGCAGGCTTAATGGGTGGCATGCCACGCGAAACTTCCAATCCCTATTAGAAGTGCAAGGAGGAGCAATACCGCCACCCCGGGGCTGAGCCTGACTTGCAGCGCGCGGGCGTGCCACCAGGCCGCGGCGGCAGCAAGGATGAACGCAAGGTTGGTGATCGAGTTCCACGGTTCAAAGTGGCCAACGGCGATCAGTTGCTCGCAGTATTGGACTGTCATCGCGCCGCTCCTTTCCGCCATAATGCGGCCTCGCATTGAACCATAATTCACCTGGGGGACCTCATGGCCGGTTTGTATTTTGAAGAATTTAATGTCGGGCAGAAATTCGATCATCCTATTCATCGCACGGTGTCGGAAATGGATAACATTCTGTTCTCGGGCATGACCCATAACCCGGCGCGCTTACACCTCGACGAAGAGTACTGCCGCGAACATACCGAGTTCGGACAGCGCATCATGAACAGCTGTTTCACCTTGGCGCTCATGGTGGGTGTATCGGTGTACGAAACCACCCTGGGCACGACGGTCGGTAATCTCGGTTGGGACGAAGTACGCTTCCCGAAACCGGTTTTTCACGGCGATACCCTGCGCTTCGAGTCCGAAGTGCTCGAAGTCCGCGAATCGAAATCCCGCCCCAACAACGGTATCGTGATCTTCGCGCACCGCGCCTATAACCAACGCAATGAATTAGTTGCAACCTGCAAGCGCAGCGGCCTGATGCTGAGGAAGCCGAAATGACGATATTGCGTTCCATGTTGTTCGCCCCGGGGGATAGCGAGAAGAAGATGACGAAGGCGGCGGGTATCGGCGCGGATGCCGTGATCCTCGATCTGGAAGACGCGGTGGCCGCCACTCGTCGACCACTTGCGCGTGAAATGATTCACCAATTTCTGAGTAGCGCCGATCGCTCGAAATGTGAATTTTGGGTGCGCATGAATCCGCTCGATTCCAAAGATGCGATGTTGGATCTCGTCGCGATCGTCGGGGGCAAACCGGATGGCATTGCGCTACCAAAATGCGACGGCCCGCACCATGTGGTGCAGTTGGCGCATTATTTGGAGATTTTAGAAACCCAGCACGGGATCCCGGTTGGCTCCATCGGGATCACTGCGATCGCCACTGAGACCGCGGCAGCTCCCTTCGCGCTGGGGCAGTACAAGGGCGCGCCGCGTCTACGCATAATCACCTGGGGCGCGGAGGATCTCGGTGCGGCCCTCGGCGCAAGTTCGAACAAGGACGAGGCTGGCAATTACACGCCGCCCTACGTGCTGGCCCGCTCGCTGTGTTTGTACGGCGCGTATGCCGCGGGAGTCCAGGCGCTTGATACCGTGCAACCGGATTTTCGCGCGAATGACAAGCTGCTGCGCGAATGCAACGAAGGGCGTCGCGATGGTTTCCTCGGCAAGATCGCGATTCATCCCGATCAAGTGGCGACCATCAATGAAGCCTTCACGCCGTCGTCGGCCGAAGTCTCGTTTGCTCAAGACGTGATTGCGCTGTTCGCGGCGAATCCCGAGGCGGGCACCCTGAGCCTGGAAGGCAAGATGCTCGACATGCCACATTTAAAGCAGGCGGAGCGCGTAATGGCTATTGCCAGTCGCGCCGGCCGCTAACCCCCGTCCTCGGGAGGTCGTTATGACTGATTGGATTGGGCAAAAGAAGAAAATCACCGTGCTCGGGAGCGAGATGGCCTACGTTGAACAAGGCCAGGGCCATCCGATCATTTTTCAACACGGAAATCCCACGTCGTCGTACCTGTGGCGAAATATCGTGCCGCGATTGAACGGGCTCGGGCGCTGTATAGCGCTCGATCTAATTGGCATGGGCGACTCCGCGAAGCTGCCGAATTCAGGACCTGATCGCTATACCCTCGCTGAACATCAACGTTACTTCGATAGCGCGCTCGCGGCCCTCGGCGTTAACGATAAGGTGACCTTGGTGTTGCACGACTGGGGAACGGCACTCGGCTTTGACTGGGCGCGGCGGCATGCCGCCAATGTGCGCGGGATCTGCCATATGGAAGGGCTCGTCACCGAGCTTACCTGGGAAGATTGGCCGGAGTCGGCGCGTGGAATTTTCCAAACCTTTCGGTCTGCCGCGGGCGAAGACGTGGTATTGCAGAAGAACGTGTTTGTCGAGCGCGTGTTGCCGAAGTCGATCCTGCGGGAATTGACGGCGCAGGAAATGGATATTTATCGCGCGCCGTTTTTGAACGCGGGTGAAGATCGTCGACCAACCCTTACGTGGCCGAATCAATTGCCAATCGAAGGCCATCCAGCGGATGTCTGTGCGACGGTCGCCACGGTTTCGAAATGGCTGGGCGAGACCGAGATCCCAAAGCTGTTCATCAATGCCGAGCCGGGCATGATCATGACTGGCCGACCACGTGAGATAGCGCGAACCTGGAAAAATCAACGCGAAGTGACCGTGCGCGGTCTGCACTTTATTCAGGAGGATTCGCCACAGGAGATCGCAAGCGCGATCGCCCAATGGATGGCAACCTTATGAACCTGATCGAACTCATTCCACTTGGCGCAACCCATAGCGCCAAATTGATCGTGACCCACGATCTCACCGTCCAAGCCCGCGTCCCCGAACTGCCACCGGTGTATTCGACGCCGAATATGGTGTTGGTCATGGAACTGGTCTGCAGTGAACTCCTCAAGACGCGCTTGCCGGCCGAGTGGGTGTCGGTCGGTGCATTTATTGATGTGCGACATTTAGCCGCGACCCCAGTCGGCTTCGAAGTGACGGTGAAGGCCACCGTGGTTGATGTTTCGGAGAAGCTTGTCACCTTCGAGTTGGAAGCCCACGATGACGTCGATCTGATCGGGTCGGCGAAGCACGCCCGCGCGCCAATTGAAAGCGCGCGTTTCATGCGCGGGGTCGAGAAGAAGCGCGCGGCCCGTTTCGGTTAGTGCCATGAGTACCCACACCGAGCAAGGTCAGAAAGTGACGACGCTTACCCTGCGGCACATGAAGACAACAGGTGAAAAAATCGCGTCTCTGACGGCATACGATGCCGCCTTCGCGCGGGTGCTCGATCAGGCTGGCTGTGATTTCATCCTCGTGGGTGACTCGGTCGGGATGGTGGTGCAGGGGCACGCGACAACGATTCCGGTGACGGTTGATGAGATCATCTACCACACGAAAATGGTCGCGCGCGGTGTGGCGCGGGCTCTGATCATGGCGGACATGCCGTTCATGAGCTATCACACCGTAGATGATTGCCTGCATAACGCCGCGCGGCTGATGAAGGAGGGCGGGGCGGAAATGATCAAGCTCGAATGGGGCGCGTTGCAGATCGACATGGTCGCGCGCCTCACCGAGTGCGGCATTCCCGTGTGTGCGCATTTGGGCTTGACGCCGCAGGCGATCCACAAGATGGGAGCCTATCGGGTGCAGGGTCGCGAAGACGCGACAGCAAAAAAAATGAAAGACGATGCGCTAGCGCTCGAAGCCGCGGGTGCCGACGTGTTACTGCTTGAATGCGTACCGATGGATCTCGCCGCCGAGATCACACGCGCGGCGCGGGTCCCGGTAATCGGAATCGGCGCTGGCCCCGCGGTCGACGGACAGATTTTAGTGCTCTACGACATCCTCGACATCGCACCGGGCAAGCGGACGCGCTTTTCGAGGAATTACATGCACGACCGCGACTCGATTCACGCGGCGATTGAGACCTTCGTGGGTGAAGTTAAACGCGGAGAATTTCCGACCGCGGAATACGCGTTCTCCTGATGAACAAGGCGCTGCGGATACTCACTGAGGGACTTTCCCTCGAAAAGCTTGAAGAGAACCTCTTTCGTGGTGCGGTAAGCGACACGATTATCAAGCGCGTTTATGGTGGCAAAGTGCTTGGGGAATCCCTGACCGCCGCGCAGCTTACAGTCGAGGATCGTCCACTCCATTCGGCTCACGCCTATTTTCTGCGCGAAGCAGATTCACATTCGCCGGTAATCTACTCGGTCGATCGCAGTCGGGATGGAAAAAGTTTCTCGGCGCGACGAGTGACCGCGATTCAACACGGTCAGCCCATCTTCACCCTGAAGGCATCGTTCCACAAAGAGGAGTGCGGGGCTGAGTATCAAGGGCCGATGCCAGAGGTACCTCCGCCCGAAGCGGTGGCACCGGTGGTATGGGATTGGAGCAAGTTTGACAGTCTGTCGCCGTGCTACCAGCGGATGATGACGATTACCGAGCCGTTTGAAATCCGCGCGATAGATGGACCTAACGGAACCAACGATGCCCAAGGCAAGCCGCTGCGAAGGGTGTGGATCCGCACCACGGATCGCCTTTCGGACTCGACCGCCTTGCACCGTGCGATCCTCGGTTACATTTCGGACTATGGCTTGATCTGGACCCTGCTCGCGCACCATGGTTTTCTAGTCACGAATGACAAGGTCATTGTCGCGAGCCTCGATCACGCGATGTGGTTTCACCGACCTTTTCGCGTGGACGAGTGGCTGCTGTACTGCTGCGAAGGCGTGTCTTCGTACGCTACGCGCGGGCTGGCGCGTGGCAGTTTTTATACCCAGGCTGGTGAGCTTGCCGTAACCGTGACGCAGGAAGGGTTAATGCGGGCGATCTGACCAGAATAATTTCGATTCGGAATTCAAGCACGACACTATTTTTGTTGTGCTAAAGATTCCGCGGATCCTACCGATACGCTGCCAAAGGATTTCACTCCGTGCAGCAGCCGACAAGACCCCGTTTCCAACGATTTGAATTGCACTCGCGCCTTGGCAGTGGCGCCCAGGGTCGTGTCTACTTAGCCTGGGATCCTCAGCTCGAACGCAAAGTGGCCTTGAAAATATTGAACCGCCCCGAACCTGGAGCCGGGAGCCTGGATCAATTCCTGAGCGAGGCTCGTGCCGCGGCTAAAATCGCCAGCCCCCATGTGGTTCCGGTGTTCGAAGCCGGCAGTGAAAAAGGCCTCCCGTTCGTAGTCTTCGAACTGGTCGAAGGTCAACCGCTGCGCGACTACCTCGCACAACCACGCCTCGGCGCGCAATCCGCGACTGATCTATTCGAGCAACTGCTGGAAGGAATGGCGGCTGCCCATACCCAAGGTATCGCCCATCTTGATTTGTCGCTGAACAACATATTGCTCGACAAGCAGAATCGACTGCGCGTGATGGATTTTGGTCTATCACGACTTGTCACCAAGCCCTCGCTTAGCGACGGGTTTGACGATCTACTCGGAACCCCGCGCTACATGAGCCCGGAGCATTTCTCCGGTGATCCGCTTGATCTACGCACCGATGTGTTCGCGCTGGGGCTGATTTTTTTTGAGCTATTGGCTGGCCAGCCCGCCGCGTTCGCGACCAATTTTTCAGATCTGGCGATCCAGATCGGAGCCGTTCAATTTGAGTGGGCGCTGCTGAGCGACGTACGACCGGAGATCCAAAGTATCGTTCGTGACGCTTTGCAGGTCGATCCGAGCGCGCGATTCCAATCCGCGGCGGCGATGTTGGGAGCTTTGCGCGATGCGAAAACCGTGGTTACCGCGCGCGAGAATCAGGATTTAGCGGTGCAATTCCTGTTGCGCCGTCTGCAACGACGGCCCGAGTTTCCGGCGTTCTCCAACAGCATCAATGAGATCAATCGGATGACCGCGGATTCCGCGAGTGCGGGAGTGCACGAACTGAGCGCGGTGGTGATGCAGGATTTCAATCTCAGCAATCGATTGATGAAAGTTGCGAGCTCAGCGTTTTTTACCGCAAGCGATGATGGCCCGACCACGGTGCCTCAGGCAATCGCCCGAGTCGGGACCAAAACGGTGCGCATGATCTGCAATGGACTCATGATGTTCGAGCATCTCAAATCCGATAACCCACGTCTGCAAGATGCGCTCGTCGCTTCCTTCGTGGCCGGCCTCCTTGGCCGAATGTTGGGTCAGAAGGTCCGCAGGGATCTCGCGGACGAAGCCTTTGTTGCCGCGATGTTTAACCGGCTGGGACGTAATTTGTTGATCTACTACCTCGACGACGAAGCTGAAGAGATCGAGCGCCGAATTGCTCGCGGTGTCCCGCCCCGCCAGGCCGAACAGGAAGTACTGGCGACGACAAGCAGCGCCTTGGGTGCGGCGATTGCGGCCACCTGGAAGTTTCCACCCGCCTTGATCAAAAGTATCGCGCCGGTAGCGGCGGGCATTCTACCGCCGGTTGGCGTTGATAGAGATTACGCGTGCCACCTCGCGCATTTCCCAAATGAACTGTGCGAGCTGGCGGCGCAAGCAAATTCAGCGCAGACGCCGAATGAACGTTTGACCTATTTAGGCGCGCGCTATCGAGAAGTGTTTCGGACTACCCCAGGGGTGCTCGCCGAAATGCTGGAAATAACGCTGGAAAAATTCACCGAATTGGCACCGAGTCTGGGGATCGCGCTCGGCGCCAATGGTTTCTATTTACGCGGCCAGCAATTTTTGGCGGAATTTTACCTGGCGGCCGGGCAGGACTCCGAAGGTACCCCCGCTCAGGCTGCTGCCGGATAGCGGGGATGACGGCCGGCGCCTCATCGTTAATGGCTTAGTTCACTGGTCCCGGCGCGGGTCTCAAGTGCTTGGAGTTCGGTATATCCGCCCATGTTCTCGATGTGCGTATAACCGACACTTTCAAGCTGTAGTTTCGCGATCTCGGCGCGTATCCCGACCGCACAATACACCTTGATCTCGGCATTGAGATCATTGGTGATCTGAGGAACGCGTACCGCGACCTGCAAGTAGGGAATGTTAATCGCGTCGGCGAGATGACCGCTGGCGTATTCCTCAGGCGAGCGTACGTCGAGCCACAACGGTGCCGCAAACGCCGGAATTGTGTTGCCCAGCAGGCAGAGGCCGAAAACGAGTCGAATCAATCGAATTTTCTCCTGTAGCGCATACCTTAAGCTTGTATCGCGAGCCTCGCCGTTTTTCAATCTCTCTTCTCCATCGGTGTATGGGCCGCTGGCTCCTAGCGTAATCCTGTTCAATGCGAATGTGGAGTTCCCGCTTCGAGCGCGCATGCATGCGCGAGATCTTGCAGTTCAACTTGAAAAGTCGAGTGCCGAATGCCGAACATGCGCAGCACATCGTGCGCGAGCGTGGCGAGCCGTTCGTCGCCTGGATGGCCGTCCGGCATCACTAAATGCGCGGTGAGCGCGGCTTCGGTGGTACTCAGTGCCCAGACGTGCAGGTCGTGTACGGCGGCGACTCCGTCCAGTTCACACAGATGCGCGTTAACTCTCGCAAGATCGATATTGGCCGGCACTCCGTGCAAGCCAAGTAGCGTGCTATCGCGCAAGAGCTGCCAGGTGGTGATCAAGATCACGCCGACGATTATCAGCGTCACTATCGGATCGAGAATCGTTAATCCGCTGCGCATGATCGCGAACCCTGTGAGACAAACCCCGAGTGATACGGCGGCGTCGCTCAGCAGATGGACGAATGCGCCGCGCGAGTTCAGATCGTGCGCTTGGTCCGACCAGAACAACGCGGCCGATACTCCATTGATGACGATGCCGACGGCCGCTACCAGTAACATGATGCCGCCGTGAGCTGGGGCCGGGATCGCGAAGCGTTGCAGAGCTTCCCAGACCAACCCGCCACAGGCCAGCAGGAGTACCGACGCGTTGATGAATGCGGCGTAGATCGTGGTGCTGCGCAGGCCATACGTAAAGCGTGAACTCGCGGGGCGGCGCGCGAACCAGGCACCACCCCACGCGATCATCAAGCCAAAGACATCGGCCAGGTTGTGTAATGCGTCCGCGATTAGGGCTGCGGAATCAGCAAACGCGCCGAAAAAAAACTCCGTCGTCGCAAAGCCCAGATTGAGCCCGATGGCCAGGATGAACCGCCGCCGACCGAACGCTGCCGAGGGCGAGTGGCTGCGACCGTGATCGTGCATTACCGCACGGATCGGGCTTTCGATTTCCGCTTGGTGCTGCGCGGGGGGCTTAAAGCATCGAACAGCCTGGTTTTCGGATACTCGGCACCCACGACATTACGCAGGGTTACAGCGCGAACCATCTGATAGGTTCTGATCCGAAACGCAGGATCGCAGGACATCCGGATGTAGAGATCTTTCGGCGGCACGCCATACTCGTCGCGCGTCCACTCCATCAAGTTTCGGTTGGCGTCCAGCACGGCTTGTTCCATCGGCATGTTGATCCCAAGCGCGACGATGCTGTCGGGTTTATCGATCCGCACACAGGGCAGGCGTTTATGCTTGATCACACGGCACGATAGCTGAACCGTCGCCCGCGTCTCGTCCGCGATCCCCGTGAATTCGGTATCGCCTTGCCCGCCGTGGACGTCACCGATATAGAGCATGCCACCCTTGGTGTATGAGTTCAGATAAATCGTATGGCCCGCGCAAATGTCACGACAATCGATATTGCCGCCGAACGCACCTTGACCGAGAACCGAAGTAAACACCTCGCGCTCGGAGGCTGTGGCTAAGGTGCCAATGAAAGGTTGCAGATCCCAGCTTAACGATTCGGAGTACTTGCCGATGCCGTCGCGAGTGTAACCGCTGGGTCCAGGCAAGTGTTCGATGACATGGACATAGGGCTCGACGCAGTCGGGAAAGCTTAGTTGGTCCGACAAGGGGCCGATCCCGGGAATAATGCCGGAGAAGCCGTAGCGCCACGGATCTATCCAATCGATGGTCACCGCCAGCACATCGCCGGCATCGCAGCCTTCAACGTATACGGGTCCAACCACGGGGTTGTACAGCGGCGGCCAGGCCTGCTGGAGCTTGGCCATGTGCGCGCCGGTCATCGTATGAACTTTCGGCTTATCGCTGTCGTCCGCGATCATTCCACTCAACGCATCGTCGGTTTCAACCTGAAATGTTTCTCCTTGTTTGACTCGCAGACAGGGTTTGTCGCGAAAATCGAAAGCATATTTTTGAACTTTACCGCGTGGAAGTTTTTTCATTGTATCCCCTTAGATTAGGCAAAAAATGGCGCGTGCCAGAATCCTACTCCAGCCGTTTCGTTTTGGGTATGTGGGAGAGTGGTCGAATGTGCAGCGAGCTGAATAACCGGCATACTCTCGCCAGATTTTTCACCCGGCGCTGGAGGATTTGTGGCACAAGTAGAATTCGGAATGTTCGATTGGATCGATCGAGGCGTTGGCACCCTGCAGCAACTTTACGCGGAGCGCCTGGTGCTGATACAAATGGCCGATCGCGCCGGCTTCTTCGGGTATCACCTGGCCGAGCATCACGGCACCCCCTTAGGGATGGCGCCTTCGCCGTCGGTGTTTCTCGCCGCGGTCGCGCAGGCTACTCAGAAGATTCGATTCGGCCCGATGGCGTATTTGTTGCCACTGTACGATCCGTTACGCCTGACGGAAGAGATCTGCATGCTCGATCAGTTATCGGGTGGGCGCGCGGAAATCGGGATCAGTCGTGGTGTATCGCCCTATGAACTTGCGTGTTTCGGGGTTAATGCTGGCGGGACTCGCGAGATTTTTACTGAAGCCCTGGACGTCATTCGCAAAGGGATGCTGCACGACGTGCTGAATCATCAAGGCAAGCATTTCCAGTATCGGGATGTCCCGATGGAGATAAAGCCTTTGCAAAAACCCTATCCGCCCTTGTGGTATCCAACCCATAATCCGGACAGCGTGGTCTATGCGGCGCAGCACGGCTATCACTTTGCGAGCATCGGTCCAACCTCGCTCATCCGGCAACTCATCGAGCGTTATCGGAAGGTCTGGGCCGAACATGAGCACGACTCGGATCGCATCAACGGGCACATCAGCGTGCCCAAACTCGGTGCAATGCGACAGATCTTTATCGCCGATACGGATGAAGCGGCGATGAGCATCGCACGCACGGCGTATCGCTCGTGGTACGAATCGATTACCAAGCTTTGGCATCGCCATAACGATCACGCGGTGGATGGCCTGTTCGATTGGGATAGCGGGATCGCCGCGGAAACAATCCTTGTTGGATCACCGTCGCGCATTCGAGAGCAAGTGGCCCGCTTGATCAATGAGAGCGGCATTAACTATGTGGTCAGTTCGTTTGCATGGGGTTCTTTAACCCATGCGCAGAGCACTCATTCGCTAGAGTTGTTTGTCAAAGAAGTCATACCGGCGGTGACTGGTTAACAGGCAGCTCGCGCTAAGGGCACCGAAAAGCCACCTCGTAGGCCGCAAAACCCGCCGTCCAATCGCTGACCAGCTCAACCTGCGGAGTCGCGCAGCAGGCGATCGCCGCATTCGCGGCCACACGAATCGCGGCATTGCGAACGCCGCTCCAGGCCCCGTAGGAGAACGGTTCGGGCAGGCGTACCTGTACGCGGCATGCGTCGGGAGAATGGTCGCGCACCGTCACAGAGTAGGGTTGACCGAGAAAGTGCGGGTCCACCGAGCCCTGCCGCGACGGATCGCCGGCACAGCCAAGCATCCAGACCGCCCCAAGGAGCAACCCAAGTCGTAGCGCTAAGCTGAAGGCCTGATGCATAGGGTTAATAGCAGAGTTTTGAAGTAGGTGAGTCTAGTACGAAGAACCCAAAGTTCAGTTTCCACACCCCCTTTGAATAAGGCAGTCGGCGCGCAGCGACGGGGGAATTTCATCATTGATATTCTTCTTGCTTGTTGCAAGCAAGTAAAAAATCAGCCGATAATCCGTCCATGGATACCATTGCCCGCCCAAGCACGCCTCGCCGCACTCAAGCCGAGCGCACCGCGCTGTCCGAGACTCGCCTCTTAGACGCGGCCGTCAATCTAATCATCACGCGCGGGATCGCTGGCATGACCTTGAAAGAAGTCGGTGAACTCGCCGGCTATAGCCGCGCGATGGCGGGCTGGCGCTATGGCTCAAAAGCCGCGCTATGTTCGATGGTGGTACGCGCGGTGAGTGAGGACTGGTTACAGACGATGGCGGCCGCGGTTGGGACGAAGGTCGGACTTGCGGCGATCCACGCGGCCACCGATGCACATTATCGCTTCGTGCGCGATGGGGCCGATCGAATTCGGGCGTTCTATATTCTGTGGTTCGATTCGATTGGGCCTGATCCCGAGTTGAAGCTAGTCATCGCGAATATCCATGAGCGTCGCCAGCGCGACATCGAGCGCTGGATCACCCAGGGGATCACCGCAGGCGCGATTGATTCACAAGTCGATGTGCGCTCGATCGCCGCGCAGTTCTGCGCCGCGATTATCGGCATTGTCTATCAATGGCTGGTGACGCCGCAGGCGGACACCGAAATTAAACAGCTACACGAAGGCCTTAAACAGCAAATGTCGCGGGCCTTGCCCCCCGCGCACTAGCGAGCGATCCACGCTCGCGCTATAGGAGAAGATCATGAGTATTCGTGCCGAAGATATCCGCGCTGCCGTTGAAACCCCAGCGCCTCACGCGCCGTTGAGATTTGTCACGGCAGCCTCATTGTTCGATGGTCACGATGCCGCGATCAACGTAATGCGTCGTTTGATCCAGGGCGCGGGCGCGGAAGTGATCCATCTGGGCCACAATCGCAGCGTTGCCGACGTGGTGCGCGCGACCATCCAGGAAGATGCGGACGCGATCGCCATCAGCTCCTATCAAGGCGGTCATAACGAATACTTTAAATACATGGTCGATATGTTGCGCGACGCCGGTGCCGGCCATATCCGCGTATTCGGCGGTGGCGGTGGCACGATCACTCCGGAAGAAATCGCCGAGCTCCAGAGCTACGGCGTCGAGCGGATCTATCACCCCAATGACGGCATGGTCATGGGCCTGCAAGGGATGATCGATGATTTGGTCGCGCGTGCCGCCTCGGCGAAGCGCACTTCAGCCCTGCCTGGAAAAATTGATCGCGCTAATTTTTTATCGGTCGCCCAAACGTTGTCGGCGCTTGAGGATGGCACCCTCACCGAGGTGCAGCTTGAGAAGTTACGCAAGGAATGGCGACTGGCGGGTGCCAAGGTTCCGGTGATTGGAATCACGGGCACCGGCGGCGCGGGCAAAAGCTCGGTAACCGACGAGCTGCTCTCGCGTTTCGTGCAGTACTTTCCGTCAATTCAGATCGCGGTGCTCGCCGTCGATCCCACTCGCCGTCGAACGGGTGGTGCCTTGCTGGGCGATCGTATCCGCATGAATAGTCTCCGTCACGAACGGATCTTCATGCGTTCGATGGCGACTCGTCGGCAGCATTTATCCACGAGCGCGATGTTGGGTGATGCGGTCGCGTTTCTGAAATCGCTGCAATTCGATTTGGTGTTGGTCGAAACCGCGGGTATCGGGCAGAGCGATTCCGAAATCGTCGATTTAGTCGATCTACCGGTGTATGTGATGACCAGCGAATACGGCGCGGCGAGCCAGCTTGAGAAAATCGACATGCTCGATTTCGCGTCGGTCATCGTGCTGAATAAATTCGACAAGCGTGGCGCGGAAGACGCACTACGCGATGTGCGCAAGCAATGGAAGCGCAACCATCAGGCGTTTCAGGCCAAGGACGAAGAAATTCCGGTATTCCCGACAATCGCGAGTCAATTCAATGATCCTGGCTTGTCGTGGATGTTCGTCAATCTGTGCCAGCACTTAGTCGCGAAAACAGGTCTCGACCCGAAAAAATGGGATCCGTCGGTGGACGACGCGCTCAAGGAACCCCGCGCGACGGTGTTGATTCCTGGCCACAAGACTCGCTACCTCGCCGAGATCGCGGAGCAGGGTCGTGGCATCAATCTGGCCGTGGAAACCAGCGCGGGGCACGCGAATGTGGCGCAGCATTGCTATGAGGCGTTGCGCGCACTGGGCGAATCTGATCTGCCCGCAGCCGGTGAGGCGTTTGCAAAGTCCAAGCTCAACGGCGGCGAACCAACCCACGCGGCGCTCCGTCTGCGTTACAACCAGGCCCTGGCCTCGTTAGGTTCCGAGGGCAGGCAGATTCTGCGCGAGTGGGCCGCCAATATCGCCGCCATCACCGACGAGAAGTACACCTATAAAGTGCGCGATAAACTTGTGCAGGGCGATAATTATCGCGAGACCCTGAGCCATCAAAAAATTCCGAAGATCGCCGCGCCTAAATTCGCGAGTTGGGGTGACCGGGTGCGCTTTGGGCTGAAGGAAGCGCTGCCCGGTTCCTATCCCTATACCGGTGGCGTGTACCCCTATCGTCGTGCCGGCGAAGATCCGACTCGCATGTTCGCGGGCGAAGGCACGCCGGAGCGAACGAATCGACGCTTCCACTATGTGTCCGCGGGCCAACCCGCGCAGCGTCTGTCGACCGCTTTTGATTCGGTGACGTTATACGGCGAAGATCCGCATGAACGCCCGGATATTTACGGCAAAGTAGGCAACTCCGGAGTTTCGATCGCGACTGTCGACGATGCCAAGAGGCTGTATTCCGGCTTCGATTTATCCGCGCCGACAACCTCGGTATCGATGACCATCAACGGCCCTGCACCGATCATCCTGGCGTTCTTCATGAACACCGCGATCGACCAACAGGTCGAAAAGCATCTGTGCGCGAATGGCAAGTGGGACGCGGCACAGAAGTCGATCGAGGCGTATTTCAAGGATCGTGCAAGGCCCCAGTATCGCGGCGAGATCCCCGACGGAAATACCGGACTAGGGCTCGGCTTGCTCGGCATTTCCGGTGAGAAAGTGGTCGATACCGAGACCTACGCACGGATTAAGGCGGAGACTTTGGCATCGGTGCGGGGCACGGTGCAGGCCGATATCCTGAAAGAGGACCAGGCGCAGAACACCTGCATTTTCTCGACCGAGTTCGCGATGAAGATGATGGGCGACGTACAGGCCTATTTTGTTGAGCAGAATGTGCGGAACTTCTACAGCATCTCGATCAGCGGCTATCACATTGCGGAGGCCGGAGCGAACCCGATCTCTCAACTCGCGTTTACGTTGTCGAACGGCTTTACGATCGTCGAGTACTACCTCGCACGCGGCATGCAGATCGACGACTTCGCGCCAAACCTGTCGTTCTTCTTCAGCAACGGCATGGACCCGGAGTACGCCGTGATCGGGCGGGTCGCGCGGCGGATCTGGGCGCGCGCGATGCGGGAACGCTACGGCGCGAGCCCACGCAGTCAGATGATGAAGTACCACATTCAAACTTCTGGTCGCAGCCTCCACGCGCAGGAGATCAGCTTCAACGATATCCGCACGACCTTGCAGGCGCTGTACGCGATCTTCGACAACTGCAATAGCCTGCACACGAATGCGTACGACGAGGCAATTACCACTCCGACCGAGGAATCGGTGCGACGGGCGGTCGCGATTCAATTGATCATCAATCGCGAGTTGGGTCTCAACTTCTGCGAAAATCCGTTGCAGGGATCTTTCATCATCGATGAACTCACCGATCTCGTCGAAGAAGCGGTCTACCAGGAATTCGAACGGATCTCCGAACGCGGCGGCGTGCTCGGCGCGATGGACACGATGTACCAGCGCGGCAAAATCCAGGACGAGAGCCTGTATTACGAAAGCATGAAGCACGATGGCCGCCTGCCATTGATCGGCGTGAATACCTATCTACCGAAGAAGGGACACGAAGATCAGGCCACCACGATAGAACTGATGCGTTCAACCGAATTGGAAAAACAGGATCAGATCACCGCGGTGCGGGCATTCCAGTCGCTGCACGCCGATGAGCGCCCGGCGCAGCTCGCGCGGTTGCAGGCAGTTGCCCGTGCCCGCGGCAATGTCTTCGAAGCGCTGATGGAAAGCGTGAAAGTGGCCTCGCTCGGCCAGATTTCCGGAGCTTTGTACGACGTCGGTGGCGAATATCGACGCAATATGTAGCGTTAAGTCAAAGTACCCGACATGAGCGCAAGCGCCGATCTCACGGATGCCGCTGGGACCGTACACGGTGCTGCCGGTACGGCCGCGCGCATCGTGTGCCTGGTGCCGAGTATCACCGAACTGCTGTGTGAGCTGGGTTTGACGGGCCAGCTCGTTGGACGCACCGGTTTCTGCATTCATCCGCGCGAGGCGCTGCGAGCGATCGCGAAAGTCGGTGGTACAAAGGACGTTGATCTCACGAAAGTCCGGGCGCTGCGGCCCACTCATGTGATCGTGAACGTCGATGAAAATCGCAAAGAGACGGTCGCGGAGCTAGCCGAATTCGTTCCGCATATCGTGGTCACGCATCCGTTGCGGCCAAGCGATAACCTGCCGCTGTATCGTCTGATGGGCGGGTTGTTTGCCCGTGAAGAGGAAGCCGAACACCTCTGCGGGCGCTATACCGAAGTGGATGCGAAAATCGCGTCGCCGGAGCAGCGCTCCCCGCGCCGGGTGCTGTACCTGATTTGGCGGGAGCCGTGGATGACCGTCACCAGGGAGACTTATATCGCGCAAACCCTGGCTCGGTTTAATTGGCACACCGTACCTGCGCAATCCCCGCAACGCTACCCGGAAATCGCGCTGGAAGATTATGTCGGGGCGGTCGATTGCGTCCTGCTCAGCACCGAGCCTTTTCCGTTCAAAGCGCGGCACGTCGCCGAAATCCAAGCGCGGATGGGGGTGGGGGTGCGCTTGATCGACGGTGAGATGACGTCGTGGTATGGATCGCGGGCCATCGAAGGTTTGCGCTATCTTGATGCTTTCACACGCACCGCCGCGGTGGCGGCATGAGTATCATCGGCGGCACCATCGAGACCCCGTGCCTGTCGATTTGCAAGATTGACCGCGCAAGCGGGGTCTGCACGGGTTGCAAGCGTACGATTCAAGAGGTCGCGAGTTGGCTGCACTACACCGACGAGCAACGACGAAAGATCATGGAGGAGCTACCCATACGCACATTTGGACGTAGTGGATTGAGGCTCAGCTGATGGGACTCAGAGCACCTTAGAAAACTACTGCCCTGGAGGCACTATGGACTTACAAGATCTCACATTCTCTGTCGCAAACCACATCGCGACGATCACCCTGAATCGACCTGACGAGGCGAACGCGTTGAGCTTTCGCATGGCGCAGGATTTACATGTCGTCGCGAATCATTGCGATTCCAACAACGACATCCGGGCGGTAATCCTGACCGCCACCGGCAAGATGTTCTGCGCCGGCGGAGACGTGATCAGCTTTGCGGCTGCCGGCGACGGCGTCAGCGAGTTGATGCGGAACATGACCACTTATCTGCACGGTGCGATCGCGCGTTTCCAGCGCATGAATGCGCCGCTGATCATCGCGGTAAACGGGACCGCGGCCGGTGCCGGGTTAAGCATCATGTTGACGGGTGATGTGGTAATCGCTGCAACCTCCGCCAAGTTCACGATGGCCTATACCGGGATCGGCGTCTCTCCGGACGGCAGCAGCAGTTTCTTTCTACCGCGCATCGTCGGTACCCTGAAGGCAAAAGAAATGATGTTGCTCAACCCACGCTACTCGGCGTTCGAAGCCAAGGCCTTGGGCCTGGTGACGGAAGTGGTTGAAGACGATCAAGTCCTGCCGCGCGCGCAGGCTCTCGCCGCGCAGCTTGCTAGCGGTCCCACCGTGGCCTATGGCGAATTGAAGCGGCTGCTCGCGGACAGCTTCAGCAACTCCCTTGAAACGCAGATGGAACTTGAAACCCGCGCCATCAGCGGACTGGCCTTGCATACCCACGACGCGCGCGAAGGCATTGCGGCGTTCAGCGCCAAGCGCAAACCGACGTTCGAAGGGAGATAGCCCATGAAGGCGGTGGTGTTACGTGAAATCGGCAAGCCGGAAAATGTGGTTGTCGAAGAACTGCCAACCCCGCTTCCCGGGCCGGGCGAAGTGCGCATTGCGCTTGAAGCCTCCGCACTAAACCACCGCGATGTGTGGATCACGGTGGGTGCCTATCCCAAAATTAAGTTGCCATCGACTAGCGGTTCGGACGGCGCGGGGACTATCGATACCGTTGGCGCGGGGGTCGATGTCAGCCACATCGGTCGCGAAGTCGTGATCTACCCGGCGCGTGACTGGGGCGATGATCCCCGCGGTGGTGGTCCGAACTTTCGCGTGCTTGGAATGCCCGATCAAGGTACTTTCGCCGAATACATTTGCGTCCCGGTCGAACACGCAATAGACAAGCCGGCGCATCTGTCGTGGGTTCAGGCGGCGGCGTTTCCGTTGGCGGGTTTAACGGCGTGGCGCGCGGTCGTCACACACGGCGAAGTCGCACGTGGTCAAAAAGTGTTAGTGACTGGGATCGGCGGTGGTGCCGCGACCTTCGCGCTGTTGTGGGCGAAATATCACGGTGCCGAGGTTTACGTCACCAGTGGCAGCGATGAAAAACTCCAAACCGCCAAAGGCCTTGGCGCAAAAGGCGGTGCCAATTACCACTCTGAAAATTGGGATAAGGCGCTCCGCGAACAGTCCGGTGGTATCGATCTCGTGATTGACAGTGCGGGCGGGGAAGTCGTCAACCTTGCGCTGAACACATTAAATGTCGGTGGGCGCTTTATATTCTTCGGGGCTACCTTAGGGAATCCACCGCAGGGCCTAGAAATGGCGAAGCTGTTCTTTCGCCAAGTGCGCATTCAGGGCACCACCATGGGTCGTCCCGAAGAATTCGCGGCGATGGTCGAATTTATCAATCGCCACCGCATCGAGCCGGTGGTGGATAAAACCTTTAAGTTTTCCGAAGCGCCAGCTGCGTATCAGCGGATGTACGCCTCGGAACAAATGGGCAAGCTGGTGTTGTTGAACCGTACGTGATTAGCCCCGTGCGCGCTATTCGAGTGGCGGCGACTTCAGCATTTCGCCCCTAATCGCCTCGCTCGCCACGAAACATTGGCGAAGCTCCGCGCTGACCGGCTTGCCAAAGTAACAATCGAGCAGCGCGTGTTCGAGTTCGCTCGGGAATTCGTTGTTCGACGCGAGATTCGCAAGATCGAAAAGTGGACTGTTGAAACCTGCATAATCCCAATCGATCAGCCACAGGCGAGTGCCATCGTCGATCAGGTTCGCGGCAAGTAGATCATTGTGACCGAAGACAATCGACACCGGGCCGAGCGCAGTTTCCAGTTGCGCATTGCTGCGCGCGAGACTCGCCAGATCGATAGCGAATGGATTCGAGTGCTGTTCCTCGAGTAACCGCAGGTACTGACGAATCACCTGAAACACCCAGAAGATCAGCGCCGGTCCCTGAAAGTGGCGCGGGATGTCGTGATGGCAGCGTCGCAGCAGGTCCACGATGCGTTCGAAATTGCGATTCTCCCGCACGTCCTGCGGAGTCAGCGTTTTTCCCTCGATGAAACGGCTCACCAGACAACCGTATCCCGCGTAGACCACTGCCGGAGACAGACCTGCGGCATGCGCCGCGCGCGTGGCGGCGAGTTCATTGAAGCGCATTACGCCGTGTTCCGGAATATCGTGCCCGATGCGCACTACGTAGTGTTGCTGGCCCCGATCAATCACGTGATAGTTGCGGTTGGTAATACCGCCAACCAGCGGCGCGATGTCGATCTCGCCCGACCAGCAGGGCAGCGCTCAGATCTGATCGTTGGTAGCTTTACCCGGCATAAGACATTGACGAAAGCTCGAAATAAAGTTCTGCAGGAAGACACCCAATTCCCATCAAACCTAGCGCGACGCGCTGGCCCGTAGTTCGACGAGTGGAAGCGTGCTGGAATTCATTGCGGCATGATACTCCCGAATAAGGGCCGGGTTTACGGGGAGTCCAGCGATGCTGGGCAGGGTTTTCGAGACAGCACTCGGGCAGACTTGAAGCGCCACCCTTCTGGCGCAGGCCCGGCATGACCCCCTAGAATCGCCGCACCGTAGTCAGGCACGTTTACCGTCGCGCGTTTTCTATTTGTTATCCGAACTGAAGGAATTTTGCCGTGGAAGGAATCTCCGAAATTCAACGTCCGGCACATGTTCCGCTCTCACGGCTGATCGATTTCGATATTTACCAACCCTTGCTCGCGGGCAAGGATTTTCATGAATCGTGGAAGGCGTTGCAGGATTCAGAACTCCCGGACATCGTGTGGACCCCACGTAATGGCGGGCATTGGATGGTGCTACGGGGTCGGTTGGTGAGCGAGGTGCTCTCGGATTATTCGCGCTTCTCCAATCACACCGTACTCGTGCCCAAAGACACCGCGGGCGAGGCGTATCGTTTAATCCCGTTGTCACTCGATCCCCCGGCACATGCGCCGTTTCGTAATCTTTTGAGCAACGGCTTATCGCCGAAGGCCGTGGGCGGCGTGGAGGGCGCGATTCGAAGGTTGACGGTGAGCCTCATTGAAGGCTTTCGGCTGCGCGGGAACTGTAATTTCACGCATGATTTCGCGGAGCAATTGCCGATCAGGATCTTCATGCAGATAGTCGCCTTGCCGATCGAGGACATGCCGCGATTGAAGTATCTGGCCGATCAATTCACCCGACCCGATGGCACCATGGAGTTCAAGGATGTGCGGATCCATTTCCATGCCTATATCGCGCCAGTTATCGCAGCGCGGCGTGGCCAAGACGGCACCGATATGTTGAGCCGGATGATCAACGGTAAGGTGCATGATCGCGCGCTGACGGATGAGGAAGCCGCGAACCTGTGTATCCAGGTATTGGTCGGCGGCCTTGATACCGTCGTCAACTTCATGGGTTTTGTGATGTTATTTCTCGCGCGGGACCCCGCGGCGCGGCGTAAATTGGCCGAGAACCCGGAGCACATTCGGATCGCGATCAATGAACTCGCACGGCGTTTTCCGCTGGTCACCGTCGCGCGTGAACTTCGCGCGGATATCGAGTACGAAGGAGTGGCGCTCAAACAGGGCGAGATGATCGTCGCGCCGATGATTCTGCATGGCCTGGATAGCACCGAAAATGCGTCTCCGATGAACGTCGATTTCAACCGCGACGAGGCTCGTCACTCCACCTTCGGTAATGGCTCGCATGTCTGCCCAGGGGCGCACCTGGCACGGACCGAGACGCGGATCCTGCTTGAGGAATGGTTGGCGCGGATCCCGGAGTTTGAAATCGCGCCTGGCTTCGAGATCACCTACACGGGCGGGATCGTCGGCAGCGTGAACACCGTACCGTTAGTGTGGGAGCCAGCGAGTACCCGGGCTGTGTCTGCTTAGCCCTGGCAAACTCACTCATCATCACGCGGATTTTGCTCATGACCGAAGGCATCAACGAACCATTCGTGACAAATTGGTTGGCGACCCAGGGCCCGCGGCTCGCGCCGCCGGTGCGCTACACCCTGATTGCGGGCGGCCACTCGAATCTCACCTACGCCTGCGACGACTCGGCTGGTCGTTGCGTGGTGTTGCGCCGTCCGCCGCTCGGCCATGTGCTCGAAAGTGCGCACGACATGGGACGCGAGTTCCGAGTCATATCGGCGCTCGCGGATAGCAAGGTGCCGGTGCCGCACACCTATGGGCTGTGTAGCGATCTTGAAGTCAATGGCGCGCCGTTTTTTGTCATGGGGCTCGTGGACGGAAAGGTGCCCCATGATGCGACGCTAGCAAACGAACTACCTCTCACTGAACGTGCAAGCCTCGGGGTGCATGTCGCGGAAGTACTCGCGGCCCTGCACCTCACTGATCCAGATTCGGTCGGGCTCGGCGATCTGGGACGCAAGGAAAACTATGTCGCCCGCCAGCTCAAGCGCTGGTCGCAGCAATGGGAGCAGACCAAGACCGACGACGTGCCTTCCATGGAAGACGCGCTGCGCCTGCTGGGGGAACGCATGCCCCTGCAAATTGGTGCGAGCATCGTGCACGGGGATTATCGTCTCGGGAATATGATCGTGGCGCACGGTAAGATTCAGGCGTTGCTCGATTGGGAACTCTGTACGCTCGGTGATCCACTCGCGGATCTTGGATATCTCCTCAACACCTGGTTGATGCCGGACGAAGTCACTGGCGATGTCGATGACCGGATGCCGACGACCGCAGGCGGCTTTATCGCCCGTGAGCAACTCATGCAGCGCTATGCGACCCTGACCGGTTTCGATTTAAGCCACATCAATTATTACCGCGCGTTTTCGCATTGGCGAATCGCGGCAATCCGACAAGGAGTCTACAAGCGTTACCTGGTGGGCGCGATGGGTGCTTCACGCGATTTTGATCTCGCTGGTTACAAGACGATCATCGCGCGCAAGGGAGCCTTGGCCGTGGAGCTCTTAGGCGGGTGAATTTGGATTCGACACGGCGAGGGTTCTTTCGCGATGCAAGATTTATTTAGTTTGACCGGTAAAGTGGCCGTCATCACCGGCGGTAGCGGCGGCATCGGTCTTGGCATTGCGAAGAGTTTAGCGCGGGCAGGCGCAGCCGTTGCGATCGTGGGTCGCAACTCGGGAAAGCCTGCTGCCGCGAGCGCGGGACTTGCGGCGGGCGGCGCGACGGCGCTCGCGATCCAGGCGGATGTTTCGGTGGAAGACGACGTTACTCGCCTCGTCGGCGATACCGTCGCCCGCTTCGGCAGGATCGATATTCTGGTGAACAACGCCGCGATCAGTTACGGCATCCTGCCGCAGGATATGAGCTTGGAAGTTTGGAATAATTTTATCGCGGTGAATCTCACCTCAGCGTTCCTGTGCGCGAAAGCCTGTTACCTGGAGATGCTTAAGGCCGGCAGTGGCAAGATCATCAATATCAGTTCAATCATCACGCAGTTCGGCCATCCGAAGCTCGCACACTACGCGGCAGCCAAGGGCGGCATGGATCACATGGCCCAAAGTCTCGCCTGCGCCTGGGGACCCGATAACATTCAGGTCAACGCGGTGCTGCCCGGTTTAGTCCACACCGAGATGATGCCCTGCGAAGGACCCAACTCACGCGGACCGATCGTCGAGTACCTCGTGAATAGAACGGCGGTGAAACGCTATGGGATGCCGGCGGATTTCGCCGGAATCGCGATCCTGCTCGCGAGTCGCGCATCGGATTTCATCACCGGCTCGATTATTATCGTTGACGGCGGCTTGAGCCTCGCGATGTGACCGCTGCGTAATGAAAAAAAACCGGAAACACCTATGAACGATACTCTCGCTCCCGATCCACGCTTCGCGGAAGCCGTCGCCATCGCCAACATCCCTACATTGCTGATGGTGCTCGTTCAATTAACAGGCGATCTAGGCTGGTTGGAAGCGCCGTACCGGCTGCGGCGTCCCCGCGGCATGAACGACAACGACAGCGGCGGCTTGTCGGAAGTCTATCCAAGTTGAAATACGTGCGGCGGCGCTCGCTGCCATTCATGCGCAGCACGCGGGCCGACCTGTCGCCATCTCAATGCCGGACCGCGAACTGCGTCTAAGGATGCTGGCGGTGGCCATGGGGGAGGAGATCCCAGCCGAGTACGATGCGATCATCGAGGTAGAACTACCGAGCCCCGAAGAGGCGATTCCGGCGCCGATAGACTTGCCACCGGATTTTGAAGTGCTCGTAATCGGTGCCGGGGTCTCTGGTCTGTGCGCGGCGGTAAATCTCAAACAGCGGGGGGTTGCGTTCACGGTACTTGAAAAGAGTGGCACGGTCGGCGGGATCTGGCGCGACAACCGCTATCCCGGGGCCGGGGTCGACACACCGAATCATCTCTATTCCTTTTCATTCGCGCCCTACGATTGGTCGATGTATTTCGCGCTGCGCGACGAACTCAAGGAGTATCTGGAACACATCGCGGACAAGTTCGATTTGCGACCGCGGATTTATTTCAACACCGCCGTGGAGTCGCTCGCGTACGATGCGACGACCCAGCGCTGGCGAGTACAGGTAAGATTGCCGTCGGGCGATTTAGAAGTCCGCACGCCGAATGTCGTGATCAGTGCCGTCGGTATTTTCAATCCGATCAAGTACCCGAACATTCCGGGCTTGGAGACCTTTGCGGGACCCTGTTTCCATACGGCTGAGTGGCCGGACGACATTGACTTAACTGATAAGCGGGTTGTGGTGATCGGCAATGGTGCCTGCGCGATGCAGGTTGGCCCCGAGATCCAGAATCAAGTGAAAGCGTTGACAATCTTTCAGCGTTCGCCGCACTGGGCCGTGCCGCATGCCCATTTCCGCACGCCGATCCCGGAATCCCTGCGATTTTTGTTGCGTGAAGTGCCGCTGTATCGCATCTGGTATCGCTTGCGCCTCGGTTGGGCGTATGGCGATCGTGTACATGGCGCTTTGCAAAAGGACCCGGCCTGGCCACACCCGGAACGATCGCTCAATAGCGTCAACGATGCGCATCGCGCCTATTTCACCCAATACGTCATCGAAGAACTTGGCGAGCGGGCAGATTTACTTGAGCAAGTACTCCCGACTTATCCGCCGTTTAGCGAGCGGCTGCTGATGGATAACGGCTGGTATCGCATGCTGCGCAACGAGCGGGTTAATCTCGTCTCGACACCGATTACCGAGATCACGCCGGCAGGTGTCGTGACGGATGATGGCGAACGGCATGCCTCGGATATTCTCGTGATCGCGACAGGTTTCGACGTGCTGCGCTTCCTGACCAGCTTCGAGGCGCGCGGGCGCTCCGGTCGCAGTTTGCGCGAGGTGTGGAACGAAGACGATGCCAAGGCGTATCTCGGCACGGTCATCCCGGACTTTCCGAATTTCTTCTGTCTCTATGGCCCGAATCTTCAGCCCGGCCACGGCGGCAGCATCATGTTCGTGGTTGAGATGCAGATGCGCTATGTCATGGATGTGATCCGCAAGATGGGCCAGGCGAACGCGGGCGCGGTCGAATGCCGGGCGCAGGTGCACGATGCGTACAACGACGCAGTCGACGACCTGCATGCCAACATGGTTTGGACGCATCCGGGCATGCAGACTTACTACCGCAATTCGCGCGGGCGGATCGTGGTGAACTCGCCGTATCTGAATTCGACTTATTTTGAAATGACTCGCGAGGCGAAGTCCGTTGATTTCGTCATCGAGCCGCGGACTCGGGTTTAACGATGAAAAATCCTCTTCGGTAGAACAGTCGGCTTACAAAAATACCGATAAATTGTCATCCAGGATCACGTGCTGATCGAACACAATGTGGCGCTTGGCGAGTCGCCAGGTGCCATCAACCCACCGTAATCGATCGCGGCGGGCGGCGACGAACCACGCTTCCTCATCCTGGCGACGATTGCGATAGAGGAGAATATTCGAATACACCGCGAGTTCATCGTCCCGTGCGGTGGTTTCCGCTTCGATGTTGGTAACGAGGCGACGAATCCGCGACGGCGGATCTTCGACCCACGCGAAACCGGTCTCGAAACGGGCCACGCGATCAGTTAAGTCGGAGAGGTCATCGTTATACACCGAGGCCGAATCAGCGGGCGTGGGTGGCGGACGGCGATCTTTGCGGAAACGATTCTCGCGGATCGGCAGCCAGTAATGGATGTCCTCGGTGAGCAGCGCCAGCCACGGGCGAAATTGCTCGTCATCAAGGTAGCGCGCTTCGCGAAACAAAAAAGTTTGGACTTCGAAGTAGAGGTCGAGCGGGACGCCGGTTCCTGCCACGGTGTTCATCGGCGCGCATCCTGGCGACGACGCGTGATGATTTCATCCCAGTCCTTGGCGGTCATCATTGTCTTCCACATGCGTAGAAAATTCCGATGCGCGGCCTCGTTATCGGCGGGCTCCGAAATCATGCTGGGGTACTCATCACGGAAGGTTTCACGCCCGAGCCCCATTTCGGTATTCAGCGGCTGCTGACGGGTAATCACGCCGTCCGAGGAGTGGGTATTGCCCTCCATGTTCTCTCCGTCGTCGCCTTCGAGCAGGCCGGCTGCGCCAAAGGTTTTTTCATTCGAATGTCGGATCCCTCGCTTGAGTTCCTCAGGCATCTCGCTTTCGACCAAGGTCCAGGTCCAGACCTCGACTTCGCGTGGTCCGCGCGGCTGCCTGACTTTCCAGGTATCGATGCCGCGCAGGAATGAAGTATTCGGAAACATGCCGCCATCCCAGATCGCGTTGTAAAGCCGAGCACGTTCGGTCCCGAGCTTGTCGCGCACGACCGGCAGTCGGCTGCGCATCCAGTCTTCAAACATTGTCGCGATCCGGCCCTGATGAATGCTGGGGAACAGGTCATCGGTGCCGGGCGAGGCATTGAAACCGTGACCGAAAGTTGTCGCGAATTGGGTGCCTGGCGCAACGGCTTGGTTGCCCTGAATCATCCCCAGCGCGCCCCCGATGACTTTGATCGCCGCCGCATGGGTCCAGCCGGCGTGATAAAAATCACCGATGAAATTCTCGACGAAAAATTTCCAGTTTGCCTTGAAGCGTACCTTAATCGGTGGCCCGAGCAATTCGGCACCGCCGGGTACGTCCATGAAGCTGTCGAAGTACCAGGCCATCTCACCCAGATAATCGAGGAGGGAGGGCGCTTCCGGATCGAAATTGCCATAGACGAAACCGCGATAGGATTCGACCCGGGCCTGCCTGAGGCCGAGCCGTTTTCGATCAAGCGGCTCGGTATAAATTTCCTTCTCCAACGGAACGTCGGCGAGATCACCATTAAGCCCGTAGACCCAACCGTGGTAGTTGCAGGTGAAGCTGCGCACGTTGCCGGAATCGGCGCGACACACAATATTGCCGCGGTGATTACAGGAATTCAGAAACGCGCGGATCACGCCATCACCGCCGCGCGAGACGATTACGCGATCCTCCCCCATAAAAGTGGTGATGAAGTCACCGGGATTCGGAATCAGCGACTCGTGGGTGAGAAACAGCCAGGAGCGGGCGAACACCTGCTCCAGTTCCTGCGCGTAGAGATCTTCATTCCAGTAGATCTCGCGGTTCTGGGTCCCTCCGTCGGCGCGCAACAGTCTACGAAAATCCGTGATCATGCGGGTGCATCCTGCCCTGCGCCAGCAGCCAGTGCCGCGGTGACTTGGCTGTGAAAATGTGCGAGCGAGGGCGCGTGTTTTCCGAAGATATGGGGTAGTCGTTTTGCCTGCTCAACCTGAGTTTGATGATCCATAGCCACCTCTGTTGGTCGCTTACTAACTAGGTACACGGCGCGGCCACCCGGCCGACTTTTTCGCGCGCGATGATCATTTTCTGGATCTGCGGTGCCATCACCAAATCAATATGGCCCGCGTTTTCGCGTGCTTTGTAGTGCGGCAGCAGACATGTTTGTGCAAAGCGACGCGCGGTTTCGCGAATCGCGATTTGTTCTGCTGAAAAAGCGAAATCCATGCTTGTGTTGCTTTCAATTAACGGGTGCGATACCGCGACTTAGGAGCCGGGCGGAACTACACGCTGTAGATATCAAGCACATTGGGAATGCGATCGTTGGCAACGATGACGGTGCGCTTGGCAATTTTGAGTCCGGCCGCGGTTGGTCGCAGTCGATGGGTTTGTTGACCAAAGAAATAATGCTGTTGATTGACCCTGAAACCGTGGGTCGTAAAGTTCAACTCGACTATTAAATCACCGTCCTGTGCAGTAATCCGCGCAATCTGAGTCATGTGGCAGGTTCGTGGGAGCGGAGTCGAGGCCAGCGACTTGCCGGTGCGTAAGCGAAACACGCGACCTTCGAGTCCCGCTCGGTTGCCGTAGTAGATCAAAGACAGCTCGGCGTTCGGATCGCTGGTCAGCGCGTGCTCGCCGTCCCAACACGGCAGCCAGTATTCGGCTTCCTCCAGGTACAGATTCAACCACCCATCCCAGTCGCGTTGATCGAGCAGCCAGCCTTCGAGCGCGATCAGCTCACGCGCGGCACGCTGCAGATCCGACTCAGGCGACATGTCGCGCCGCCTCAGACGGCTCACGGGCCAGGCCCGCCAACAATAGTTCTAACCAACGTTCGTGTAACGAGAGGTAGATCCCTTCATCTTGGAAATACGAACCACTGAAGCGCGGCTTCAGATCAATCAGACGCGCGGCGTCATCAGCGCCTTCGACGAGGTGCGTGGCCCCGCGCGAGATATCGCTTCACTCGCTCGCGCTCGCATTGAAGCCAACCTGACTGGCGTTGAACGCGGCGAGATCATCCGGGGTGGCCATGCCACTCGCATTGAAGAAATCTTCGTATTGTCGAAAGCGGCGCGCGCGGGCGGCCGCGCGCTCACCGACGGGTGCGAAGCAAATCGCTTTAACTTCGGTTTTATCGACTGAAAGCGGCCGGAAGACTCTGATCTGCGAGCTGGTCTGGTCCATGATGAAGACATTGGGATAGAGCAACAGGTTGCGCAGGTATCTCGTCATCCAGTTCGCGCGGTTGGTTCCGACCCTGGCGAGCAGCGCGTCGCGCTGTTCCCAGCCGGGACGAACCTGAGGATTCGGCCACTCGTTCCATAGTAGGACGTGCCCGTTTTCGAACCCGAAAAAACCGCCGCGTAGTTTATCGAGCGAACCAACGTCAGCTGCCTTAACCGGATCCTTCTCTGCGAGCAGGCGCTGGCGGTTGCCGATGGTTTGGACGTAATTCGCGTGAATGGTGTTGACGTGGTAACCATCGACGCCATTCTCCGCCTGCAGTTTCCAGTTCCCGTCAAAGGTATACGACTGGATACCGCGGAGAATTTCGATTTTGCCTTCGGGGTGTTGATCAACGATGAGATCGATGCACTTCGTGGCTTCGCCGAGATGCGCTTCGAGGGAAGGGACATTTGCATTCAAGCTGCCGAAAATGAAACCGCGATAGCTCGCGATCTTGGCGATCGCCTTGAGATTCATCGCGGTTTTGTCGAAAGCGGCACTGTAACCCGCCCTCGGGGATTCGCCACAATCGGCGAGTTCGCCGTTCGAACGGTAGCACCAACCATGAAAGGGACACATGAATATTTTCTTGTTGCCGCGCGCGAGGTTTTCGATCATTGCCCCGCGATGCTGGCAGGCATTGATGAATCCGCCGAGCTCGCCATTACCGTTGCGATTCACGATCACCGGCTGACGTCCAATGAACGTGGTGACGAAATCGTGCGGGGAGGGGAGCTGGCTTTCGTGCGCGAGATAAACCCAGGTGCCGCCGAAGATGTGCTTCAGCTCCAATTCGAAAATCGCGGGGTCGGTGAACATACGGCGATGGATGCGGTACAACCCACGCGCAGGATCGGCGTCGATCATGGAGCGCAGCACTTCGCTGGTAATAGTCACGCACACCTCATCGCCGTTACTGGCGGTGGCACTCAGGACCCGGGTGGAAATAATCTTTACATTCGGCTGCTTCTAAGCGATTGCTGCGGCGTTGCGTTTCTTGGCAATGGGCCCACCATTCCCGGCGAAACGCGCCTTGCAGCAATCGCTTAGAAACACCCTCGGTGTGACAAGATTACTTCCGCCCGGGTCCTTAGGCCGGATGCAAGAGTTCTTTAAGATCGCCCGGCCGCTTTCGATTGATTCAAATTATTGTTAGTGGTGCCCGAAGCCGGAATCGAACCGGCACGAGGTTTCCCTCTCCGGATTTTAAGTCCGGTGCGTCTACCAATTCCGCCACCCGGGCAGGTGTTATAAGCGGTTGTACCTGACGCAGGATTGCTCCTGCGCTGGTGTTACGTGCGTAATCGTAAGAGATGACCGAGCACGCGGCGGATTCTAACGCAACGACGAATCCGGCGACAGATTAGAATTTTTTCGGTCACGCCAATGTGCCAGGTGGGTGACGGAATAAGAAATCAGTACTCGGTCCCTTATCGGCAATGGCGGCAGGTACATGCGAGACCATCAACGTCCCCTTTGAAAAAGGGGGACGCCGTGTAACGGCGGGGAGATTTCAGGGGTCGATGTAACAAAGAATCTGAGCAGCGACTCGTTCACCCTGCGCACCAAGTGCAATCAATTCGTTCGCAAAGGTGGTGACGCAATGGCTGTACTCAAGGTAATTCAGACGTTCGGCACCGTTAACTAGCGTTTCGCCGGTTGGATTTTTCTGGGCTGCGTCGAGCAGCATGTGCACCACGGTCAGATGGCAGGGTGGGGGAGGCGTGCTCGCAGGCGATCCGATGTTCGCCAATCGTACCTTCGGTGGTGACCGCAGGCTCGGCATTCTTGACCAGCGCCACATCAAACGAGGTTCCGCTCATGTCGACGGTGATCAAATTCCGAAACCCGTGCGGACTGCCGTAGAACATCCCGGCGAGTGGCGCGCCGGCCGGGCCAGACAGCAATGTATTGGAGGCGAAGCGTTGCGCGACATCGGGTGCCATCACGCCACCATTCGATTGCATGATGAGTAGATCGCCGCGGAAGTCATGCGCGGCCAGCGCTGTTTGCAGGCGGGTCAGGTAGCGCGTAAGTACCGGGCCGACGTAGGCGTTGAGCGCGGTGGTGCTGTGGCGTTCGTAGACGCGGATCTGCTGCAGCATCTCGCTCGAAAGCGAGACATAGACTTCGGGTAATTCGGTACGCAGGATTTCCGCGATCTGTTGTTCATGTCGAGGATTTTTGAACGACCAGAGGGGCGACTCCGCGATTGCCTCGACTTGATCAACTTTAAAAGCGCGCACCGCAGCGTGCGCATCGTCGAGCTTCAAGGGGGGCTAGCACGCGGCCGGAGTAATCAATCCTTATCTTCGACAACTTGGATTCGATGGCGCGGAATCAGTGCCGGCGGCGCGGGGTATTTTTCAAACTGACGCTCCTTCACTCCGCGCCGCATGTTCAATATATCGCGAAACCCTTTCGTCGTAATAAAGCCGGTGCGTGCGCCATCGCCGGTAAGGATCGCATTGGTCGTAATCGTCGTGCCGTGGACGATGGTCGTGACCTGATCGAGCAACTCTGCAATGGACAGACCGCGCGAGTGCGCTTCCGTCTCCAATCCTTTGAAAAAGCCGCGCGAAGGATCATGCGGGGTCGTCGAGGCTTTAACTATCTCCGCGTTACCCGCCGAGTCCGTCACCAGGAAATCTGTGAAGGTGCCGCCGACATCGACGCCGATACGCAAGCTCATTGTTCCCTACACCGAAGGCGTTTCATGCGCTGACGGTCGCAGGGGCAACTGCAGCTGACACTCTTTATGGTCTGGAAGCGAAAGCCTACCCCAAAAATTCGCGCACCTTTGCGGTCAGTATTTCGCACTGCTCCAACGGCGGTTCATGTCCGCACTGCGGAAGCATCATCACTTCAGCATTATTCAGGGCCTTACCGAATTCCTGCGCATACACAGTTGGGATGAGCTTGTCGTTTTCACCCCAGACGACAAGGCTCGGCGCGGTCACGCGGTGAATGCGTTTGCGTAAGCCCTTATCGGGGATCGGCCAGATGACTTTCGCGGTGCAGCCCAAGGTCCACATGAGGTGCACCTGCCATAACTCGGCGGCGTCCTTACCGACCGACGGTGGGGTCATGCGTCTAACTACACGCGGATGCTGCTTGTCGTAGAACAGCACATCCATGAGCTCGTTGCCGTCGAGCGCGCACCAGTTGGCGACGGTGTAGGGGGCGTCGTCGCGCCACAGCCCGATCGGTGAAATCAACACCAGTTTGTCGATCGCTTTGGGGTGATGCGCGGCGAGTTCAGCGGCTAACAGTCCGCCAAAGGAATGGCCGATCAGGCGCACTTTCTTCAGGCCTAGGCCGTCGAGGAGATCGTCGTAGGCTGTCACGACATCCCACAGGTTACCGACAAGATCGATCTCGTTCGGGCGGCCCGGTGCGGTGCCGGGAAAATGCGGGGCGTAGACCTTGTAGTGATCGGCGAGGCCGTCGAGAAAATCATCCCAGTAATAGCCACCGGCGGAATGGAGATAGAGCAGAGGCTTGCCCGTGCCCGCGATGTTGACGGTGATTTCCAGGGCACCACCGAGGACGGGGATGACTTTTTTTCGGGGCTTGTGCATGGTGGTTCTCTGGGTGGTCGCTTAACGTTGACGAAACTAAACAGCTCTAAAAACTAAGGCCGGGCTGGCACGCGGCAGGTGTTGCACCAAGCCCCATTACGCCGCGGCGCGCTGTTGTTGGGCGACGCTTTTCGGCCACCAATGGTCTTCCCAATTCTCGTTGTCCCACACATTGCGGAGGTGCGGCAACACGCCTTTGCTGATGCGATCGATGTTCTCCATTGTTTTTTCATGCGACAGCGATCCGAACTGCGGCAGGATCATCAGGTGACCTACGCGCAGGGTCTTGATGATATTCAGCAGGCGCTGGGTCACGGTCTTCGCGCTGCCGCACACGACATAGTCGCGGTCGTTGAACTGCGGAAAGTGCATGCCTTTTAATTCCGAGAACGGCGGGAACGGTCGCTTGGTGATGAGATGCGTGAGGCTGCTATGGGACATATGGCCGGGCGGTGCCAGCAACTGTTCCGGTAGATGTAAGCCCTTGTGATAAAAGTATTCGGAAGCGTGACCATATTCGGCTTCGGCTTTCTCATCAGTATCCGACACCCCGACCGGCACGAGAAAGCCTAAGCGATACGGGTTGCGATCGCGACCTAGTTCTTCGGCGCGCCGCCAATAGCCGTTTACCATGTGCTCGGCGCCCTTGGCTCCGAAGTAAGTCAGGAAGCAGTACGAGTAATCGTGTTTGAGCACGAAATCCCAGGTGCTCGGACTCGCATTGCCCGGCACCCAAATCGGTGGATGCGGAGTCTGCAGCGGCTTCGGCCAAATATTCACCATCGGCAGTTGATAATGCTTGCCGTTGAATGCAAACGGTTCTTTGGAGAGCCAGGCCTTTTTGATGAGGTCATGCGCTTCGTTGTAACGACTACGTTGTTCCATTGGGGCCATGCCATAGCTGTACGAGAAATCGCCACCCAGGCCGACCGGGAAACCCGCGACCAAGCGGCCTTCCGAAATCATATCGAGCATCGCATATTCTTCGGCGACGCGGATCGGTGGGTTCAGGAACACCGCGGTTTCGCCCATTTGAATGATTGCCGTGTCGGTGCCGCGCGTTGCGCGCGCGAGCACCGAGCCCATCATGTTCGGATTAACCATGAAGCCATACGCGTTTTGATGATGCTCGTTGGTACACACCCCATCGAAGCCGGATTTCGCGGCATAGGTGAGTTCGTCCAGGGTCCAGTTGTAGTACTGCGAGACCTTGTGCCGATCAGCGATGCCGTCAAACGGCAGGGTGAACCACGCGGACTTGTGCTTCTTCTCGAAGTCGTCTGGTAAGTCGCGATAGGGCATCAAATGGAAGCAGGCGATCTTCATGGCGATAAACCCTTGTTGCCGGAAGCCGGCGTTAATTGCCAATGTATTGGAAAGCGGAGTCTGCACTCAATCGGAATCGCCATACAAGCAATATTTAGCGCCGTCGCCTGTGCTAGGATTTCGTCACGCCATCAAGTTGAGGAGAGGATCATGATCGCCACGGGAAAACTGGTCGGCGCACGGGTCAAACGCACGGAAGACCCGCGCTTGGTCACCGGCAACGGTAACTATGTCGGTGGTATGAAGATGCCAGGGATGGTCGATATGGCAATTCTGCGCAGCCCGGAGGCACACGCGCGGATTCTCGGTATCGATGTAAGTGCCGCCCAGGCCTTGCCCGGTGTTCGTCTGGTGCTGACGGGAGAAGACCTTCGACGGCACGCTAAGCCGCAACGCGCCGGCCTCGATCGCGAGCGTAATCCCACCTGCAAGGAATGTGACTGGTATGCGCTCGCATCAGACACGGTGCGGTATTGCGGAGAAGGCGTGGCCGCGGTCGTCGCGGACAATCGCTACATCGCTGAAGACGCCCTGGCGTTGATTGAAGTTGACTACGAGCCACTCGCAGTGGTCATCGATCCCGTCGCGGCGATGCAGCCGGACGCGCCGCTGGTACACCCCGAGTGGGGCGACAACCTCATGTGCTACAACGAATTCACGGCAGGCGATGTGGACGGCTCTTTCGCAGCTGCACACACCGTCGTTAAACAACGCTTTCGCACCGGCCGCAACCATGCCGTCCCGTTGGAGCCCCGTGCTTATCTTGCGCGCTTCGATGCCGTTACCGACGAACTCACGATGTGGGCGTCGACCCAGATGCCGCACCTGGTAAGAACTGAACTAGCCGCGCATCTCAATCATCCCGAGAGCAAGATCCGCGTGATTGCCCCCGATGTAGGCGGCGGGTTTGGACTGAAGGGGCATTTCTATCAGGAAGAATTAATTACCGCGGTTGCCGCGATGCAACTCGGCCTGCCGGTGCGCTGGCTGGAAGATCGTCGCGAAGCGTTTACGGCGTCCTATCACGCGAAAGAGCAGATCATTGACGGTGAGTTGGCGCTGGACCGCAACGGGAAATTACTCGCCGCGCGTTATCGCGCGATTTCCGATGTCGGTGCGTACAACGCGTATCCGTGGACCTCGGTACTGGAAATGTTGCACGGCGCCCAGATGTTCCCCGGCCCTTACCATCTCCAGCACTATGCGTTTTGGGCGACCGCGGTCGCGACGAATAAATCGACGATCAGTGTCTATCGTGGGGTGGGTGCGCCGCTGTGCAATCTGGTGATGGAAGGCCTGCTCGATATGGCCGCAATCGAGCTCGGGCTCGACCCGCTGGAGATCCGTCGCCGCAATTTAATTCGCAAGGATCAGTTCCCCTACGCCGCGATAAATGGTCTGGTATACGAAGAAGGGAGCTATCTGCAGAGTTTGGAAGACGCCGCGGCACGCTTTGATTACACCGGGTTTCGGCGCAGACAGGGCGAGTTGCGGACGCAGGGGGTTTATCGCGGAGTCGGGATCAGTTGCTACAACGAGGTGACCGGACCGGGATCTTCGTTCTGGCATCCGTTCGGGATCCAGATCTCGGGCTACGAGGCCTCAAACATCAAGATCGATCCATCAGGCCACGTGACCGTGTATGTCGGCACCCATTCGCATGGTCAGGCACACGAGACGATTTATGCGCAGATCGCGGCGGACGAACTCGGGATCCCGTTCGAGCGCATTACGGTGCGTCTGGGCGATACCGGCGATCTACCGTACGGGTGGGGAACGTGGGCGAGTCGCGCGGCGGTGATCGGGGGCGGGGCGGTGATTGGCGCTTCGCAGAAGCTGGTGACGAAAATAAAACGCATCGCTGGCCACCTGCTTGAAGCCGCGCCCGAGGATATAGTTCTGGCGGAAGGCGAAGCGCGGATCAAGGGAGTGCCGGGCGGTGGGATATCGATTGCGGAGCTCGCACGGAAATCGCTGTACTCGTCAGCCGGTGGGCTGCCGCCCGGCGAAGAGCCCGGGCTCGATGTCACGCATTATTTCGAGCCACCGCGCGTGACGGTGCCGAATGCAGTGCACATCGCGGAAGTCGAAGTGGACGTCGAGACAGGGCAGGTCGTAATCCTGCGGTATGTCGTGATTGAGGATTGCGGACGTATGATCAACCCGATGGTCGTCGACGGACAGATCACCGGCGGAGTGGCGCAGGGGTTGGGCGGGGCGATGTTCGAGCAGTTGCTTTACGACGAACAGGGACAGCCGCTGACGACCTCGTTCATGGATTATTTGTTGCCTTCCGCGCCAGACGTGCCGTTCATTGAAATCGGTCACCTCGAAACGCCGTCGCCGCATGTGCCGGGTGGTTTCAAGGGGTGTGGTGAGGGTGGCGCGATCGCGCCGTTCGGGGCATTGGCTAACGCGGTCTCGGATGCGCTCGCGCCGTTCGGTGTGCGGGTCGCGGAACTGCCGATTACGCCAGACCGGGTGCGGGCACTAGTGATTGCTGGGGGGTAGAGTAAAAACCGAAGTCCGCGGCGCGAAATCTGGCAGTGTGGGGAGTGGGGGGAGCCAGATTATGTTAGGAGGGGGCCTAGTCGCCGCGGACCTCGATGATTGAAGGATAGTCCCTGAAATGTGTTCCTGCTGTGACAGAATTCAACAAATCTCAACAGGAAGGTAACGAATTGCATCTTTAAAGCCCGAATAAATTCGTTACCTTCGGATTGCGCCTACGCCGCCATCGTGGTCGCGATATTCCAGCTCTTGAGTTCCGGCATTACTTCCTTGGCGAACAGTTTCATCGTGCGCTCTACCATGTCGTAGGGCGCGCCCGCGAAACGTACCGCGAACAGCCCATCGTAGTCGCCGACGATTTTGCGGCGAGCTTCGATTTTTTCGAGAATTTGCTGCGGGGTACCCCAGGTTTGGCTGGCGAGGTAGCCATCGGCCACCGCTTCCATTCCGATTGTCTGCATGACTTTGGCGTTCTCGCCATATTCTTCATAACCCTTCGCCTGGGCGAAATGATTGCCCATCATCTCGTAGTGATGCATCAAACTTAAGAGATACCGGCGGATGTGCCTGTCCGCGTTCTCCGCGACCCGATCGGCGTTGCTATCGCACACCAGGAAATCGACAAAGAACGGGATCGGCGGCGCGGTCTTGTGGAGTTTGCGGTAGCTGGCCGCGTAGCTGTCGACTTCCTGCTTATGTATTTCGATTGGTTTGTACGCGAACTGCATCATCTTGACGCCGTGCTTCGCCGCTTCAAACACCGAATCGCCCGACATCGCGACCTGGGTAGTGCGGCCTTTAAAGGTCTTCGTTGGACGCGGGCGGATCATCGCGCGCGGTTGCTTGAAGTACTCGCCTTCATGCGCGTCCATCACGCCGGCTTCGAGCGCGTTTAGAATCATCGGTACAGCCTCATCGAAGCGCCCGCGCGATTCCTCCATCGAGATCCCCATTTGTGCATATTCACGACGCGAGAGGCCACGGCCGAGGCCGAGGATCAGGCGACCACCGCAGAGTTGATCAAGGAGCGCCGCTTTCTCGGCCACCCGCAACGGCTGAATATTCCAGGGCACGATCACGGCGCCCGTCATGAGTTTTATGCGGCGAGTTTTGGCGGCGATATGCGCAAGGTAGACAAAATTATCGGGACACAGCGCGTAGTCTTCAAAATGGTGCTCGACCATCGAGAGCAAGTCGTACCCTAGTTCATCGGCCAGCACCGCGCCGCGGATCTCCTCGTCGTAGACCTGGGTGTCGGTGATGTTGTCGTAGCCAAAACTCTGGGCAATTTGGACGATTCCGAGCTGCATAAGATTGCTCCTGGGGTAGCGATGGTTATTGGGCTGGCGGTGCCGCTGACGGTGCGAGCAAGGTCAAGCATAACCCGAGAGTGCCCCGGCTGCTATGTCAGGGGCGGCAATAAGGCCGCGATGTCCTGCTCGATTTTTTCGGGGGTATCCACGCTGCCATAACGCTTAGTGACATGGCCGTTCGCATCGATCAGGAATTTAGTGAAATTCCACTTGATCGCCTCGGATCCTAAGACGCCGGGTGCCGCTGCTTTTAAATGCTGGTACAGCGGGTGGGCGTCGACACCATTGACGGCGATTTTCGCGAACAGCGGGAAACTGATCTCGTACTGGTCCAAGCAGAATTGTTTGATTGCGGCCGCGTCGCCGGGTTCTTGGCGTCCGAATTGATTGCACGGGAAGCCGAGCACCACGAGCCCGCGATCCTTGAACGTGCGCCACAATGCTTCCAGGCCCTGGTACTGCGGCGTAAACCCGCACTGACTCGCGACATTGACGATAAGCAGGGTCTTACCGCGATAGGCGTCGAAGGATTGGACCGCGCCGTCGAGTGTCGTGGCCGAGAGATCGTAGATACTCATCGTGTGTCTTAGGTGCGAACTGCTTGTACGCTGAGGCGGAGACCATCGATCATCCGATCGATTTCCGCCGTGCCTAAATTAAGCGCCGGCATGAAGCGCAATACCGCTGGGCGGGGTGAATTCAACAACAGCCCGATTCCGGCCCACCCAGCCTGGCTGCTGAGTTCGTCGCGGGAATAGGACACGATTCTCGCACCAATGTCGGCGTTAAGTTCGAGCGCGCGTAACAGGCCGACGCCGCGCTCCTCACCAAGCTTGAGTTCCATGGCAAGCGCTGTGAGTTGTCCCGAGAGATAATTTCCCATCTCGCAGACATGCGGCAAGAAGCCGGGTTTCAACATTTCCTCTAACACCGCCACTCCCACCGCAGCCATCAACGGATTTCCGTTGTAGGTGCCGCCTTGATCGCCATGCTCGAACACACACACGTGACGTTTCGCGAGCAGGGCGGCGAGCGGCACGCCGCCGCCGATGCCTTTGCCGAGACTCATGATGTCCGGCTCGATCCCGTAATGTTGGTAGCCGAACAGTGTTCCCAATCGGCCCATCCCTGTTTGGACTTCATCGCAGATCAGCAACAATTGATGTTGATCGGCGAGTTCGCGCAGGCCGCGCATGAATTCGTGAGTGGCACAATTCACACCACCTTCGCCTTGCACGGGTTCGAGCATGATGCCGACGGTTTTATCGGTGATTAACGCCGAGACCGAAGCAAGATCGTTCATCTCGGCTTTTGGAAATCCCGGAACCTGCGGTGCGAACATCGTGTCCCAGCCGGGTTTACCGGAAGCCGACATTGTCGCCAGGGTCCGGCCGTGAAAACTGTGATCGAAGGTGATGATCTCGAAAGCGCCGCGTCGGTGCTTTTTACCCCATTTGCGCGCGAGCTTTATCACCCCCTCGTTAGCTTCGGCACCGGTATTGCAGAAGAACACCTGATCAAAACATGAGTGCCGGGTGAGCAGATCCGCCAGCTTTAACGCGGGTTCGTTGTAAAACGCGGGGCTCGGTGTGATCAACAGTGGGGCCTGTGCAGCTAAGGCCTCGACAATGCAGGGCGGCGAATGGCCGAGCGCATTCACGGCCCAGCCCTGGACGAAGTCGAGATAGCGCTTGCCTTGATGATCAGTGAGCCAGGAGCCCGCGCCTTTGACAAACACGAGTTCGGGGCGGGCAGTGATCTCCATCAGCGCCTGGAGTGAGTAATCCTTCAGATTCATGCGTCGGTTCTCTTCGGGTCAACGGTAAGGGGAGGGCTGGCATTGAACACTATGCGCGGCTCCGCGCCAATCACCCACTAGCATATTTGCGACTGGGCGTTTCCGGCGCGGCGGATTATTCTCAGCGATCAGGTACCCTAGCCCTCGCACCAATTCCATGAAAGGCTAATGACTCCTATGTACGCAGGCACCTTCGCGCAAGAGCGCGCCGATAAACCGTGTTTCATCATGGCCAATTCTGGAGAAGTGGTCACCTACGGCGAGTACGAGCAGCGGACTAACCAGTTTGCGCATCTGCTGCGCAAACACGGCTTGCAGCGGCTCGATCATTACGCCATTTACATGGAAAACAACGCGCGCTACCTCGAGGTGTGCGGTGGCGGTGATCGCGCGGGGTTGTACTACACCTGCGTTAATTCATACCTGACGGCCGAGGAGACGGCGTTCATCATTAACGACAGTCAGTCGGAGTTGGTCGTAACTTCGCGCGCACGGCGGGAGGTGATCATCGAGGCGATGAAACTCTGCCCGCGGGTCAAGCTCTGGCTGATGGTTGATCGCGCGCCCGACGATTCAGTATTCGTGGATTACACGAGCGCGCTAGAAGCGTACCCAGCAACGCCGATCCCGGATGAAGCCCTGGGCGTTGCGATGTTGTACTCATCGGGCACGACTGGGCGACCGAAGGGGATCCTGCGTCCACTGCCCGCAGTGCCACCGTCCACGTGGTTACCGCTATTCCATTTCGTGAACACCCTGTGGAAGTACCACGGTGAGATGATCTACCTCTCGCCAGCGCCGCTGTATCACTCGGCACCGCAGGCGGCGGTGGGCTTGACAATTCGCAACGGTGGTACCGCGGTGATCATGGAAAAATTCGATCCCGAGCAGTACCTCGCGCTAATCGCCAAGTACAAGATCACCCACACGCAATTAGTCCCCACGATGTTCAGCCGCATGTTGAAACTGCCGCCAGACGTGCGCGCGCTGCACGATGTGTCTTCGTTGGAGTACGTGGTGCACGCGGCGGCACCGTGCCCGGTACCGGTGAAGCAGGACATGATTGAATGGTGGGGCCCGATCGTCCACGAGTACTACGGTGCGACCGAAGGTTTAGGCTTTACGGCCTGTGACTCGGCCGAGTGGTTGGCGCACCCCGGTACCGTTGGGCGGGTGCTGCTCGGCGAATTGCATATTCTTGATGAGGAGGGGAAGACCTGCCCAGTGGGTGAACCCGGCACCGTCTGGTTCAAGACCGCGACGCCATTCGAGTACTACAACGATCCACAGAAAACCCAGGAAGCGCGTTCCGCTGACGGCTCGATGAGCACAGTCGGCGATGTTGGGTATGTCGACGCCGACGGGTTTCTGTACCTCACTGATCGCAAGACCTACATGATCATTTCCGGAGGGGTAAATATCTATCCGCAGGAATGCGAAAACCTGTTGATCACCCACCCGCAAGTCGCCGATGCCGCAGTCTTCGGCGTGCCGAATGAAGACCTCGGTGAAGAAGTGAAAGCCGTGGTGCAATTGATGCCGGGCATCGCCACAAGCCCGGCGCTCGAAGCCGAACTCATCGCGTTTTGCCAACACCATCTCGCCCGTCAGAAATGTCCGCGTTCGATCGATTTCGAAGCTGAACTACCGCGCCTACCGACCGGCAAACTCTACAAACGCGTACTGCGCGACCGCTACTGGGGCGATAAGAAGAGTCGAATCGTCTAACCACGGTTTCGGACGATGCTCGGGGTATCGGGTCAATCGCTCTGACGGGCACTAACCTGGCGCACGACAATGCCGGTAATAAGTCACGGAACGCGGTAGAGGACCTTTGCAGAAGCGTGTAGGCTGCCTCGGACGTGTTTTTCAGCAACTCTGCGGATACGGCGATGGTGACTCGGCGACGCCAATTTCTTCAACGAGCTGCGAGTTGCGCGACCTTGCTACTCACGGCACCGGGCACATTGTTATGGAGCGCGCCGGCCGATGCCCGCACGCGTCTGTTGGCGAAGGGGTTAAACTTCTCCGATCTCTCCAAGCTCATCGGTACCAGCTTCTTTCTTTTCGATCCCACGACTCGCAGTGCCGGCAAGGTAAAACTGGTCGCCGCCGTCGATCTGAACTCGAATGCCGATATTGAGCAATTTCAATTACGCTTTCTGGGCGTCGTCGGACTCAAACTCCGAGTGGTCTCTATGACGTTCAGAACTGGCGTGGACTGCCGCGTTTCCAACTCTATGTTGAACCCGGCCAAATCAATCGGCGCGGGCAACAGTTGATCTCCGCGGTGTGTGCGCTGCTGCGGCCAGCTGCGGCAGCGCGGAGTGCAGCCGCGTGAGTGGGACCACCCAAATAAAATGCTTGCGGACCTTGTTCGCGTTGCTGGTCGCGTGGTCGACTCCCGCGCTGGCTGAGGATATTTTGAAGATTGGCACGTGGAATATCGGCCCCGGAAATGGCACGCAGGATGTCGAGCTCACTGTGGGAGGCAAGTTCGTGCTCAGAGCTCACTACGAGACTGCCGGTCCAATAAGCTCACGAGTCCTCGGCGGCCTCACGGTATTCGAACAATCTCTGCAACTCGCGGGGAATGGGCTTCAGCTTTACGTGCCGATGCAAAGCTTCGGTTCATCGTTCGTCTATACCCAAAATGAGTCCCAGCATTTCGCGCTGCCTGGTGTCCCTGTGCCGACAATTCAGTTTTTATCGAACACTCTGACCCCAGCGAGTTTTCTCGGCGTCGATTTCGAGGGGGTGTTTGATACGAGTGCGACGGCGACGACGAATGGCAGCACTAATTTCATTGAAATCTACAGCGAGAGCGCCTCGCTTGGGGGCCCGGTATTACCCAAGTCGCGCAAATTATGCGCTGCGAAGATGGTGTGGGCTGCAATAGCATCGAGCCCGTGATGCGGGCGCTGAATAATCTTGGCGATGCCACCGCGCTGAGCTTGAATCCTGGATCGTCGATCGTCTTTAGCGCCGCGGCGTTGACTGCTACGACCACCGCGAGCGGTGCCGGCAACAACCTCGGTGCCGGACGCAACGATGGGCAGGATTTTTTGAGTGCGCAATGGCGACGGAACGGCGCGTTGCTCAACGGCAGTGTGCACGCAGATGGATTCAATCTGAGTGTCGCGTTGGTGGACGCCGGCTTAACCCGCACTACCGACTCCACGCAATGGCAGGTCACTTTACTCGAAGAGATGACCGAACTTGCCGCGACCGGGACACTCAACGTGAGTTTTCAAAACACGCTACCACAACTCACTGCGGCTGCCACCGCAGGCGACCCACTAGGTGTTACTTTCACTATGGCCACCACGGATCTAGATTTGGAGCTGAATAACCTGATTCCAGGGTTCGAATCGCTGACGAGCGCCATCACGGTCGATGGCAATGATCACACCGCGTTCTTTTTCGACTTGATTGCGCTGGGAGCGCAATTTGCGAGTCACGGGCAGTTGGCACAACGCTTTGGCGAGGGCACGCATACGCTAGGAATTTTAGTGAACGATTGGAGTAACGCCGCCGCGACGGTCAATCTGCAGTTCGAAGTTCAGCCTGTACCGATTCCCGGTGCCTTAGTGCTCTTCGGCTTCGGCCTGGCCGGAATCGCCGCACAGTGCCGGACCTTCTCGCGAGGTACCCGCTAATGGCCGAACCGTTCCTAGCAGAGATCCGGCTGTTCTCCTTTCAATTTCCGCCGAGGGGCTGGGCGTTGTGTAACGGACAGTTGCTCCCCATCAACCAGAATCAGGCACTGTTTTCGCTGTTGGGTACTAATTTTGGCGGCGACGGGCGGGTAAATTTTGCGCTACCGAACTTGCAAAGCCGCGCACCGCTGCATGCGGGCCCTAATTTCGTGCTGGGTCAAAGCAGGGGCGAGGCGGGAGTTACTTTGAACCTCGCGGCGATCCCCAATCACTCGCACCTGCCGTTCGGCAGCAGCGGGGCAGCAATCTCAAACAGTGCGGCTGCGGCGCCGCTCGCCATCCCAGGGGGGCGACGCCCGATTATTTCTTATGGAAATCCAACGGCGTTTACCCCGTTGAGTAGTACTGCGCTGAGTAGTGTCGGTGGTGGTCAAGCGCATCCCAATACGCAACCCTATCTGACCCTGAATTTCTGCATTGCCCTCCAGGGAATTTATCCGTCACCTAATTAATGGCTCGCCGGAGTTAACGATGTCCCAACCCTGTATCGGCGAAATCAGAATGTTCGGCGGTAATTTCGCACCGACCGGTTGGATGTTCTGCGCCGGGCAACTTCTATCAATAAGCGAGAACGAAACGCTGTTCCAGTTGATTGGCACTACGTATGGCGGTGATGGACAGACAACCTTCGGGGTACATGATCTCCGTGGCCGTGTCCCCGTTCATATCGGGCCGGGATTTAGCTTTGCCGAATTTGGGGGCGAAGAAACAATCAGATTGACGACTGCGCAGGTGCCGAGCCATACCCATGCCTGGCTGGCGAGTACTGCATTGGCTTCGGGTACTGCTCCGAGCGGGAGTCTGACAGCAACCACCAGTGGCGCTCCACTCTACGTTGCCGATCCGTTATCCACGGCATTGGCACAGGGGAGTCTTAGTGCGACGGGTGGTGGCCAGCCGCATGAAAACATGATGCCCTACCTGTGCGTTAGTTTCATTATTTCGCTATTCGGCATTTTTCCTACTCCTTCCTGAGGCGCGTCATGGCAGATCTGTTTATCTCAGAAATTCGAATAATGGCGATCAACTTCGCCCCGAAAGGCTGGGTGTTTTGTAACGGCCAGGTGCTACCAATTTCGCAAAACACCGCGCTGTTTTCGTTGCTGGGGACAACCTATGGGGGTGACGGAAGGTCTACTTTCGCGTTGCCTAATTTGCAGGGACGGGTGCCCCTTCACTGGGGGCAGGGGCAGGGTTTGAGTTCTAGGGATCTCGGCGAAGCCGGAGGCGTGAGCGAAGTGAATTTAACGACGGCTGAGCTGCCGGCCCATTCACATACACTGAATGGGTCCGCGTTGCCTGCATCCAAGGCCCAACCGGATGCCGGTTCAAAACTTGGTGCGACCACGATTTACGGTAGCGGTGCTCCCACGCAGGCGATGGCACCACAAATGATCACCGCGACCGGCGGCAATGTGTCGCATAACAATCTGCAGCCGTATCTCACACTGAACTTCTTCATCGTGCTGCAGGGCGTGTTCCCGCTGCGAAGCTAAGTTATTGCCGATTGGGGTTCCCAGGTTGCGCACCCGTAGTGAAATCCCAAAGCCGCGACTGAGGCCAGCGACTCCGGGCGACCGCGAACTGCTGTATCAACTCTATCGTGCGGCGCGCGATCCGGAGATGGCGGCGACGGAATGGTCAGCCGCCGAGAAGGACGCCTTCCTGCGTTTCCAATTTAACGCCCAGGACGCGCACTATCGGACCAGCTATCCGGGCGCCGAACTTTCCGTCATCACATTGGACCTTGAAGCGATCGGTCGTCAGTATGTCTATCGAACATTAAGCGAAACTCGTTTGATGGAGATCACGCTGTTCGTCGCGTTTCGGAATCTCGGGATTGGCACGATACTGACTCAACAGCTGCTTGACGAAGCACGGCTCGCGCGCAAAACAGTGAGCCTTCATGTCGACCCAAACAACCCCGCGTCGCGGCTCTACGCGCGCCTCGGTTTCCGAGTAGTTCGTGATCTGGGATCTTGCGTACTAATGGAGGCCAAGCCGGAGTAGCAAGGGGAACGTGAGGGCCTCGATCCTCAATTGAAGACGGCTTCGTAACCGATCCCCGACTCATGCGGGCCGATCGGAACTAAAAATAGATCAATACCGCCGAGCGATTGGTGTTCGAGGTGGTAAATTCTTTGTGGTAGTAGCGGTGCCACCGGGCCGCTGAAGAGGAGCAAGAAAGGTTGACGATGATGCCCAACCGCACCCCAAGGCTCCACGCGAGCCAGCCGTAGCACCAGCGGGGGCTCGTCCGCGAGAACGGGCCCCTAGGCATTTAGAAAACTCGTTGGCTGTAACCGTCGCGAGGTCAATCACGGCAGGATCACCAACCCCTCGCCGCTGACACTATCGCCGTATTCATGGCGCCATCTGCCCCCGACGCCAAACACGATGCCTCGCCGCGTGCGCGGCGAACTGTTCGACTTCTGCGCGATACGTATCGAAGGCTACGATTTTCTCAGTGCTTGGGTCTTTCGCTTTAAACCCGATCTCAACGCTACCAGGGGCACCAAATAGTGCGCCGTGTACGACGAAGTAGCCCTTGGTTCCGTAGTAGGCGACCCGGGGCGCGCGCCGACGGCACCCGTACATGCAGTGACATTGCCAAGCGCACCGTTCTTGAATCTCACACTGACTGCCGCGTGGTCGTCGGTCTTGAATTTCCAGCACTTGTTCGTCAGGTGCCCATTCGCGGCCTGGGGCGTGGCGTTCATCATCCAACACAGCATATCCAGCTCATGCGTGCCGAGGTCGCCGATCGCCCAACCACCACTGCGTTGGCGGTTTTGACGCCAGGCGGGAGGCGCGCTCGGATACGAGTAGTAGACCTGAACGTTTGCTTCCAATGCATCGCCGAGGCGACCCGACGCGGTGAGTTTCGCGAGCTTCTGCAAGGTTGGATGCGCGCGGTTATTGAAACCAATACACAGTTCACGCTGCGCGGCGGTGGCTGCTCGCACCATCGCCTTGCAGTCCTCCGGCGCGACCGCCATCGGCTTTTCACAGAGCACATGTAGCCCCGCCTTGAGCGCCGCGACCGTGTGTTGGCGATGGAGATGAGGCGGACTCGCGATCCATACCGCATCAAGTCCTGGATGCTGGAGAAACGCTTGTAAATTTGTGTAGGGCGCTTCGAGCCGGTGCTTGGCGGCGTAGGCAATCGCGCCCTTGGTTTTAGAACCGAGTACTGCGACCAAGTGATTACCGGGTGTACGCGCGATGGCCGGCCCAAACGTGTGGTCAGCCCAACTAGTGGACCCGATCATGCCCCAACGAAATGCTGCCATGAGATGTTTCCTGTTCGATGAAGGTTTAAAAGCCACGCTCATTCGTCGGCGCCGTCGGGAGTGTGCCATTGTCGATGATGGGCTTGTCAACTCGATTACAGCAGAGAACGCCGATAGTGGGTGTCGAACAACCCGGCTATCCTTGCCACGCGGTAACCGGCATCGCGACAAACTAAGGAGTACTGGTGATGGATTCAATCAGCGCAGTAGCACTGGGACTCAAAGTCGGCATAGTTGGCGGGTCGATTGCGGGGTGTGCCGCGGCAATCGAACTTGCGCGGCTCGGGTGCGACGTCACATTGTTCGAACGCAGTGGTGAAGAACTGAAAGATCGCGGCGCGGGGATCGGGGTGCCGCCCTCGGTGATCGAGACGTTCCGCAAACGCGGCTTGATCGATCCCCAGATTCCAGTCTTTGAAGCCGGCGCGTTTGTGCGGCGCTGGCGCACGATCGCCGAGCCGCGTCACGGGTATTTGGCCTGGCGACAGACTACCGTGATGGCGCTGCTGAACTGGGGCGCGTTGTATCGAAGTCTTCGCGAGCGCGTACCAGCTGGTGTGTACCACACGGAGCAGCGTGTGGTCGCGATAACCCAGCACGGTGAGCGCGCTGTCTTGAGCCTCGCCAACGGCAGCCAACGTGAGTTTGATTTAGTGGTCTGTGCCGATGGCTACGCCTCGTTAGGGCGGCAGACCTTGTTCCCGCAGGTGCGCCTGCCGTATGCCGGCTATGTGCTGTGGCGCGGTTTCCTACTGGAAACAAAGCTCAGCGAGTCGGGACCTTTGGAGAATGGGATCCACGCAGTGGGCTTTCCGGGGGGACACGGCATTTTTTATTTTGTGCCGGGTCTCAAGGGTGAAACCGAGCCCGGCAAGCGGATCGTAAATTGGGCAGTTTATACGCCAGTCGCTCCCGCCGAAATCACGATGTTTCTGACCGACAACATGGGTCGCGCACGCGAGGGATCGCTACCTCCGGGCGCGATGCCGATCGCCACCGAGCAGGCACTCAAAGCCGCCGCGCGCAGTCGGTTGCCCGAGTATTACGCGGAGATCGTGGACAGCAGTGACCAAACCTCCGCTTATGGAATCTACGATTGCGAAGTCCCAGCGTATCGCCAGGGGAGAGTTTGTCTGGTCGGCGATGCCGCAGCGTTCGCGCGCCCGCACAGCGGTGCAGGTGCGTTCAAGGGGATGAACGATGCAGCGAACTTGAGTGACGCTCTGTCGACGAATACCAGCATCGAAACGGCGTTGAGTTTGTGGAACACCGAGCGCACTACGGCCGGGAATCAGATTGTTCGCTTCGGGAATCAGCTAGGTCGCGCGCTGGTCAAAGAAATTCCAGACTGGTCGACGATGAACGCGGCGAAAATGGAGAGCTGGTTTACAAGCTTGGTAACCGAAAAAACCGAAATGTTCGGCGTTAAGGAAAAGTGACCGGCACCGGTCGAGTCAACATATCCAACACCGGGCAATGACGATTAACCATCTCGCGTAACCGCGCTTGTTCGGCGGCCGACGCGGAGGACGTTAAGTTCACGGTGACACGGATCGCGTCGAAGCCGGGACGCACCTTGGGGTCGATGGCGAAGAAACCACGGAAATCGATATCCCCTTCAACGGTCACCGCGACATGTTCGAGCGGGATATCCAGCGCGGTCGCGAACGCGCGATAGGTGATTTCCTGACAGGTGCCAAGCGCGGCTAAGACGAGTTCAACTGGAGTTGGGCCATCGTTGGTGCCACCAATCCGGGTCGGTTCGTCCACCGTCAGCGAATGTTCCCGAATCCGCACTTCAGAGCGAAAACCGTTGGTCAGCTGCGATTCTGATTTGAAGGTCGCGCGGGCGTTCAGTGGGTCGCCGCGAAACGCCGCGGTTGCCTCGGTAATGGCTTGGGCGATCACAGCACTCATGAGAACTCCGATTCAGGTGGGAGGTGGTTGTGGCAGTATACGGGGATAATGGTCAAACCCCGCCAACTTCGACTAGGCGCTTTCATGCGCCCCATCAGCATCCATACCAGTGCGTGGCGGTATCCGGGTGCTTTTGCGGACGCTAATTTCAATTTCGCACATTACAAACGGTTTGCTCAGACCCTGGAGCGCGGCTGCTTCGACGCGTTTTTCATGGCTGATCACCTGGCCGTGCTAAACATGCCGATGCAGGCCTTACAGCGAAGCGCCACGGTGACGTCATTCGATCCTCTGACCTTGTTACCCGCGCTTGCTGCCGTCACCGAGCACCTCGGTCTGATCGCAACCGCTTCCACGTCCTATAACGATCCCTATCACATCGCGCGCAGGTTCGCGTCGCTCGATCACATAAGTGGCGGGCGCGCGGGCTGGAATGTCGTGACTTCGGCGAATCCGCGCGAGGCTCTGAACTTCGGACGCGAGGATCATCTGGAACATGCGGATCGTTACCGGCGCGCGCGTGAATTCTACGAGGTCGTGATCGGGCTGTGGGATAGTTGGGCGGACGACGCGTTCATACGCGACGTCGAGCGCGGGATCTATTTCGATGCCGAGAGGCTGCATGTACTCGATCATCGCGGTGAGTACTTTAAGGTAAGAGGTCCACTAAACGTCGCGCGTCCAATTCAAGGTTGGCCGGTGATCGTGCAAGCGGGTTCGTCAGAGGACGGGCGGCGACTTGCCGCGGAGACCGCGGAGATGGTGTTTTCCGCAGACAGCTCGTTGGAGTCCGCACGCGCGTTTTATGCGGATGTAAAGCAGCGGATGGTGGCGTTCGGTCGCGATCCCGATCACTTAAAAATCATGCCCGGTGCATTCGTGATTGTCGGCAATTCTAAAGAGGAGGCACAGGCTAAAAAGGCGCATCTGGATAGTCTCGTGCACCAGGACAGTGGGTTGTCGTCGCTCTCGATCCTATTAGGGCACGACATCTCGGACTACGAACTGGATAAGCCGCTCCCCGACATTCCGGAAAGCAATGCGAGCAAGAGTTCGCGCGATAAATTGCTGGGGCGTTCGCGGCGCGAAGGTCTAACCATCCGCCAACTCGCGCAATGGGTCGGCGGCAGTTTTGGGGTGATGGAGATCATTGGCACGCCCACCGAAATCGCCGATGAGATGGAACGATGGTTGATCACCGAGGCATGTGACGGTTTCAACATCATGTTTCCGTATTTGCCGCAGGGGCTGGACGATTTTGTCGAGCAAGTGACTCCGGAATTACAGCGACGCGGCATTTTCAAGACGGCTTACGCAGGAAATACGCTGCGCGAGAATCTAGGATTGCCGCGACCGCCCAATCGGTTTTTCCCGAACTAAGGCGTGAGGAATCGTTTTGGGTTTGCTGATTAACGGACAATGGGACACGGAAGCGACGATGATTCCGATCGCCGCCGGTCGTTTCGAGCGTGAGCCTGCGGCGTTTCGACAATGGGTAACCGCCGACGGCAGCTCGGGATTTAAAGCCGAGCCCGGCCGGTATCATCTGTATGTGGCCTATCACTGCCCGTGGGCCTGGCGGACGATCCTGTATCGCAAATTGAAACACCTTGAAGCAGTCATTTCGATGACGGTGGCAATTCCGAACGATCGGCGTCAAGGGTGGATTTTCGGGGACTATTCCGGCTGCACGCCGGATACGGTTAATGGCTTCACTCATTTACATCAAGCCTATACCAGGGCGCGTGCCGACTACACCGGCACGGTCTCGGTGCCCGTGTTGTGGGATCGCGTGACAGGCACGATCGTCAATAACGAATCGCCGGAGATCATTCGTATGTTGAACAGCGCCTTCGATGCGTGTGCCGAGGGGTCGATGGATTTCTACCCGAGTGGGCTGCGCGATGAAATCGATCGGATCAATGATCGCGTTTATCGTGGTCTGAACAATGGCGTGTATCGCGTGGGCTTGGCGAAGACGCAGGAAGCCTACGACGAAGCGCACCTCGCTTTATTCGAAACCTTTGATTGGTTAGAAGATCTGTTGAATCGTCGCCGCTATCTCGCCGGCAATCGCATTACTGAAGCTGATTGGCGGTGCCTGCCAAGCCTGCTGCGGTTCGATTTGGTCTACCACGGCCTGTTCAAATGTAATCAACGCACGATCGCGAGTTACCCGAATTTATCCAACTACCTGCGGGAGCTGTATCAATGGCCAGGCGTGGCTGACACCGTGAACTTCGAGCATTTTGTACGAGGCTATTATTCGATCCCGGTGTTGAACCCGAGCGGGATCATCCCGCCTGTTCCGAAGCATTACGCGCAAAGTTTAGGTGAATCACACGATCGGGGACGATTACCGAGTGGGCCTTTGGCGGAAGTCCCATAAGAGCGCACGGCTGCTGTCGAGGGGTGCCGCGCTAGACGCCTTCGCGAAGATTTCGTGCAACCTCCTGGTGTCGATCATTCTCCGCCCGCAAGCGTGCAATTTCGCTCGCGGCGAGAAGTTCGATGTTGCAGTAATCGAGCTTCCAGGCGGGATCTTCCTGCCAGCGTAACGGCGATTGCACCGTGGTACGCGGCGCAGGCGCCGCTGCCAACAGCGCGAGCGCGAGTTCGAGGGTCTGGGCCTGCGACCCAGGATCCTGGGGACGTCCGCACGCATTGCCCAGCGGGAAATCGCTGAACACAAAGCGCGGAACGCCGATGTGTTCGACAATGTCCTTCGCGCAGCCCATCACAACGGTAGGGATCCCCGCAGCTTCCAAGGCCCTTGCCGCGAGACTCACACTCTGATGACAGACGGGACAGTTCGCGACCAACACGACGGCATCCGCGCGATCCTCGCGACAACGCTTCACGAGTTCGGGACAGTCGCTCTCAAGCGAAGTGCGGTGGCTGCGGTTCGTTGGCGCACCGTGAAATCTCGGTGCGACATCACCGATTAAACCCTTGGCGCGTGAATGGTGCAGGGCTAGGAGCGGAAAGTACGTGCCCGAATCGCCCGCCGTCGTGTGTATACGATCGATTGCGATATGTGAAATGCGAATGTCGTGGACGCCCTCGGTGGGTCGCGAATAAACCTCGTAGAACTTCGCCGCCCAGTTGTAAGGTGCACCCGGTCCTTGTTCGCCCTTGCCCGGTTGATACGGCGCGCCAGTGGTAATCAACCCGACGCGACATTGCGTTAAGGGTTTGCTCAGCAGTGCGAACGGAACGTCAGGATAGGTCGCCCAGCGGTACGGGTTGCCGTAGCCCAGCGCAAGGTAGTACTCACGGGTACGTTGCAGGTACGGGATTGGACTGTCGAGGTCCGGGGCGAAGTGGAGGTCTTGCATTAAATCTAACTCCCCTAAATCCCCCCCTCCGCTGCGTGGAGGCCCTTTTTCACAAGGCGCGGGGTTTAATCTTCTACCCCCTTTAAAAAAGGGGGTAGGGGGATTTAGCTACGCCATCAGTTTCGTGTACTTGTCGAGAATCGGCAGGATCTTATCGCGGCCTTCCGGTGGCAGCGGCAGGATCGCGCGGGTCACCCCCATCTCAGGAAGCTTGTCAATCGCATCCAAATTCGGCGCTAGCGCGAAGAACACCCCCAGCTCGATCGATTTCGGATCGCGGCCGACCTTTTTACAGGCTTCACCCAGCTGTTTGAGTCCGCCTTCGAAATCGTACAGGCCGCTTAACGGCATCCAGCCATCACAGAATTCCGCAACGTGGGCGGCGGTCTTCGGTCCCAATGCACCGCCCATGATGACTTTCGGGTGCGGTTTTTGGATTGGCTTCGGCCAGGCCCAGCTCTTTTCGAATTTCACGTATTGACCGGAGAACTCGGGCTCTTCCTTGGTCCACAGCTCCTTCATAAGCAGCACATGCTCACGCAGGATTTCGCGGCGCTGCTTGAAGTCGAGTTTATGGTTGCGCATCTCTTCGACATTCCAGCCGTAGCCCACGCCGAATTCGACACGCCCGCCCGAAATTACATCGAGGCTTGCGACTTCCTTCGCCAGCCAGATTGGATCGCGCTGGGCGACCAACGTGATGCCTGTGCCGAGCCGGAGCTTGGTGGTAACCGCGGCGGCCGCAGTCAGCGCAATGAATTGATCATGGGTGCGCCAGTATTCTTCAGGCAGCGGCCCTAAATGCTTATAGCCACCCCACGGCGTCTCACGTGAGGTTGGGATATGGCTGTGTTCAGGGAACCACAGTGATTCGAAGCCACGGGCTTCGACTTCTTTGGCCAGTTCCATCGGTTGAATGGCTTTGTCCGTTGGGAAAATGATCACGCCTAGGTCCATAGGGGTTGCTCCGGTGCTGAGGTGGGTGCCACTAGAGTATACAAGAATCAATCAGGGCCGAGCGACCAGTTAGCGCCTTCGACGCCTGCTGCCGGGTGCTTCCCGTGAGGTTCTATCGAGTACGGCGCGCCTGCGCTTGATTCACCCGGACGGTCACGCGATCATCCCTGCCGCATGACCAAACTCTCGGTAAATATCAATAAAATCGCGCTGCTAAGGAATTCGCGAGGCCGCAATTTTCCGGATGTCGCGGTGTTCGCCGCGCGTTGTCTGGAATTGGGGGCGCACGGTATAACCCTGCATCCACGTCCAGATCAACGGCATGCGCGTTACTCCGACATCGCGGTACTCAAAACACTCTGTAGCGCGCGCCGCGCCGAGCTTAACATCGAAGGGTATCCAGACGACCGGTTTGTTGGTGAAGTTATCCAAGCGCAGCCGGCGCAGTGCACGCTGGTGCCAGACAGTCCGGGTCAGTTGACCTCCGATCACGGCTGGGACCTACGGCGAGAGTCGGTGCTTCTGGCACGGGTGTGCGCCAAACTCCAAGCGGCGAGGATCCGGGTGAGTCTGTTTGTCGATGCGGGAAACCCTCATTTCCAAATCGCACGCGACCTCGGCGCGGATCGGATCGAGTTGTACACCGAGCCCTACGCCGAGACATTTCACACGGCGGAACACGCGCAGGTGCTAGCGCGCTTTCGAGAGGCGGCGCAATGCGCTCAGGGCTACGGACTCGGGGTGAACGCCGGGCACGACTTGAATCTCGAAAATCTCCGAAGCTTTGTCCAAATCCCCGATATCCTGGAAGTCTCGATCGGTCACGCGCTGATTGTCGAAAGCTTAGAGCTTGGGTTGCCGACGGTTATCAGTCGTTACTTAAACCTCGTGAAGGTCTAAACGGGGTTAAGGTTCTGGATTAGATTAAAGGGCACCTCTAAAAATTGTCTTTTTGTCCGATTGCGGCGTTGCGGCACTTCCTGCGATGCTCATTAACTTGCTGTGTTAACTGCGCTTCTCGGAAGCACCGCGCCTTGCACTCGAACAAAAATCCTAATTTTTAGAGGTGCCTAATATCGGTGGTGACAGGCTTGGTGCTCCCGCCGACTTCGATTTCGCGCCTACGTCCTGGATTTTCGCATACCGACTAACCCGGCAAGTGCTGGCAGCATCAGCCACACTGCGGCTGGTAGCGGCACCGGTGCCAATAACGTGCGAATTTCCCCGGCGGCGGCAGCGCTGGTGTGAATATTCAGATAGGCTTTCATGGCATCCAATCCGAGAACCAAGGCATTTGTCGCGCTGGTTGGTGTCCCCCCATTGGCGGTCACGAAGGCGGCATTGAAGGAACTGGCCAACGAAAGGTCGAATGTCCGATCAAAAACACCGGCTTGGACACCCAACGGAAAGGCGAATGTCGGTACGACGGGGGCCACCCCGGCATTGCCGCTACCGGCCACCAACGTACAGCAATGAATGTGCGAGGCCGTGGTGTTGCCGGTCAACCCGCTGAAATTGAATTCGACCCGCATGGTTGGGATCGGACCAGAATCAAGATCTATGGTTACCCGCGCCGTTCCTGTCCCGAGTGAAGCAACGCCATCCAAGGGCGATTCGTCGTGAAAAATACCTTAATAAATCTGCATGTGGGCGAATGCGGGTTGGCTCAGCATCAGCGCGGCTGCGCTTGCAATCAATGCTACTGATTTCATGAGGGGTTAGTCCTTAGGTTGTTGCAAGATCAAGACTGGTTTCTTCCCGAAGTTAAATCACAGCGGCGGCGTGCGCGCACGCCAACGAGTACAACGCCGCTCCCGAGTAACCAAAAGGCGGCTGGCAACGGCACAGCCGTGATGTTATCTATCCCGAGTTCAGCCACGATTGAAGGCCCAGGGGATGCCGGGCTGGAATTGTGGAAAATTCGCAGAGTATCCACGCTCTCAAGCGCGCCATTTACTGAGCCGATCGTGGCTGACAAATCCAGTAGAGAGAATTCAATCGAGTGCCAGAGATTGTCTGCATCGATGGTGATTCCGTTAGTCGAAATCGCGAAATTATTGATTAATGCGCTGTTTGGTTGAGTAAAGTCCACGAATCCAAGCCGCAGTGACAGTGTCGACGCCCCGGCGTTTCTGACATCCATCGTGATGAGGGTAATTCCGGCTTCCGCGTAATTGCCGGCCCATTGGCCGAGTAAATTAAAAGCCGTGAGTTTCCCGCCCGAGCCTGTGCCCGATGACGTCAGCCGCAAAAACGCATCGTTAACTCCGTTGGGCCCATCGGTTGCGACATTGGTTGGTGGATTGGGATTGAATCCGTTGCCGACCGTCCAGCCCTGAGTAGTGCCGTCTTCAAAATCGTCAATTTGACCGATAGTTAGTCCAGACGCGTTGCTTAGGCAGAGAGCTCCGGCGAGAAATAGGAGGGCTTTAGTCAGTACGCGTTTGGCAATTGGCGCGGGGATTGGATCAGCTACTATTCCCGCCTCAACGGCGCCACCGAGCGCTAAATGCGCGGCAGACAACCGGGCAGCTGCCCGGCGTCGAGGCGCAGGCAGCGCACAAGAGTCAGTAAGCATTGTGATTCCCTCCGCTATTCGATTCCCGCGGGCATTATCAGCCGTACACGGTTTTTTATAGCGGGTGCTGGCGTTCGCACGAAAGGTTCAAAGATTTTTCATTCCGGCGCGAAAGTTGCCGGAAGCCGGTTCGCGCCGCGTTCAGCTTGACGCCTCTCATCCCCGGCGACACACTCAGCACGCCCACCTCGCATTTCGCGAACAGTTACCGGAGGTCATGAATATGATTAAGTTATATGGGTTTTCTGTCAGCAATTACTACAACATGGCGAAGTTGACGCTCGAAGAAAAAGGCATTGCGTATCAAGAAATTTCTACGACGCCGAGCCAGGAAAACGACTATAAGGCCAAGAGCCCGATGGGCAAGGTGCCTTGCATAGAAACAGATAAGGGCTTTATTTCCGAGACCGCGGCCATTGTCGATTTTCTTGAAGACCTGCAACCGTCGCCGCGCTTCTATCCCGCCGATCCGTTTGCGCGCGCTAAGACCCGCGAAATCATGCGGATCACCGAGCTATATATCGAACTCGCCGCACGCCGTCACTTCCCGCACGTGTTTTTTGGCGGACCCAAGAGCGAAGCGGCGGTGGAAGAAGTGAAGCCAGTAATGGAACGCGGTGTCGAGGCGCTAAAACAACTCGTGAGTGGCAAGCCGTTTTTGTGTGGCGCTGACATGACATACGCTGATATCTATGCTTATTACTCCTTCCCCTACGCGAACATGGTGACTCAGAAGCTCTACAACTGGGACATCGTGGCCGCGGTGCCAGGTTTGGCAGCTGCCCTGGCGGCCGTAGGCTCGCGTGCAACGGCGAAGAAAGTGGATGCCGATCAGCAGGTGGCGATGGCTGCTTTCGCGGCGCAGAACAAGTAGTCGATACGACGCTCCCGGTTTAGCGATCTAACCGGGAGCGCCACCCCTAGGCCGCAGCGAGGAGGCAATCGATGCGCACGATCTTTGTACTAATCAAAACCGCGTTGGGCAAAACGTACGACGTGGCCAATGCCTTGACAGACGAGGGGAAACCGCATCTCCCGGAGATTTATTCGATCAGCGGGAAGTACGATTTAATCGCAAAATATCACCTGCCGGCCGATATCGATGTCGGCCATTTCATCAACGAAGATCTGCACCGGGTGCCGCACATCGTCGATACCTACACCATGGTCGCGTTTCGACCGTTCTCAAAGGACACGCTGCAAGATTTAGAGTAGCGCCCTCAACGCGACTCAACCTTCGTCACGCCACACCGCGAACAGCGATAGATGGTGACGAGTTTGCCCTGCTTGACATCGAACTGTTTGTCGTTCCATACCACCCACTTATGAAAACCTTCGCGGCAAAGCGTCTTGCCACGTGACTTGTCGGAGCTGGATTTTATTCGAAACTGTAGGATGTCACCCATCGCGATCACCAATGCGTGTGGCCGGTGACGAAATCATTCTTACCGCAACGATCGCTACCACGGAGTAACCATATCGGGCGCTGGGCGAACTCTATCGGTGCCAGACTCGAGACGGCGGCGCGCGTCTGCGTTCGATCGTAATGCGCGGTCGCCGGCATGTAGCGAACGGCATAGCCGGCGCGACGCTGGCTAGAGCGATTCGGTGCGGAACCGTGCACGAGATTCACGTCGTGTAACGAAATCTGGCCAGGTTCAAGTTCGATATTAAACACACTCGATAGATCCAAGCGCGGATCGTTGAGCACGTTGTTGAGTACGAGATCCTCGCGCGTGCTCACCTCGTGGCTGAAATCGCCTAAGCGGTGCGAGCCCGGAATCACCCGCATGCAACCGTTATCGACAGTCACGTGATCCAAGGCGATCCAGACCGTTACCGTGGCACGCGGGATGATCGGCCAGTACTGACCGTCTTGGTGCCAGGGGACTTCCAAGCCGCTCGCCGCCGGCTTACAGAACATCGCTGATGCCCACAGAATAATATCGGAGCGAAGGATCTGCTCGATCACATCGAGTATTTGTGAGTCGGTCACGAAGTCAAAGAACTCGCGCGCGAGTTCAAGGGTGTGCGGATTATCGTCCCACGGAACGTGCGGGAGGGCGATGAAATCAGGCCGTATGTCGGCCCGAGCAACTAGCAATCGGGTGAGTAGCGCGCGAAGCGTTACCAGTCGCTCGTTTGGCAAGCGCCATCGGGGCGTGAGCTGGCCGCGCAGGGCATAGCGCGCAAGTTCTTCCGAAGATAAGGCTGTGTGGACGCCGTTGCGTTCAGCTTGCATTTTCATTCCCAAGTCAGCCGTCTTAGCGTAGCTGACGTCAGCGTGCGTCAGCGTGCGTCAGCGGAGGCCTCGCGGTCAAGGACCAGCACCCTGCTGGGGCGACGCAGGGCTCGCAATCATGTTCGCGAGGCGTCCGCTGCGCTACCCTTAGGGAATGCAAGCAGTACCTTCCAAACGCGGTCTTAAGCCCTCCGTCGACATTTTACTCCAGCCAGCGGCCTATGACATTTGGGATCAGAAGTACCGGCTTCGTGATGCGGGGGGCGAGCCCGTGGAAGCCAGCGTCGAGGAAACCTATCGACGCATCGCGCTCGCGCTCGCGGCGGTTGAAGCTACCGATAATTTGCGCCGCACCTGGGCCGAACGCTTCGAATGGGCGTTGAAGAACGGCGCCATTCCGGCTGGTCGTATAGTCGCGAATGTCGGTGCGCAGGCGCATAAGCCTGCGACTTCCACGATTAACTGCACGGTGTCCGGGACCATCCGGGACTCAATGGACGATATTCTCGGCAAGCTGCATGAAGCGGGTCTCACGCTTAAAGCAGGTGCAGGGATTGGCTACGAATTTTCAACCCTGCGACCACGCGGCGCGTATGTCGCGGGTGCCGGAGCGCATACCTCCGGTCCTCTCTCGTTCATGGATATTTACGATCGGATGTGCTTCACGGTTGCCTCGGCCGGTGGGCGCCGCGGCGCGCAGATGGCGACGTTTGATGTGGGTCATCCGGATGTCATGGCCGCGATCAGGGTCAAGCGCGAGGCAGGTCGCCTGCGTCAATTTAATTTGTCCTTATTGATCACACGCGAGTTCATGGCGGCGGTGAAGGCCGATACGCCGTGGGCGCTGGCTTTCCCGGTGAGCAGGACCGAGCTTGCGGCGACCGACCTCGATCTCAACGATCCCGAACAGGTGGTGTGGCGTCATTGGCCGCTTACCGACGACTACTGCGTCAACTCGGATGGCGACGTGGCCTGTCGAATCCAGCGCCGCCTGCCGGCCTGCGAGGTCTGGGACACCATCATGCGCTCGACGTACGATTTCGCCGAACCGGGATTTATCTTGATCGATCGCTACAACGAGATGAACAACAATTGGTTCTGCGAGGACATTCGCGCGACCAACCCGTGCGGCGAGCAAGGTCTTCCTCCCTACGGTGCCTGCCTGTTGGGCTCGGTGAACCTCACCCGTTTCGTGCGCGATCCGTTTAGTGCCTCGGCGCATTTTGAGTGGGACGAATATCGTGACGTAGTCTCGGTGTTCACACGGCTGCTCGACAACGTAGTAGAGGTGAACGGTCTGCCACTGGCGCGGCAGCGCGAGGAATTGCTGCGCAAACGCCGCCACGGCATGGGCTTTTTGGGGCTCGGCTCGGCCCTTGCGATGCTGAAGATCCCGTATGGCACGCCCGCTGCGGTGCAATTTAGTGAAGACGTTGCGCGCGAACTTGCAGTGACCGGATGGAAGGTCGGGCTCGCGCTTGCTGAAGAAAAAGGGCCTGCACCGATCATGCAGGAGCTGTTCACCATCACGCGGGCGCATCTCAAGGCGAGACCGGAGCTGCTAGACGCCGGATATTCCGTCGGTGATCAAGTTCCCGGCCGGATTCTCCATGCGCGCTTTAGTCGATACATGCAAAAACTGGCAGGGATAGAACCCGGGTTGGTGGAACGCTTGGCGGAAGTCGGTGCGCGTTACACGCACCATTCATCGATCGCGCCAACTGGAACAATCGCACTTTCGCTCGGCAACAATGTCAGCAACGGCATCGAGCCCAGCTTCGCGCACCGTTACGTGCGCAACGTTATTCAGGCGGGCAAAAAGTCCAAGGAGCAGGTTGAAGTCGTGTCTTTCGAAGTCCTCGCGTATCGCGAATTCCTGCGCGGCAAGGGCTTGAGTGAAGACGATGTCGTCAATGCCGCGTTACCGGACTATTTCAGCAGTACCGACGACGTCTCGCCGACGCAGCACGTGGATATGCAAGCCGCGGCGCAGCGCTGGATCGATTCTTCAATCTCCAAGACTGTTAATGTTCCGGCGAATATCGACTTCGACGCTTTCAAAGACATCTACCTTTATGCGTACGACCAGGGCTTGAAAGGATGCACCACGTTTCGCTTCAACCCTACGGCGTTTCAAGGGGTGCTGGTAAAGAGCACGGATCTCGCCAATACCGTGTACCGTTTTACCCTGGCCGACGGTTCAGCCCTTGAAGTGCGGGGCGACGAAGAGATCGAGTACGAAGGCGAGTTACACAACGCCGCGAATTTATACGACGCCTTAAAGGAAGGGTATTACGGAGCCTACTGAGCATGACGATTAAGATTGACCAAAAGATCATCGGCCTTGAAGTTTTGAACACGAGTTCTGCGAGTAGCAGTGCTGAAATTATTCACATGCATGAAAAGGTTGAGCGGCCCGACATGCTGGTGGGGGCAACGTACAAGTTGAAAACGCCGCTGTCCGAACACGCCCTCTACGTGACGATCAATGATATCGTCCTCAACGCCGGTACAACGCATGAACTGCGCCGACCATTCGAGGTATTCATCAATTCGAAGAACATGGATCATTTCCAGTGGATAGTGGCGCTCACCCGCATCGTTTCGGCGGTCTTTCGCAAAGGCGGACATGTTACTTTCCTGGTTGACGAATTACGCAGCGTATTCGATCCGCGCGGTGGCTATTTTAAAAAGGGTGGCAAGTACATGCCTTCGCTGGTCGCCGAAATTGGCGACGTGATCGAAGCGCATCTGCGTTCGATTGGGATGATCGAGTCGCTCATGGATCCGGCACGCGAGGCCCAAATCGAAGCAAGCCGTGCGGCCTACGCGGCTAAGAATCCGAGTGGCGCGGTGCCGCCAGGGAATTTTCCAAGCAGCGCCGCGCTGTGCAACCGGTGTCAGACCAAAGCAGTAGTCGCGCTGGATAATTGCATGACCTGCCTGAACTGCGGCGATTCGAAATGTGGCTAAGCGCGTTGCACGAACTCGACCACGTTGCCATCGGGATCTCGGACCATTGCGATCGTCACGCCGGGCATTAATTCCTGTTTCGGCATTTCGAACGTTACCCCAGCCTTCTCGCAGGCCGCGCAAACTTCATCAATATTGCTAATCTGAAACGTTAAATAGCGAAAGCCGAGCGCTTTAGTCAAGCCTAGCTCGCCCGCGGGCGGGATCTTCTTCGGGTCAATTAACTTCACGAAACTCTCGCCAAAGCCAAGTCGGTGCATGTGACCGAACGGGATCGGAAGTTCCCCGATTTTCTTTAGTCCCAATAAATCTTGATAGAACGCCAGGCTGTTCTGAATGTCGTTGACCAGAATGCCGATGTCGACGCAGGTTTTCGCGGGAATCATGCCCATGAGTAAATCTCCGGTTAGGGTCTAAGGTTAAGAACTCGATCGTAAGCTGCCGCGTAGCTTGCGACCATGGCGCCGAGGCTAAAGCGCTCAAGTGCCCGCCGGCGAGCCGCGTGGCCGTGCGCGACCCGCAACACAGGATCTAAAAGATAATCCTTGATCAAGGCGCTGAGTTGAAGGTAATCCTGCGGCGCGAAATGACGACCGCTTGCCCCGTCAGCCACCAGCTCGACATTGCCGCCGACGTTCGTCACTAAGGTTGGGAGCCCGGTCGCCATTGCCTCCAGGATTGTGTTTGAGATCCCCTCATTTAGCGAGGGGAGTACGAAAATGTCGAGCGCTTGCAGAATTTCGGGAACGTTGTCGCAAGCACCGGGAAACCAAACCTGGTTCCCGATGTTGAGCGTGGTCGCAAGCGCCTGCAGCTCGTCAAGCTGGGGACCATCACCGGCAATGAGCAAGCGCAGTCGGCTACGGTGCTCCGGCAGCATGGTGCATAGATGCGCAAAGGCCCGCAGCAAATTCGCTTGGTCCTTCACAGCCTGGAGGCGGCCTACGGTGCCGATCCGGAACAACGCGGGATCACTAAAATTTTCGGGTAACCACGCGCCGCCACGGTTCGCGGTGGGCGCGAAGCGCTCGGTGTCCACGCCATTATAAATTTGGGTGATCCGCGCCACGGAAATTCCCACTGTGTCCGACAGATATTCCGCGAGATGTTTTGACACCGTGATGTAACCCGTGACCAGCGGGCTATGTAATCGGCGCAAGACTCGGGGCTTCCAGTGTTGCCCATCGAGATTATCGACATCCCACCCATGTTCGCTATGCAACGTCTTGACGCCGGCAAGGCGCGCCGGCAGCAAGGAATCCAGGCCAGACTGATTTCGAGTATGGACGAGCGCCGGCTTAAGCTCGCGAATTAATCGATACAGTGCTGGTCGCAAAGCCCACACCCCGGTCATCGAGCGGTGCATTGCGAAGACTTCGACGTCGCGACGATTGAGCCGTTCCCGAAAGTGAGTAAAGTCTTCGATACAGGCGATCGCATGTCGGTAACAGGTTGCCGGCAAGGTGTTAATCAAGTTCACCAACCCATTTTCCATCCCGCCCATTTGCAGATGATGGATCACATGTAAAACAAGTGGAGGTGGGGTGCTAATGGTCACCCGAGGGATGGTATAACGGAGGGCGAGATCTCCCAAGCGAGACGCTTGCGTGTCCGCGTAGCGCCCGTGTATGGTTGGCTAGACTTGCACGAAAGGTTGACGATAAACGTTCAAAGAATGCACAGGAGTGGGCAGATGATTAACGCTCCCAAGGGTTTTGCCCTACTCGGCTGGCTGCTGATCACCAGCACGAGCAACGCGGCTGAGGTGGTAGCCGAGCCGGCGTGTTTGAAGGACGAAGGGCCACGCGCCGCGGTGCTGGGTTATGTCACGGCGATGAAAGAGCAGCGCTTTGAAGAGGCGTATAACTTCGTCACCGAGACGATGACAGACGGCAAATCCGCTGCCGATTGGGCCGCGCCGCAACGCATGTTATTCAAACTCGGCGGGGTACAGATCGGCGAAATTGACGTGCGCGTGGCCAAGCGCGAACTCAGCGATCCAACCACCTGTACGAGCACCGCGATGGTGCCCAATGTGCTGATCGCCGGAGACCTGCTCAATAATCAAGGCAGCACCGAGTTCGAAGTCTATACCGTCATGCAGGGGGTCGATGGCAAATGGCGGATCGATTCACAACAAACGCTGTTCGACGAACCCTCGATCCATCAATGGTTTCCGGGCGAGACAATCCCCGAGTTCAAAGACACCGCGGATACTCCTTGAAGTTGTTTTTTCGACCGATCGTCGGCACTGATGTGCCGGCCTCTCTACTTGCCGGTTAGTCATTTATGAACACGACTATCCGGGCCGTGCTGTGGGACTTTGGGGGGGTAATAACGACCTCGCCGTTCGACGCCTTCGAGCATTTTGAGCGAACTCACAATCTGCCGCGCGATTTTCTGCGATCGATCAACGCGACCAACCACACCACCAACGCCTGGGCTCGGTTCGAGGCTAGCCACAGCAGCATCGACGAATTCGATGCTGAATTCGCCGCGGAGTCCGTCGCGGCAGGCTACGAAGTTCGCGGGCGCGTGGTGCTTGGGCTTCTCGGCGGACGGGTTCGTCCGCGCATGGTCGAAGTGCTCAAAACCTGCAAACAGCATTACCAAGTAGTCTGTCTGACGAACAATATGAACACTGGTGAGGGCCCTGGGATCTGGGGGAGCCCGGAGCGAGTCGCCGAGGTCGACGCGGCGATGGCTCTGTTCGATGAGGTGATAGAGTCCAGTAAAATTGGGCTGCGTAAACCCGATCCACGCATCTATGCCCTGGCCTGTGAGCGGATGCGCACGGCACCGGCTGAAGTCGTCTATCTGGATGATCTCGGCATCAACTTGAAACCCGCCAAAGTCCTGGGCATGCACACGATTAAGGTGACGAGTGAGGCGCAGGCCATCACGGATCTCGGGAAGGTCTTGGAAATTAATTTTTAGAGGTACCCTTAAGCCGCGAGTCCCTCGCCGGCTAGGAATGGTTTCAACAAGCGCTCGGATTCCGCCCACAAGGATTCCGCAGCGCGCTCATCCATGGCGTTTTGAGCGGGTTTCGTGTCGCGACAATCAACGAAATAGCGGCCGCTAACTTTCGCCACCGCGGGGTCCAACGCGAGATAGACCGAGGTTCGCGCACCGCTCAGCGGCAATCCGCCGCCGTTGCCGAATCCAGCTCGCAGCAGTTTGGTGCCAATGACACCTGGGTGAAGGGCATTAACGGTGATGTCCGTGCGAGCAAGCCGCTTCGCTAGCGCACGGGTCCATAGCAGATTCGCGAGCTTCGAATTGGAATAGGCACCGTAGGCCGACCAATTCTTGGGCTGCGTAAAATCAGTGAGATCAAGTCGGCCGCTATGGTGTGTCCCGGAACTCACGACGACAATTCGCGCGTGAGGTGCGGCCTGCAGCAGTGGTAACAGCAGGCGAGTGAGCAGGTGATGGGCGAGATGATTGATGGCCATGGTGCGTTCAAAGCCATCCACCGTGAGCGCAGACGTGCGCTCGTAGACACCTGCATTGGTGATCAGGCAGTTCAACTCTGGACCAGCGGCGCGTACTTGGCTTGCCAACGCAACGACTTCCGACATTCGCGAGAGATCGCCCCATACCGGAATCGCGCGACCGCCGTGCCGATCTTCATTCAACGCAGTACTCAGCGAGGTTGCGCGAGTTTCACTGCGCCCGTGCACCAGCACTTCTGCTTTTGTGGCCAACAACTGGCGGGCCGTTTCCAGACCAATTCCATCGGTCGCGCCCGTTACCATGATCTGCGGCATAACAAGCTCCTGTCAGGTGAACGAATGAGGTCGCGGCTCGCGCGAAACTTCTCCGCGACTCCGGGACTTTACCGCAAGCACATTGCGGGGTGAAATCGCGGGAAGGTTTCGTCCGGCGAGTTCGACGGCTCCCGTATACTGCCGCGATGGAACCCGATCGTCACCTCGATCCCCCCGCGCCACGCCTGCCGGACACTCCGCTCGCGTTTGTGCTGCACTTCGTGCGCCTGTATTGGCCCGCGGTGCTGGCGGTCGGTGTACTCGAATGCGGGCAATCGAGTTCCGCGATCATGCTGCCGTACGCGATCAAGCAGATCATGGATGCGGTCACAGCCGCACAGAATACGGGGGCCGACGTGTGGTCGATGCTGGAAGCACCGCTGACCTTATTCGCGCTACTGAATGTTGGCTTGGTGGTGTTCTCGCGCGGTAGCGGCACCATCCTCGTCATGCTCGGACCGGCCTTGCGGCGGCGGATTCGGCGCCAGCTTTTCGCCTACCTACAGCACCATTCGCAGCGTTACTTCCTCAGCAATTTTGCGGGCTCCTTGGCGAATCGCATCGCTGAAACTTCCATGAGCACGGCGCAGGTATTGTGGACCGTGATGTTCGATTTTCTACCACTGGCGATCACGTGTTCGGTGTCGTTGGTCCTGCTGACGCGGGTGAATCCGAATCTGGCACTGATCCTTGCGGTGTGGATCGCGTTTTACGTTCTCGTGTCGTTCGCGCTGGCCTTGCGCTGTCGCCGCTATGCGCGCGAATACGCGGCCGCGCGCAGCCTGGTAAGCGGCAAGATAGTGGATTCCGTTACCAACATCATGAATTCAAAGTTATTCGCCCGCCGCGATTTCGAGCGTGAATATCTGGAGCATTACTTAAACATCGAAGTCAAACGTGCGCGACGCACGTTTTGGTTCATGGAAGGGATCCGGTGGTTCCAGTTTATCGCCGCGGCGTGCTTGATGGTCGGCATCGTGTACTACGCCGTACAGTTGTGGGCAGGGGGGGGCATGACTCCCGGCGAGTTCGCGATGTCGGCGAGCTTGTGCTTGCTCTTGATCGAGCAGGCGCGCGGTTTGAGTCGAAAGTTCCTGGAATTTTTCGAATATATCGGCAACGTCAACGACGGTGTGTCAGTGATTATTCGCCCGCACGAGGTGATCGATCGTAAGCAAGCGACGGCCTTGGCGATAACCCAAGGGCGGATTCGGATCGAAAATCTACAATTCTCGTATGTCCCGCACAGGGCAGTGTTTTCGAACCTGATGTTGGAAATTCCGCCAGGCCAGAAACTTGGACTAGTGGGATTCTCCGGTTCCGGCAAGAGTACATTGCTCAACTTAATCTTGCGTCTGTTTGAACCGCAGGGTGGGCGGATCCTGATCGACGGGCAGGATACTCAAGCCGTGACCCAGGAAAGCCTGCGCGCGGCGATCGCGATGATCCCGCAGGACCCGATGCTGTTTCATCGTAGCCTGATAGACAATGTGCGGTATGGCCGGCTCGACGCCACCGATGACGAAGTCATCGCGGCCGCGCACCGTGCTCACGCGCATGAATTCATTTTGCAGACCGAGGAGCAGTATCAATCCTTGGTAGGCGAGCGGGGGGTCAAGCTCTCAGGGGGGCAACGCCAACGGATCGCGCTGGCACGCGCAATCTTGAAGGATTCTCCCATCCTGCTGCTCGATGAGGCGACGAGCTCGCTGGATTCCGTGACCGAGCACTACATCCAGGAAAGCCTGGCTGATTTAATGAAAAACAAAACGGTCGTCGTGATCGCCCATCGCCTCTCGACGCTCGCGCATCTGGATCGAATTGTCGTTTTTCACGAGGGACGGATCGTGGAAGACGGTTCGCACGTGGAACTCCTCGCTCGCGAAGGTCACTATGCTCGGATGTGGGCGATGCAGGCTGGCGGGTTCTTGCCCGAGGACGAGGTGCCACTGACCCTGAAGGACGAAATACTAGAGGAGGACTTGGTGTAATGCGCGATTATCCTAGTTGGACCGGGGGTGAACGATGATTCCGGCGCAAGAAGCATTGTCGCGGTTACGCGAGGGGAATCGCCGGTTTGCCGACGATTTGAGAGACCGCGATATCTTGACTAGCGAAACGCGTCGCCGCGCATTAACCGTGAGCCAGGAACCGTTCGCGATCATTCTCGGCTGCTCGGATTCTCGCGTCCCGGCGGAGATTGTGTTTGATCAAGGCCTGGGTGATCTCTTCGTGATCCGAGTCGCCGGCAATATCGTCGCGCCGTCCCAGGTTGGTAGCGTCGAATTTGCCGCCTCGCGGTTTTGCACCAGGCTCGTGGTGGTGCTCGGTCACTCAAACTGTGGCGCGATTCTAGCGACCTTGGAGGAGATGGGACGTCAATCAAACGAACAGTCGCGCAACCTGCGCGCCATCGTTGACCGAATCCGACCCTCGATCGAATCGTTAATCAAAACCGAACTCAGTCATGATTCCGAAGCGCTTGTGCACGAGGCAGTGCGTGCCAACATTCGCGCCTCGGCGAATCATCTGCGACACGGTTCCGAAATCCTGGAGCAGCTCATACAAAAGGAAGGGCTCCTAGTAGTCGGGGCGGAGTATTCGCTGGAAACCGGAATAGTCGATTTCTTTGATGGCGCGCCGAAATAACGCGTTCGGGGCGCACACCCCGCCGTCCTTAGCGCCGCCGACTGAACGCGAGCGAAGTTTGTTTGATAAGGGTGTTGAGTAACTTGAGCTCCTGCACGCTGAATTGCACTTGTTCGTCGACTTTATCGGCATAAAGAAGACCAATGCAGGCCTTATTCGCGAGCAATGGGAACAGCAGAATGGAGTGAGGGTTGGCGAGGGTTCGACACCACGCAGGAACCCGCGTTTGATACTGCTCGCTGTCGACGTCCAGCACCACGAATTCGCAGCCTTTGCGCACGCTCACGTTGAAAATGTCGAACGCATCGTCCACCTTGAAGGAGAACTTTGGCACCATGTCCGCGGCATTATGGCCGAGACCAAGGCGTGCCTGCATCGAATGTTTTTTTGGATCGCGCAATAACAACATCACGCGGGTGAACCCGATGCCGCGATAGAACGCTTCAAGCACTATGTTGAATATTTGAGTGACCGGGGTCTCCTCGATAAGCGCGTTAGTGATGTCGGTAACTGCGTTGACGAGGATCGATCGGCGGTCGTCAACCGAGGATTCGGGTGGCGTCGCTGGATCATGCGCCGCGGACTCTTGCGACGTCTTAGTAGTTATGGAGTTGGTATTCGGGTCACCCTTGAGGCGATTGACCACGCGCTTGAAGAAATTACTACTCTGTACATCGACTGTGAGCAGCGTGGCGTAAATACGCGTCGCGTCGACTGCTTTTGCGACGGATTCGCGTAACTGCGGCGCGGTTACCTTGATGCACGCGTCGTAACGTTCACTAATTCGACGAAGGCGCTGATCTGTGTCCTGTTCATCTGTTGATAGCGCAATGCACTCGGCGACTTCGTTGGCGAGCACCGCGATCTGCGCGCCCAGCTGCATCGACGAACTGGCCGCCGGAATTTTCCCGGCGCGTGGCGGCTTCATCGCGAGCTTCAGCTTTTCGGGGAAATTCCATTGCTTGGCTACCGCCATTCCAAACTCGGCATAGCCGGTGCCTAGTACTTCACGCGCGACCACCGACTCAGGTTGGCCGCGCTGGGCTACCTGCGTTTTGATTTCCTCGAACTCTTCCGGAAAATAATAAATAGCAAGATGCCGCCCCAAGCGATGAAACATCGCTCCGATGAATGCTTCTTCGGCGTTAACGCCGGGTGTCGAGCCACCCAAATCTTTCGCCAACACCGCATTCAGAAACGAGCCGCAGGCAGCGTCCTTCATCGCATCAGCCTGCGTACCGCTTTTGAGATGTTCGAAAATTGCGATGCTGAGCGCGGCGGTACGAATAGCATCGAAGCCGAGGATCAATACCGCACGACTAACAGTCGTAATGGTCCCGTCGTACTGGCCGTAGACCGCGGAGTTAACGAGTTTTAGCAGTTTGGTGGTCAGTGCGTAGTCTTTCAAAATGACATTGGTCAGTTCGTTGGCGTCATCACTTTCGGGGCGGCCGGATTTATTGTTGATTTCGGCGATCAACTGCGACACGGCGGGGAAGTCCGGTTTGCGTGCCATGCGGCGCATCAGGAACTCGAGTGCGTCGGTTTGGGATGGGGCGGATTTCTGCGCTTCGTCCGATTTCAAGTACTGTTCCAACGCCTCTTTCATCGCCTGCGCTGTCGCGAACCGCTGTCCCGGGTCCCGTTCGATTGCCTTGAGCACGATGTCATCGAGCGGCTTGTCGACGGTGGCGTTGAATGCCGAAGGCGGCGGGATTTTGTCGTTGAGTACTTTGTAAATCACCGCCATGGTCGAATCCGCCGTGAACAGGCGTCGACCGGTTAGCAGTTCATGCAGAATCACTCCGATGGAGTAGAGGTCTGAGTGCACGCCGATCGGCCCGTTCAAAACGCACTCGGGCGGCATGTAGTGCGCGGTGCCGACCGGATCATTGTTCGTGGTTGGGGCGTTCAGCACCGTGGACACTCCGAAATCGAGAATGCGTGGACGCCCTTTCGCATCGATCATGATATTGGCTGGGCTCAGATCCCGGTGCAGGATCCCTTGTCCATGGGCGTAGGCGATTGCGTCTAGGACTTCGACCATTAAGTGTGCGATTTTATGGACCGGTGCCCGATCGGCCGTTTCGAGCATCTTGGTGAGTGGCTGGCCTTCCGCAAACTGGTAGATCAAGTACGGGACATCGCCCGCGACATCGATCTCATAGAGCGGAACGATACCCGGGTGATCGAGTTTCGCGACGTTGCGTGCCTCGGCGATTAGGTGATCAAGTGCGCGACCGCCACGGGTGAGAGTCTTGAGGGTGACCCCCGCTGCCTGCTCGGTTTATCTCACGTCGCCGAACGTCACCGCATCTGCCGAAATGCCGTCCTCACTTCGTTGACGAACAGCACTGGTTGTTCCATCGCCGCGAAATGGCCACCTTTGTCGAGCACGTTGTAGTGCACGAGGTTGGTGTAGCGCTCTTCGCACCAGCGGTGGGAGGCGCGAAAGATTTCATGCGGAAAAATACTAGCTCCGACCGGCAGGTGAATCTGGGGCTTAGGTTTGGTCAGCACCGAAAAATTCTCCCAGTACATGCGGGCTGACGATGCGCCGACTCCGGGTAACCAATACAACATCACGTTGTCGAGTAATTCATCGCGTTTGACCGCGTTCTCAGGGTGGCCTTGGCAATCAGTCCAACACCAAAATTTTTCCAGGATCCAGGCGGCTTGACCGACTGGCGAATCGACCAGGCTGTAGCCAATCGTCTGCGGGCGCGTACTTTGTTCCTTTGAATATCCGGAATCCCACTCCCAATATTTTTGGGATCCGGCGACCGCGCTTTTTTCTAGATCGGTTAGGTTCTCCATCGCGGCCGCGCCCGGGCTTAGAAGTGGCATGTTGGAGTGAATACCCACGCAGTGTTGTGTCTCGGTCATCCCAATGCTGTGAGTGACCGCCGAGCCCCAATCGCCGCCCTGTGCGAAATACCGGTCATACCCGAGCCGCGCCATCAATTGCCCCCAGGCTTTGCCGATGCGATCTAGGGTCCACCCTGGCGCGGTAGGTTTGCCGGAGTAACCGAAGCCGGGAAGGGTGGGGCAGACGAGATGAAACGCATCGCGCGCATCACCGCCGTGCGCGGTCGGATTCGTGAGCGGCCCGATGACGTCCATGAACTCCAACACCGAGCCCGGCCACCCGTGGGTCATTACTAACGGCATCGCTTGCGCGTGCGGGGAGCGCACATGCATGAATTGAAAATCGAGGCCGTCGATTTCAGTGATGAATTGCGGATGTGAATTCAAGCGCTGTTCGCAGCGACGCCAATCGTACTGATGCAGCCAGTAATCAACGACTGTCTTTAGATACGAGAGTGGGATCCCTTGACTCCAATCGCTCGGTGTTTCGCGATCCGGCCAACGCGTAGCGGCGAGGCGACGTTTTAAATCGTCGAGTTCGGCTTGTGGAACATCAAATTTGAAAGATCGAATGTCGCTCATGCTGTCGCTCCCAGACTAAAATATTTACTACGCCACCGAGGCTAAAGCTTCGAGCGCGGCCCAATCAGGACCTACGGCGCCGTCCGGACGAATCGGCTGCAATACCACTTGGTCCGCGCCCTTGTCGAAGTATTGTCGCAGCTTCGCCTTGATTTGCTCCGCACTGCCCCAAAACACCATCGCATCCATCAAGCGATCGCTGCCGCCATCTTTTAGATCGCTTTCATTGAAGCCGAGTCGGAACCAGTTCTGGTAATAGTTCGGCAACGGCAGATAGACGCCTAATGCGCCGCGGGCTGCTTTGCGGGCTACCACCGGATCAGTAGTCAGGCACACTTTCTGCTCACAGATTACTGCGGCTTTGGGTCCCATGTTCGCGCGAGAAATCGCCGCCTGCTCGGGCGTGATGTTGTAGGGGAACGCGCCCAAGGTCCGCTCAGCGGAAAGCTTGGACATATTGGGTCCAAGCGCTGCCAGGACCAGCTGTTTGGAGGCAGGGGTGCTATTCATGGCCTTCCATGCACTATCCATGTCGTCCAAGTATTTACGCATGGTCGCGACCGGTTGCTTGTATTGGTGGCCGCGCAGATCAGAAACCAGCGGGGCATGCGAGACGCCCAGGCCTAGCACAAAACGGCCGCCATACAATGCATTCAAGCTGTTGTGTCCCATCGCCGAAGCGGCGGGATCGCGCGCGTAAATGTTGGCGATGCCGCTGGCGACAATAAGATTTTTGCTGTGACTGAGCAGATAGCCACCGATCGCGAAGGTCTCGTAGTTGAAGGCTTCGGGATACCACAGGGTGGAATAGCCTAGGGCTTCGACGCGGCGGGCGAGATCAGCCAGTTCGGGGCCTTGCATCGCGTCGGTAAAAGTAAATACACCAAGTTTGCCAAATTTCATTGCGGGTTCTCTCGTGATCTTGTTGCCGGGGGTTGTTGGGTTCGCGGCGCTACGTGCGACGCATGCTAGCCGGGAGTATGACGTTCCCGCCGCCCGGCGATCCACTGCTTTTTACAGGGGCAGGCGGAACCTGTCAGACCCTTGGGCGGGCTTGTCGGTTATTACGTTCCGACGTACTGTTGGGGTCCCTTTTCACCGTTCAACAAAGGAGCCCCCTTATGACTACGCTTCCGGCCGAATATCCGAAAGACGCCTTTGAAGCCTTCGGCTATCTCAAAACCCGGCAAACCTTGTCGGTCGAAGATCTCAAAGTGCTTGCGATGATCGAGTGCTACGGCGAGGTGTTCTACCAGCTGCTGGCCAGCGGCGTGAAAGATGCAGAAGCTAAAGCCCTACTGACCCGAAACGGACAGGAGGAGCGGGGGCATGCGCATCGTCTGCTTAAGGCGATCCGGCTTAAGAGTGGCGAAGACTTTGTGTTGCCGAGCAACGAAGACAATCCGTTCATGGCGTTAGCACCCAGCGAAGTCCCGGCCAACGATGAGTTGTTATCGATGCTCGAACAAGGCGAGATCGACGGCGACCTGGTTTATCAGCAATGGGCGGATGCTGAACCGAATGCCGAAGTCGCCCAGCTCTATCGCCTGAATGGTCGAGAGGAGACCCGGCATTGCGAGCGCGTTATCGAAGCGAAGAAGAGGCTGTTTGCGGCGTAAGGGCGAGGCCGTAGGCGCAACGACTAGCGTTAAAAGCCCCTCAAAACGCTTCCTTGAACGGGCGCAGATCGAGTTCATGGGTCCAGGCCGAAGGATGTTGTTGATGCAAACGCCAGTAGTTTTCGGCGATAGCGTCAACGTTTAGAAGTCCATCAGTCCCCAAGCGCGTGACCATCTCGGGGATGCGGCTGCGCAGGCGCTCGCCGTCGACGCCTCCATCTATCACGATGTGTGCTACGTGCAAGCCCTGCGGCCCGAATTCTTGCGCCATGCTTTGCGCAACCATTCGCAATCCGGCTTTGGCGGCTGCAAAATGGGCGAATCGTGGCTTGCCGCGCAAACTTCCGGACGCGCCGGTAAACAAAATTGTGCCGCGCTCCAGCGGCATGAGGCGCTTGGCGGCTTCGCGACCGACGAGAAAACCGGCAAAACACCCTACTCGCCAGAAGTCTTCAAATTGCGCGGCGCTCAAGCTGCGGAAGTCGATAACTTGATTATTCTCGGCATTGAATACAATTAAATCGGCGGGATCGCGGGCGGGTCCGGGTGACATCGCTCGATCGAATAAACGGAAGACGTCGGTTTCACTGGTCGCGTCGGTTAGTACCGACTCCGCGCTGCCGCCTGCGGCGGTGATCGTGCGCACCACC
>SHZM01000052.1 GCA_009692265.1 Gammaproteobacteria bacterium
TTTGCAATGAGTGACAATGCGGCTGCCGAGCACCTTAACAAGGCCCGGGAAATTCTTTTTAAATCTATTCCTAATCGACCGAAAGCAGCCGCCTAAGCCCAGACTCAACTTCAACCCTTCAGACTCATACCTCGATTGGAATGTACTGCTGAGTTATTCCAAGTCGCGCCACCATTCGCCAGCGCGAAAGTACTCGAGCGGGCTGTATTCAGTTTTGTAGGACATCTTCTGACAGTCCGAGATCCAATAGCCGAGGTATAGCCAGCGGACTTGAAGCGCACGCGCAATTTCAATTTCCTTGAGGATTGCCAAGCGGCCAAGGCTGCGTCGGGGCTCGTTCGGATCGAAGAACGTATAAACAGCGGAGATCCCGTCGTCGAGATGATCTACCACCGCGACCGCGAGCAGCCGATTCGCGGCACGGAACTCGTAGAAAGTCGTGTCGGACCACTGCGCGGTTAGAAACTCTAAATAGCTGTTTGGGTCCGGGTTTTCCATGCTCCCGCCTGGGTGTCGGTGGGCTAAATAGGCTTGATACAGGGCATAGTGCTCACGCTGAAAGCTCGGCTTCTTGGGGATTAATACCACGTCCTTATTTAGCCGCAACGTCCTTAATTGTGATCTTCGAGGTTCGAATTCGTTGACTGGAATACGGACCGGTATGCAGGCATTGCACCCTGGACATTGCGGGCGATAGACGTGGTCACCGCTGCGTCGAAATCCGTGGAGCGATAGCGCGGAATACGCGGCAACCGTAGGGCGCTGTCGGGGATCAACAAAAATCGTCACCGCGCTGCGATCGGGCAGATACCCACATTTATGCGGCGGGGTAAGGAAAAACCCGATACCGGGGCGCGGTGGCTGAGTCATGGGCGTGCTGGGGAGGATGGTTCGAACCAGGCTTCGGTACTGGGCTTCGCGTCTCCGTAGTCCAGTGCCAAGGTAAACTGATCCCGGGAAAGTAAGGTCATGCCGAGACTCACCAGATGCGGGTTCGGTACCTGGCAGTCGAGTAAGTGATAGCCCCAAGCCACGAGACGTCGGCACAACGCGTACAACGCGACCTTAGAGCCGTTATTGATACGGCTAAACATCGATTCGCCGAAAAAAAGCTGACCAATTGCCACGCCGTAGATCCCGCCGACCAGGTGATCATCAAGCCAGCATTCTAGCGAGTGCGCGTGCCCCGCGCGATGCAGTTCGAGGTAGGCGGCCTGCATTTCAGCGCTAAGCCAGGTGCCCGCCTCGTGGGAGCGCGGCACAGCACACGCTTGTAGGACTTGGGCAAAGTCGACATCAAGGGTAATCCGCCACGGTCGCCGCAGACAGCGACGCAAACTTCGCGAGACGTGAAATTCTTCTGGCCGCAACACCGCGCGTGGGTTGGGCGACCACCAGAGAGTCGGTTGGCCCGCGCAATACCACGGAAAGATCCCGTGGCGGTAGGCCGCCAGCAGGGCAGCCGGGGCGAGCGACCCACCCATTGCCACGAGCCCGTTCGGTTCCTCCAACGCCAACTCTGCAGAAGGCAGGGTCGGTGACCACGTTTGGGTCGCAATGCAAAAATAAGAGGGCGAATCGTCCAGGTTCAGCACCGCGCGCTCACGAGGGTTCATGTGCTATGCGGTACGCCGAATGCGCGTCAACGGCTTCGATGTGATCAGCGATATGGCCTTGCTCGCGTCGACAAAAATCCGCCACTGCGCGCCGAAATCCAGGATCACGAATCCAATGTAGTGACCACGTCTTCTGCGAGGTGAAGCCGCGCGGAATTTTATGTTCGCCCTGGGCACCAGCGTCCAGTCGCGTAAGTCCGTGTTCGATGCAGTATTCAATCGTGCGGTAGTAACACAATTCGAAATGCAGATTTTTAATGTAGCCGCGACAGCCCCAGTGGCGACCGTAGAGTGTGTCTGGTCCGCGCAGCGCGAAGGCGCCAGCGACATAGTCGTTGCCGTCTTTAGCGAGGAACAACACGGGGGTTGGGAAGTTGTTTTCGCTTAAATGATTAAAATACGCCTCGGTCAGGCGCGGGCTGCCCCATTTGCGATCAAAGGTATCGCAATAAAACTTGTAAAAGACCGCCCAGTGTTTTGCTGTGATTGCACTGCCTTCGAGGACTTCGAACTGCAGGTTGAGATCCACGAATTCTCGTCGTTCCCGGCGAATTTCCTTGCGGCGCTTGGAATTGAGGGTCGCTAAAAAATCGTCGAAGCTCGCGTAGCCCTGATTAATCCAGTGATATTGGCAACCCTCGCGAACTATCAGCTCGGGGTGGGAAAAAAAGGGTAACTGCTCGGCGCTTGGAAATAGGCAGTGCCAGGAAGAAAGCGCGTGCTCGCGCGCAGTTTCCAGTGCCACCGATATCAGTGCCTGGGCAATCGCGTCGGTGTCGGAATAAGTCTCCGCGACTAGGAGACGGGGCCCGCTGACCGGAGTGAACGGCACCGCGGAGACTAACTTTGGATAGTACCGGCCCCCTGCGCGTTGGTAGGCTTCGGCCCAAGCCCAATCAAAGACGAATTCTCCATACGAATTATCGCGCAGGTAAAGCGGTAACGCGCCTACCAGTTCAGAGTTTTCGTAAGCCAGCAAATGCGCTGGATACCAACCGTGTCCTTCCAAGCAGCCATGCATTTCCATTCCCGCGAGAACGCCATGGCTTAGAAACGGGTCGCGACTGCCCGAGAGAAAATCCCACTTCGCCGCCGGGATCTTCTGCAGCGCGCTTACTGAAACAATGTTCACGACAAAATCTTCGTGGTCAAAGCGAGTTAGTCGGGTCTAATTAGTAGGCCACCAAGCGCGGCTTTTACCGCTTGCTTGGAACGCACGAGCGGAAAAACCAGTTCCACGTAGCGACCGTCCGGGGTCTGATAGCGGAGCGCTAGCTGAGTACCATTAATGAGACCGTGCATAAAACGGGAGCGGACACGATCTTGGTTTCGCTGACCAATGCGGAAGGAAGCGCGTGAGGCGGTGACGGTGCAATCGCGACCCACGGCGGGGCCGAGCAAGGGAAGTCGTTGATCAATCTGCACGGTCGGGCAGCCAGGCCCAAATTGATTTCCTGCGCCATCCGCCAACGTTACGTCGAGCCATATCGTAGTGTCACTTGCAAGCTGTACTTCAACCGCCGCAGCGGGCTCACTGGCGATTGCGACCGGTAAGTCACCGCCGCGGTCGGTGGTGTCGCGCTCGCGAACCGTCCAAGCAGCCATGGCGGCTGGGGTTAACGCTGCGAGGAGCACTGCAGCGCAGATTGTCACGTGCACATTCAGGGGCGGTGAGGATCTGGGCTATGGGTAAAGCCGGGAAACGGTGTGACCTTTTCGCCACGGTTCGTGGCTTCCGTGACCTTGCTGTTGCCGAGTTTTTCGACGACGTCGATGCGGATGACCGAGTGCATTGGCAGATAAGTGCGGCTTACCCCAGCGAACTCGGTTTTAAGGCTTTCTTCGGTCGGGTCGACTACCACCGTGCTTTTTTCGCCAAACACGATTTCCTCGACTTCAACAAATCCGAGCAAGCCGCCTTGATTCACGTTGCGTGCATAGATCTCGTAAACCTTACCCTGATTGTGGAACGTTACTCGGTAGGTGTTTTTGCTCTTCATGGGGACTTGTCGGCATGCCGGGAGGAGGGCAATCCTAGCACATGCCCGCCTGCTGCCTTCCGTTCGATTGCTCGATAGCACCCACGAGTTACCGCCTGCTATTCGTTCTATTCGTTTCGCCGGTGATCTTAATTCCGGCTCCGAAATCACCGTGAAATGACAGTGTCGGGAAGCTCGAGGAATCCACCGTCGCGAGCCCGCGGTTACCCATAGGGGAAGTCGACCCCGACGTAGCTACCGACCTGTGATGCGCCCGCGCCTCGGAACCCTCAGAGGTAGTGCGCCTCAGCCAGCGAAGAAGTCTAAGAATCTGCTTCCATCACGTCCCAAGCTGGACATCCGTTATGAAGTACCGCTTCTTTCGCGCGAGACTTCTAATTATTTCCAAAAAATAATAGGTTAGAGAGTTAGCAGTGATGGTTATTTTAATAGAATAAATACTTTAAGTTACGGGTACTTAATTATTAAAATTCAAAGGATTAAAAATTTTAATGAGAAAACACTTAAATTCAACTTTCTCTCTAGTCTTCATATAATTAACTAAGTATCATCATTATATTAATAAATAACATGATGTTATCTAGTGAACCCTATTAAACTTCTTTAAGCATAAGGTGGGGAGAGATGGCACAGGCAGTCCGGAGATCGACGAGCTTCGACGGTGAGTCATTACCGTTACAACTTTGGCAACGCGTTCGCGAAGGTGCCTTCATCGCATTTGGTGGGGTGGCAGTATTCGTGTTGGTTGCGCTTGCAACGCATCACCAGACAGATCCGGGTTGGTCGCATACAGGGGCGAACGGCTACGGAATCCTGAATAGTGGAGGCATCGCAGGCGCTTGGTTGGCCGATATCCTGTTCTATGTGTGTGGCCGCTTCGCTTATGTGTTTCCCGCGATGACCGGATATAGCGGTTGGTTGCTCTATCGGGAACGGCAACAAAGGGCCTGGATCGATTACCCAATCCTCTCGGTGCGCACAACCGGCTTTGTTTTGACCTTGTTTGCTGGTTGCGCCCTGATGTGGGTGCGAACTGACCGACTCGCCCCAGTTGCACCCTCCCTGGGGGGCGGAGTGCTGGGCGATTTAGTCGGCCACCTAACGGTTAACACCTGTGGCCATCTGGGTGGGGTGCTCCTCATGCTGGCGGGTTTCTTGGCTGGCGTAACGTTGTTTTCAGGGTTGTCGTGGTTGCGAGTCATGGATGCCGTTGGGCACTGGACACTACGCGGTCATGCCCATGCCTTGCTCGTGTCGGACTGGATTCTGGATTACTTCCAAGGTCTACGGGCTCGCCGTGATCGCGCACAACTGCTGTTTGAGGACACGTTGAAACAGGAAGCGCGCGCGCCCCTTCGAATTGAACCCCATATCGTCGAGTTCATTCAAAGCGAGCGCCCGGAAAAGGAGAAGCAGAAGTTTTTGTTCCAGGAACCTGTCGAAAGCGCGTTGCCCACGCTTAGCCTGCTCGATGAACCTCGCCAAAGCGGCGCGGGTTACTCGACGGAGGCGCTCGAAGCCATTTCGCGTCTGGTGGAACTCAAGCTCAAGGATTTCGGGATCGACGTGGAGGTGGTCGCTATTGTGCCCGGCCCCGTCATTACGCGCTTCGAGTTAATGCTGGCACCAGGGATCAAGGCGAGTCGAATTACCGGCCTGTCGAAAGATTTGGCGCGATCACTGTCTACCGTGAGCGTCCGAGTGGTTGAAGTGATTCCAGGTAAGGCGGTGATCGGTCTTGAGATCCCGAATGAACGCCGCGAGATCGTCAGTCTGAGCGAAGTACTGAAAGCGCGCGAATACGAGGAAAGCGAAAGCCCGCTCACCCTCGCGCTTGGCAAAGACATCGCGGGTAAACCGGTGGTCGTTGACCTCGCACGCATGCCGCACTTATTGGTTGCGGGGACCACTGGCTCGGGAAAATCAGTCGCGCTGAATGCGATGATTTTAAGCCTGCTTTATAAGGCGACAGCAAACGATGTTCGCCTGATCATGATCGACCCGAAAATGCTCGAACTTTCGGTTTACGAAGGGATTCCGGGCTTACTAGCGCCGGTGGTCACTGACATGAAAGAGGCTGCGAACGCGCTGCGTTGGTGTGTGGGAGAAATGGAGCGGAGATATCGACTGATGTCAGCGCTTGGAGTCCGCAATATCGGGGGCTATAACCGCAAAGTAAGTGATGCGATCGCCGCTGGCAAACCGATCCTGGATCCGTTGTTTGATGAGCCGGAGTCCGAAGCTGGCGCACCGGCCCTTGGCGCTTTGCCCTACGTTGTCGTTATCGTCGATGAGCTCGCCGATATGATGATGACCGTCGGCAAAAAAGTGGAGGAGTTAATTGCACGTTTGGCACAAAAGGCCCGCGCGGCAGGCATTCATCTGATTCTCGCAACGCAAAGGCCTTCGGTAGACGTTATCACCGGTCTAATCAAAGCCAACATTCCAACCCGAATTGCTTTTCAAGTTTCTTCGCGTATTGACTCACGCACAATCCTTGATCAGATGGGTGCTGAGAATCTGCTAGGGCACGGAGATATGCTCTACCTACCGCCGGGGACCGCGACACCGCAGCGCATACATGGTGCGTTTGTCTCGGACCAAGAGGTCCATAAAGTGGTCGAGCAACTCAAGGCGATCGGAACCCCGGAATACGTCTCCGAAATTGTGAATCCTGGTCTCGATTTCAGCACGGGGGATGGTTTTGGCGAGAGCGAAGAAAGCGACGAGGGCGAGGGCGATGAATTGTACGATCAAGCCGTGTGTATCGTGACAGAATCGCGTCGCGCGTCAGTGTCTGGAATTCAGCGACGACTGAAGATCGGCTACAACCGGGCCGCGCGTATGGTGGAAGAGATGGAGCGCGCTGGCGTTGTCGGCCAGTTACAATCCAACGGTTCGCGTGAAGTCCTCGCACCGCCGCCGCCTCGCGGCTGATCTTTCAGCATCATCACGGTATTCTGGCCGTCAAGCATTCGCCCGCAGGCATCGCGAGGATTAATGCGCGAGGCGGACGCGGTTCAACGCTTTCAGCTCGGAGCCCGCAATGTTCGCTAGCCATCGCCATCGAAAATATCGTGTTACACCGCTTGTCCTGAGTTTACTGCTTCTTGCGACTACTAGCTGGGCGCAAACCGAGCCACCCCCGAATACGCGCAACCGCCTCGATCACTTTCTGCACGGGCTTGCAACTTTCAGCGCCGACTTCGAGCAGCGTGTTTATGACGAAACCGGCGAATTGCTGGAAAGCGCTGCCGGAATCGTGAGTATCGCGCGGCCCGGCAAGTTTTCCTGGGAGTACCAGCAGCCGTATCGGCAATCGATCGTGTCGGATGGTAAGACGCTTTGGTTGTATGACGCCGACTTGGCCCAGGTCACCATTAATGCCGTAGAGTCTTCGGCTGCCGGGTCCGCGGCGCAACTGCTGGGCGAGGACACGGATATTGATGCCACTTACGATACCGCCGAGCTCGGTGAGCGGGAGGGTGCCGAGTGGCTGAAATTAACACCGAAAGCCGCTGCTCAGCAGTACGCTGCGGTCGAATTAGGGTTACGCGCGGAAACACTCGCCGGAATTCGCCTCCTGGATAATCTCGGACAAATCACTGAACTACGCTTTTCGAACCTGCGGCGTAATCCGGCACTCGCGGCGTCACTGTTCACGTTTTCACCACCGCCCGATGTCGACGTCGTACGCGGCACAGGCATCGAGACCGATTAGACGTCGGAACGCGGCTTGAGTTGACGATGCGATCTTCCAACACCGCTCAGCAACAGCCGCTCGCGGCGCTACTGCGCCCGCAAACGGTCGCTGAAGTCGTCGGCCAGGATCACTTGCTGGCGCCGGGAAAGCCGTTGCGCCATGCGCTCGACAGTGGCGTCGTGCATTCGTTGGTGCTGTGGGGGCCACCAGGGACTGGGAAAACGACTATTGCGAAATTGATTGCACGTTCCACCGCCGCCGCCTTTGTGGAAGTCTCGGCGGTTTTAAGCGGCATCAAGGAAATTCGGGCGGCGGTGGAGCATGCCAACCTCATAGCGCGCGAGGACGGTCGCCGCACAGTCGTGTTTGTGGATGAAGTTCATCGCTTTAACAAAGCGCAGCAGGACGCGTTTTTACCGCATATTGAAGCCGGTACCATCACCTTTGTCGGTGCAACCACGGAGAACCCGGCGTTCGAGCTCAATAATGCGTTGTTGTCGCGCTTACGAGTCTATGTCTTAAAGCCGTTGGAGCAGACCGCGATCGAGCAATTGCTTGATCGTGCGGCTGCCGCGCCAACGAACGTCGCCGCAGTCATGTTAGATCCCGCGGCTCGTGCGCGCTTGGCACAAGCGGCGGATGGCGACGCGCGTCGTGCACTAAACCTGCTGGAACTCGCGCTCGAATTAGCAGGCGAGTCACCTCTCGATCTCGCGGTGGTGACCGCGGTCACCACGGGCGGCGGCCTGCGCAGGTTTGATCGCGGTGGTGATGAGTTCTACGACCAAATCTCGGCGCTGCATAAATCGGTCCGCGGCTCAAACCCGGATGCGGCACTGTATTGGTATGCGCGAATGCTGGATGGTGGTTGCGATCCTCTCTACATAGCGCGCCGTGTGGTACGGATTGCGGCGGAAGATATCGGCAACGCAGATCCGCGCGCGTTGCGTTTAACGTTGGACGCGTGGGAGACGTTCGAGCGCCTGGGCTCTCCTGAGGGCGAATTGGCTATTGCGCAAGCCATTGTTTTCTGCGCGTGTTCCGCGAAGAGTAACGCCGTGTACTCAGCGTTTGGCGCTGCTCGTCGGTTGGTCGCCGAGAATGGATCACTGCCGGTGCCCGAGCACCTACGTAACGCACCGACTAAGCTGGCCAAGGATCTCAAGCACGGTGCGGAGTATCGTTACGATCACGATGAACCCGGCGGGCACGCGGCGGGGCAGCATTATTTTCCGCATCAATTAGGTGAACGCGTCTTCTACGAGCCAGTTGAACGCGGACTTGAAATTCAAATCGCGGAAAAACTGCGACGCTTGCGCGGCAACGTCAAGCGCACATGAACACCTGATTCGGATGACACGGCTGATGACCTCCATTAACTCGCTACTATGCATAACCGCCGGGGGCGCATTGGGTGCGCTGGCGCGATTTGGCGTTTATCGGGAGGTGCTGGCGCTTACCGGTGCCTCGTTTCCGGTAGCGACCTTATTCGTGAACGCGCTCGGTTCATTTGTCGCCGGAGTCTTGGTGGTGTGCTGCGCGCAACGCTGGCCGGATAACCTGCTTCTTCAGGCTTTCGGACTCGTTGGATTTCTCGGAGCGTTCACTACTTTTTCGACGTTTTCGCTGGACACTCTCGCGTTGTTACAGACCGCCGGCGTTTGGAAAGCCCTTCTCAACATCGGCCTCAATGTAGGCTTAAGTCTCGGCTGCTGTGCGGTTGGTATGCAAGTCGTTCGTTAGCGCGGCACAGTGCGGCGTCTGTCGTTATAATTCCCGCTTCCTCACTGAGCTCAACAGCAGAAAACTTCAGCCATGCTCGATCCCCATTTATTGCGTGCAGACCCACAGGCCATTGCGCGCGCACTCGCGAATCGTGGCTACCAGTTCGATCTACCGACCTATGACGCACTTGAAAGCCGGCGCAAACAATTGCAGGTGCAGGCGCAAGAGCTTCAGACCCAGCGCAATCAGCGTAGTAAGGAGATAGGTGCTGCGAAGGCACGCGGAGAGGCGGTAGAACCGCTGCTAGCGGCTGTGGCGGATGACGGGCTGCGCCTCAAAGCAGCAGAGACAGCGCTTGCAGCGCTACAAGCCGAGTTTGAAACGTTCTTGCTAGGGATCCCGAACATTCCCCATGAGTCGGTCCCGATCGGTGACGATGAACATTCCAATGTCGAGGTGCGACGCTGGGGATTGTTGCCGACCTTTGAGTTCACACCGCGTGATCATGTTGATTTAGGCCAGCTGCACCGCGCGATGGATTTTGAAGCGGCTGCCACGATCGCGAGTGGCCGCTTCGTTGTACTCTCTGGGATGTTTGCACGACTGCAACGCGCGTTAACACAGTTCATGCTTGATACGCACGCGGAGCTTCACGGCTACCGCGAAGTGTATGTACCGTTTTTAGTCAATGCCGACAGCCTGCGGGGTACCGGCCAACTACCGAAATTCAAGGATGACTTATTCGAAATTCCCCAACAGGGATTTTTTTTGATTCCGACGGCAGAAGTGCCGGTGACCAATCTGGCGCGCGACGCGATCTATGCAGCGGACGAACTGCCCCTGAAATATGTGTGTCATACGCCCTGTTTTCGCAGCGAAGCGGGTTCGTATGGCCGCGATACCCGCGGGATGATCCGGCAACATCAGTTTGAGAAAGTAGAACTTGTCCAGCTCGTGTCGCCCAGCGAGTCTTTTGTGCAGCTGGAGGCGCTGACGGCACACGCCGAGGCAATCTTGCAGAAGCTCGAGTTGCCGTATCGAACCATGGCCCTGTCGAGCGGTGACATGGGGTTCGCAGCGACGAAAACCTACGATATCGAGGTCTGGCTGCCGTCGCAGAATACCTATCGCGAAATCTCCTCATGCAGCAATTTCGGTGACTTCCAGGCACGCCGGCTTAAGGCACGCTGGCGCAATCCCGCAACTGGAAAGCCGGAGCTATTGCACACCTTGAATGGATCAGGACTTGCCGTGGGGCGAACCTTGGTCGCGTTGCTAGAGAATTTCCAGAAAGCCGATGGCAGTATCACGATCCCCCCAGCGCTACGTCCTTACATGGGCGGGATCGCGACCTTGGTGAAACCCTAGACCACCGCCATTAAGAAGATAACGAAGCCGATCACGGCTGCGATCGGGAGGAGGGCGGATCGCCAATCGCCGGGCCCTGCGTTGGGACTGGTTTCCATCATTGCCTTGGCTCGCGGCAGCAGCGCAATGAGCATTAGACCTAAAAACAACGCGCTTAGAATTTTCATCCACATTTCCATTACAAGACTCTCCCATTCCACAAAAACAAACGGCCCCAAAGGGCCGCTTGTCTCGCCTGGTAGAAACGTGCGTACCTTCGTTAGTCGTCTCTCGACAACCCTAACAAATGCAACAAACTGGTGAATAGATTCAGAATGTTCAGATATAGACTCACTGTTGCAAGCAAGTAGTTGGTCTCTCCGCCGTGCACCATACGGCTCGTGTCGTACAAGATGAAGCCGCTCATAAGCAGGACAACCACGGCTGACATGGCCAGGCCAACGGCTGGAATCGCCAGGAAGATATTCAATAACGCGGCACCCAGGACGACGAGCAGGCCAACGAACAGGAAGCCGCCCATGAAGCTGAAATCCCGACGCGTTACCAAGGCGTACGCTGACAAGCCGAGGAAGATGGTGCCAGTGCCGCCCAAAGCAGTCATCACCAACTGCGGACCATTGCTAAGCGCTAGGTAGGCACTAATTACCGGGCCAAGACCAAAACCCAATAAACCGGAAATCGCAAAAACCACTCCGATGCCGCTGGCAGAATTGGCGGTTTTGGGCAGGACGAACCACAAAAGGCCGAACGCGCCGAGGGTGCTGATCAATCCTGCTCCACGCCCGATGCCAAGCGCACTGGCGAGTGCGCAGGTCACGACGCTGAACAGCAGGGTCATCGCCAACAACGTGTAGGTGTTGCGAATTAATTTATTTGTAACAAGGACGGATGATTCGCTTCGGTTAATTGAAATAGTAGTAGGCATCGAGTAAGTCTCCTGGTGTCGTACTGAACTGGTTGCTTGGACCACACAAACTGCGGTCAGTTCGTGAGACACGATAATAGGGGCGAAACGACAAAATGCAACTGCTGCACACGCGGGTTTTTCTTTAGCCGCCCATCGGCTACTCTGGTGCCGCGTGGAGAGGTGGCAGAGCGGTTGAATGCATCGGTCTTGAAAACCGACAAGGATTCACGTCCTTCGCGGGTTCGAATCCCGCCCTCTCCGCCAGCATTTTCACCCGTATTCGGAAGCATGTAGCAGGCCCAGGATTGTACGAAGACGAAATCCTAGATGTCGTGGATGCTCACGACGAAGTCGTCGGGCAAGCGAGCCACGCGGAAGTTCATCGACGAGGATTGCGACATCGTTCCGCGCATATCCTGGTCTACAACCCCGCGGGCCAGCTGTATCTCCAACAGCGAGCTTTGTGGAAAGAGTGTTCCCCCGGCTTATGGGACACTTCAGCCGCGGGACACCTTGGGGCCGGCGAAAACTATCAACTCGGGGCCGCACGTGAACTGGTCGAGGAGCTAGGGGTCCACCCGCCACACCTTGAGACCTTGTTCAAAATTTCGGCCGGGCCCGAAACGGGTTACGAGTTTGTGACGGTGTTTAAAACCTTCACGTCCGAGGAGATCAGGCCGGACCCTCACGAAATCAATGCGGGGCGCTGGTGTGAGCCCGCGGAGGTCGAGGCTTGGATCGGGCGCGAACCACACACGCTGACGGGCACATTCCGCTTGCTATGGTCTAAGCTTAAGACAGTTCGAGAAGCGTACAGACCACGGAATAAGTGAACCTTATTAGGGCTTTCAGCTACCCACTGGCTTCTGTGGGGGAGAAGTCATCGCAGGGATGAAACCGAATGATTCGTCTTATCGTCGTTGATGATCAGCGCTTGGTTCGCAAGTGCATTTGCGCGAAGCTTGAATCCATCATGGATTTTCAGGTCGTGGGTGAGGCTGAAAGCGCAGAGCAATTATTTTCAATAATCGCCGGTCTGGAATTCGACGTGCTGCTGTTAGATCTAAATATGCCGGGCACGGGCGGGCTTGAGGCTGCCAGTAGGTTGTTGGCGCAGGATCCGAGTTACAAAATGGTGGGGCTGTCGATGTATACCGAAGGCCCGTATCCACGTCGGTTTCTCGGATTAGGCGGCTCCGGCTATGTCAGCAAGGAAGCGGACACTGAAGAGTTAGTTTTAGCGGTCCGCGAAGCTTCCCGTGGGCGCACCTATATCAGCCGAGATGTCGCACAGCATCTTGCTCTGTCTGCCGTACTGCCACACAGCGGTGGCAACCAGATAGAGAATTTAAGTCGACGCGAAATCGAAGTTCTACAATTCATAAGCCACGGTTACGGGGTTGATGAAATTGCGGTAAAAATGTCACTCAGCGCGAAAACAATCGCCTACCATCGTCGCCATCTGATGGACAAGCTAGGTGCGACTAACGACGTAAGACTAACTCTTATCGCGCGGAATCAAGGTTTCGCCGATTTTCCAGATCTCCGGCGTGTCGTCGATTCGAATTAACGGATTAGTAACGCGAATTCCCGAGACCCGGCTGGCGGTGTAGCGCCAGCCCTGTGCGACTTGAGACTTGATGGACTCTGAATCACCCGAAGAACTTCTGCGCGAGCGCTGCCGGCGGTTACCAGGCGCGGCGGGCGTCTATCGCATGCTCGACGCCGATGGCGGTGTTATCTATGTGGGGAAGGCGCGCGATCTGCGCCGTCGAGTCTCCAGCTACTTTAACCGCACCGATAGCCATACGCCGAAAGTACGTGCGATGGTGGAGCATATCCGCCAAATCGACATCGTGGTCACGCGCAACGAAAGCGAGGCGCTGATCCTTGAAAGCAATTTAATCAAGGAACTACGACCGCGCTACAACATCGTCTTACGCGACGACAAGAGTTATCCGTATATCTACGTTTCCACCGATCAACCTTTTCCGCGTATCAGCTTTCATCGCGGGGCCCGCAATGGGCCGGGCCGTTATTTTGGGCCATATCCAAACGCGGGTGCCGTGCGCGCTACTATTAATCTATTGCAGAAGCTTTTCATGGTTCGGCAATGCGAAGAAAGCTACTTCAAAAACCGTGCACGGCCTTGCTTGCAGTATCAAATAAAACGCTGCACCGCACCGTGTGTAAACTTGATCGCGCGCGACGAGTATGCGGGGGATATCGATAGCACTCTTTTATTTCTCGCAGGCCGCAGTAACGAGGTGATCGCGGCGCTGGTGCAGTCGATGGATATCGCTGCGACTCGTCTTGAGTTCGAACGCGCTGCCCGTTTGCGCGATCAAATCAATAAATTGCAGCGCGTCCAGGCCGAGCAGCACATTACCGCTGACGGAGGGGAGTGCGACATAGTCGCCTGCTATTTGCATGATGGTGCCGCCTGTGTCCAGATTTTTTTCATTCGCGGCGGGCGGAATTTAGGCAACAAGTCCTTTTTTCCAACCCATACCAATGGTGCTACCTCGACTGAAGTCATCGCCGCGTTTTTAGCCCAGTTCTACCTTGCGGGAAGCATGGAGCGGGATATCCCGCCAGAAGTTATCCTCGGTGATGCACCGAACGATGAGGATCTCGAAGCACTTGTGGCGGCGTTGAGCGAGCGACGGGGCGGCGCGGTTCGTCTACGAATTAATGTGCGTGGCGAGCGAGCAAAGTGGGTCGAGATGGCCGAACAAAACGCGAAGGCGGCGCTGCACGAGCGCGCGGCGCAGGATGGAGATCAGCAACGCCGCTGCGAAGCGCTGCGTGAGTTCTTGGATTTGCCAGAACCGCCCGCGCGAATCGAGTGCTTTGATATTAGTCACACCCGAGGAGAGTCCACGGTGGCCTCCTGCGTGGTTTTTGGTCCGGAAGGCGCGCGCAAGTCGGACTACCGGCGATTTAATATCGAGGGGATTACTGCCGGCGACGACTACGCGGCGATGCATCAAGCGCTTGAACGACGCTATGGACGCTTACGTCGTGAAGAAGCCGTTATGCCGGATATGCTGTTAATAGACGGTGGCAAAGGCCAGGTGGCGCAGGCGCTTGTGGTACTGCAGGAACTGCAAATCGACGATATCCAGGTGCTTGGGATCGCTAAAGGACCCTCGCGCAAAGCCGGCCTTGAGACCTTGATCATGCACGATGGCCACACTGAACGGGTCCTCCCGCGAGATTCCTCGGCCCTTTTGTTGTTACAACAAATCAGAGACGAAGCGCATCGTTTTGCGATCACCGCGCATAGACGAGCACGGGCTAAAACCCGTGCGCGCTCGCCCCTGGAGGAGCTGGCGGGAGTCGGACCTAAGCGCCGCCGCGCAATCCTGCAGCATTTTGGAGGGCTGCAGGGGGTGGAGCGTGCCAGCATTGATGAGCTACAGCGTGTTCCAGGAATCAGCCTCCAGCTTGCGCAGTCGATTCACGCTGTGTTACACGAGCGCACATGAATGTCCCTAATTCACTTTCGTTACTGCGGATCGCACTCATCCCTTGCTATGTCGCGATGTTCTATCTACCCGGGACTTGGACCAACATCGCGGCGGCCAGTGTTTTCGGATTAGCCGCGTTAACGGATTGGCTCGACGGCTACATGGCTCGTCGACTCCAGCAGAGCTCGAAATTGGGCGCATTTCTAGATCCTGTCGCCGATAAGCTTCTGATCGCCGTCGTACTTATCTTATTACTGCAGCGTAATCCCGAAGCCTGGCTAGCGTTGCCGATAGCCGTTATTATCGGACGCGAGATTACTATTTCCGCATTACGCGAATGGATGGCTGAACTCGGCGCGCGCCATCGCGTCGCGGTGTCGATGGTCGGCAAGGTCAAAACGACGTGTCAGATGATTGCGATCATCCTCCTCACCATTCGTGATCCTCTGTGGGGCATCCCGATCTACCAGCTTGGCGCTGTAGCCCTGTATCTCGCGACGGCGGCAACATTATGGTCGATGTACCTCTATTTGAAAGCCGCCTGGCCCGAGCTGAAACGCCATTGAACCTGGGTGCTTCCTTGACAGCGATCCCCTGCTCGTTAGAATTGCCACCCTTAGGCGGGAATAGCTCAGTTGGTAGAGCACGACCTTGCCAAGGTCGGGGTCGCGAGTTCGAGTCTCGTTTCCCGCTCCAGACACCTTGCAAAGCCCCGAGTACCTCGGGGCTCTCGCTTAATGTCCCGCGCCGCGCACGCGGATCGCCGAGAATGAATCAGGCTGGGTGGCAGAGTGGTCATGCAGCGGCCTGCAAAGCCGTGTACGTCGGTTCGATTCCGGTCCCAGCCTCCAACACACAATGCCTACGTGTCTTCCAATTACCGCACCGGGATGCGTAAACGGCGTATGCCGGTGTTTCCCAAATTTCACCTGTAACAGTAGTCCACCGTGAAAAAACGAATGTATTTCAACGCATTCATGATGAATTGTGTCGTGCACCAAGCGCCTGGCCTGTGGCGCCGCGCGGAAGAATAGGTCGATCAATTACACCGATCTTGAGCACTGGATAGGGATTGCGAAATTACTTGAGGCCGGTTGCTTCGATGCTGTGTTTTTGGCGGACGTCGTGGGCACCTATGATGCCTATCGCGGTAGCCGCGACGCCTCCGCGGTCGCGGCCGCGCAGTTCCCAGTCAACGACCCAATGCTCTTGATCCCGGCAATGGCGGCTGCGGCACACCATCTCGGCTTTGGCTTCACGAGTTCAATTATCCAATGCCACCCTTTCATGTTCTCGCGACTGATAACCACGTTGGATCATCTCACCAAGGGCCGAGTTGCCTGGAATATAGTGACGTCGTACCTGGAAAGCATGGGCCGCAGCTTCGGCATGCCCGGGATCCCCGAGCACGATGTGCGTTACGAAATGGCCGACGAGTACTGCAAATTGTGCTATCAACTTTGGGAAAACAGTTGGTCCGATGACGCGGTCGTACGGGATTACCAACGTGGCATGTACGCCGATCCCGCGAAAATTCGTGATGTGAATCACGATGGGAAATATTACAAATTGAACGGCTGCCACCTCAGCGAGCCATCCCCACAGCGAACCCCCTTGCTGTTTCAAGCCGGCGCGTCGCCACGTGGTACGGCGTTCGGCGCAGAGCACGCGGAATGCGTGTTTTGTGTCAGCTCGAAGCCTGCGGGCGCGGGTAAATATCTGGCGGACATTCACCAGGCGATGCAGGCTTTCGGGCGTAAGCCGGACGACGTGCTAGGTTTTGCCTATCTCAAGGTGATTACCGGTGGTACCGAGTCCGAAGCGCAGCGCAAATACGACAAGTACAGCGAGCAAGTCGACTACGAGGGTGCACTGTCCTTGCTTAGCGGCTGGAGCGGGATTGATTTCAGCACCTATTCGCCAGATCAGGAAATTGAATTTATTCAAACCAACGCGGTACGGACCATTCTGACGAGTTTTTCGCCGGACAATCCGCGCGGGAAGTGGACGATGCGCGATCTGGCGCGACGAATCGCGATTGGGGGTGCGGGGCCAGTCCTGGTCGGCGCACCGGAACAAATCGCTGATCGCTTGGAAACCTGGATCGACGCAGGAGTAGACGGATTTAACTTGTCCTATTCGACGTTACCGGGCTCATTTGAAGATTTCATCGCCGGGGTGGTGCCGGTATTGCAACAACGCGGGCGCATGCAATCGGAATATCGAGCGGGCAGCCTGCGCGAAAAGTTATTCCCTGGGCGCGCTGCACGCTTGGCGACACCGCATCCGGCGGCGTTGGCGCGTACACCTTGGTGACCGGTTGTGGCCGACAATGCGCGCCGCTTCGATTGCACAGCTCCTGTCGGGCAGTGGACAATCTCACATCTTTGCTACCTTATTGAGGCTACTCGCATGAACATCGCAGTTAACCCGACCACTTTCATGTCCGGCTACAAGACCGACGCCATCCAATGGCAACATATTGTGGGCACACCCCGGTTTGAGTATCCGATCGACTATTGGGTCGCGGTCCTCGGCGTCCAACCCGAGATTGGGCAAATCGACTTTCTGAGCAAGTGGGAGCCGAATGCCTACTGCCACTATCATCGTCACCTTGGTGGCACCACCACGCTAGTATTGGAAGGCGAGCACCACGTCATCGAAAAAACCGCGACCGAAACGATCCACAAGATTCGCCAGCCTGGCCATTTCTCGCGCAATCCCGGCGGCGACGTCCACATGGAGTACGGTGGAGCAACCGGCACCGTGGTGTTTTTCAGCGTGCAAGCAGTGGAAGGCAAGCTCTTCGATGTGCTGGACGCAGAAGGCAACGTGCTGGTCACCGCGACCGTCGATGACTTCGTCAACGGAAAACTGAAAGGCCGCGAGTGACCACTCCCGTTACCTTTTACCTCGCGGCGATCACCTCTTTATGAGTATTCAAGGCAAGGCGTACATCGCCGGCATCTACGAACACCCCACCCGCAAGGCGGAAGGCATTCCCATCGCGCAGCTGCATGCGGAAGTCGCCAAAGGGGCCTTGGAGGATGCGGGACTCAGCGTAGGTGACGTCGATGCGTATTTTTGCGCCGGAGATGCGCCCGGTTTAGGCGCGTTATCAATGGCCGACTATCTCGGTCTCGAGGTGCGCCACGTGGATACCACTGAAACCGGCGGCTCCTCGTACCTCGTGCACGTTAACCACGCGGCGCAGGCGATCGCCGCGGGCAAGTGTCGAGTGGCGTTAATCACCCTGGCCGGTAAACCGCGCACCGGTGGTGCGCAGCCAGGTCGGGCTCCAATGGCGATGCAGCCACCGGACGCGCCGTTTGAGCTGCCATTCAAGCCCAGCGTGCTGAATGTCTATGCGATGTGCGCGCGACGGCATATGCATGACTACGGCACGACCCCGGAACAACTCGCGTGGATCAAGGTCGCGGCCTCGCATCACGCGCAGCACAACCCGCATGCCATGCTGCGCGAGGTGGTGACGGTGGCGGACGTCGTCAATTCACCGATCGTGGCCGATCCGCTGCATCGACTCGATTGCTGCGTCGTCTCCGACGGCGGCGGTGCCGTGGTCGTCGTGGCTCCTGAAATCGCCGCCGCGCTGAAGCGACCGAAAGTGCGATTGCTGGGCGCGGGTGAGGCGATTAAGCACATGCAGGGAGGGCAGGTCGATCTATCGTTCTCGGCCGGCAAGTGGTCGGCGGCGAAAGCATTCGAAGAGGCCGGCATACGCCCGGCCGACATTAAATACGCCTCGCTCTACGACAGTTTCACCATTACGGTGTTGATGCAAATTGAGGACATCGGGTTTTGTGAAAAAGGCCAGGGTGGTCGTTTCGTGGCGGACGGGAACCTGATCTCGGGGATCGGCAAATTGCCGTTCAACACCGATGGCGGCGGCCTGTGTAACAACCATCCCGGGAATCGCGGCGGCATGACCAAGGTGCTCGAAGTAGTGCGCCAGTTACGCGGCGAAGCGCATCCGGCGGTGCAGGTGAAGAATTGCAATGTGGCGCTCGCGCATGGCACCGGCGGATTCCTCGGAATTCGCCACGGCAGCGCGACCCTCATCCTGGAGAGGGTGTAATCATGGCTGAAGCTAAGAGTGACGCCTTCAGCGCTGACCTCGCACTAGCACTGTATTGGGAAGCCGCACGCGCTAGCCGGTTGTTACTCAAACACTGCCGCGATTGCGGAAAAACGCATTACTACCCGCGCCCGCTGTGCGTGTTCTGCATGAGTGCCAACACCGATTGGCTGGAAGCCGCGGGTGTCGGCACAATCTATTCGTGGAGCGTCGAGCGGCGGGCGACACCACCGTACGCGATCGCTTTCGTCACGTTGCCAGAGGGGCCCACTCTGCTGACTGCCATTGTCGACTGTGACCTGGATGCCCTCGCTATTGGCCAGCACGTCACGCTTGGATTCGAGACCCGTGAGGGCCAGCCAGTGCCGGTGTTTAGACCGGCGTGACAAAGATCAGAGCCTCCACCGCGCGATCCTCAAGGCCGGCATTAACGTTCGCTCGCGGCGGCCTGCAACCACAGCCGTTCTAGCGCGAGCGCAGAAGCTTCCCACGAATAACGACGTTCAATTAGTGCGCGTGCCGCGTAGGCTAACGAAGCCGCCAAGCTAGGTGAGCGAAGGAGACGCTCGATTTGGCGCGCCAGGTCGGCCGGTTGGTCGGCCACCAAGAGGTGCTCGCCAGGGAGGGCATCAATTCCCGCGCTTGCCATGCTTGTCGCCACCACCGGAGTACCCATAGCCATTGCCTCAAGAATTTTCAGTTGCTGCCCCGAGCCGCTACGCAGCGGTGCTATCGCAACCGCCGCGCGCGAGTAATGTGTCTGCACCTCTGCAACAGGCCCGACGAGGTGTACCCGGTCGTTGGTCGCGGCAAGGCGCTGAAGCACGGGCGCCGGGCGCATGCCGACCAACTCCAAATGGGTAGGCCGCGCTAGTAACGGGAGGGTCTCCTGCGCAAACCACAGCGCGGCATCGACATTGGGGAAGTAACCGAGATTGCCGACGAATACCACGTGTGCCGAGCGCTGGCCTGGTGGCACAAAGCGAAACGCCTTCAAATCGACACCGTTGCTAACGACGTGAAGTTTTGAAGTTTCACCGATCGCGGCGCGGTCGTCGCTGGTGCTTATTGCCGCGGCCGCGACCTCACCGCAAAGTCGTCGTTCCTAGGCTGCGAGTCGTGGCGTTTCGAGTCGGGCCGCGAGGCCGAAAAATCCACGATCGAAGGTTGCGCGCCGCGCCATGTTGACGGATAACGCGTCAATGAAATCCAGTACGCAAGGAAGTGGGTGCAAGCGCGCGAGATGCGGTCCAAGCCGCGCGAGCTGCACATGCGCCAGATCGAACTCTGTTTCGGACAAGAGTGCGGCGAGCGCGGCGCGCAGTGCGCCGAAATCATAAATCGCAGCCTGCAACGGTAGCTGCGAGGGAAGGGCCGCGAGCGCGCGCCAAGCCATCTCGGCAGCGGGTCGCCGCACCACGATCACACGTTCACAGTAGGTTTCGAGTGCCGCGATCCGCGCGGGATCGGGTGCGGCATCGTGCACCGCGACCAGGGTGATGCGATGCCGTGTCGATAGCTGGCGGAGGTGATGATAGGCGCGGAGTTGATCGCCCCGGAAGAGAGGCCCGGGCAACCGCGAGGTGAGGAACAGAACGCGCATGGGGGCGCGAACTGTACTCGAATTAAATCGAATCCCGAAACCCTACTGTTGATCGCCTCCGAAATACCGGAACGTCACGGCACCACCAGGAACGCCTCATTCACGGCATGCTGGATCCCACCCACCAGCCCGGTTGCCGCGCCGTACGAGCCGACGACACCCGGCGTTGGCCCCGACGGGCATCAGTTCTATACCACCCGCCATCAGACAGCCGCTGCTGCAGGTACCGGCGGCCGTGAGCTGCGCGAAGTCACCGGCGAGGGGATTGATCGTGATCGGCGATCCAATCGGCACCGCGTTGTTGGTTTGCAGCGAGACCGAGGCGGATGGAAAGGTGCCCGCGATGGTGACATTCGTGACATCCGCGAGCCCGTAGTTAATCGTCACCGAGACCGTGTGGGTGCCAACCTCTTGGCTCTGTCCACTGCTCCCGAACACGTGAGTCGGTGAAGTCCCGCCGATCACCGAACTATAGGTAAGCGTGCCGTTGGGAAATTGCGCGGCGGGGGTGACTTGGGTCGAACTTATCGCATGGAAATCTCCGCGATTCCGCGGCGCAAAGTCACCGCCACAGTTGACATTCGACTGGGCGAAGTAATTCCCGGTAAAGCGATTCCAGGTCACGCCAAACGTCGCGTTTGAACCGGTCTGCGCGATACTCGAATCGGCTGTTCGGCAACACCGTCGAACCGGCATGCGATTGTGAGCTGCTGAGCCCGAAGCCGACCGTCCCCACAATCGGATTTGAAGTATTGAGGAAGTAATTCAACCCGATCGCCTGCGGCAGCCCGCTGCCATTGCCGGTAGCGAAGAAGCCCTCAATGTCGACCGTATTCGGGAGCAGGTTGCCGCCCACTGACACAAACACCTCTCCGGGCAGATCCTCGATCAAGCGTGGGTCGTCCGATTCCGGTACATACAGATTCCCTGCGATCCGATAGAGCGTTCCAGCGTGATCAAGCATCATGTCGAGCAGGCCGATATTGAGGCCGAATTTCCAGTTGATAGAGCCGCTGGTGATGCCGGCGCCAAGCGCGGTGCCGTCCGCATCGGTGGAGAAGGTGCCGCCGGAAAAAGTATAAGTGGCCGAGCCGAAAAATTCGATAGCGACGGGATCAGCGCCGTAAATAAAATGCATGCCTTGGAGCCCTGTGAGTTCTCGCAGTTCGGCGAAAATCTAATTCGTCTGTGCTCCAGAGTTCAGGTTGCGGATGAGATTATTTCCAAAGCATGGTGCGACCTGCGGATCGTCGAAATGCCAAAGCACTTCGCCGGCTGGGGATCCCGCGATAGAGGTAGGCTTACTGAACCGTTTACCGAGGCGCGGCTAGCCGACCCAAGCGGTTTAGAGGTGCCCTTAATTTCATCCATTTGGAGGATGCCGACACGCGAGCCACGGACTAGCATCATCGCTAGGACGCTTTCCTCGAAACACGCAAGGCGAGGCGAAGCATGGGTGTAAGGCTTTTAACAAACACCGACGTGAGAGACGCGCATGGCAAAGCGCACCGACACTTTCGCAGCCGATAGCTTACTCGGCACGAGTAGGAGCAACATCGAAGTACTGGATTTCAGCGGTGCAGGCGGACAGGCAGTAGTGCAGGATCAACCGACGGTCGCGGGCCCTCCATCGACGACCAATACGTTGCATATTAAATGCAGTTTGCTCAATCCGAGCTGCTTAAACCTGGGGGGTGCCGCGATGGAGAAATTCCGCACAATCAGAAATAGTGCCCTGTCAGCTGCTGCGATAGTCGTGATCGCGCTCCTATGCTACTCGCCACCGAGCGTCGCAACTCATTACGGTGTGGTCACGGCTGCTGAACTCAAAACCCTCGCGAAAGACCAAAATGTCGTCATTCTGACTGCGCCATTTCGAGGCGCTTCGCTTTACATTCCGAAAGACGGGCTAAGCAAGCACTCGAGGATTGTCGCTCTGGAAGGCTCAGCAGGCGCCTCTTCCGGGTTCACCGATTACTTCGCTATCTTCGTGGCTGCGCGAGGGTTCGCGGTCTTGGTTCTCGATTATTATCACGCGCCAGGGCTACCAGCGAACATTGAAAACATCCCGGTAGAATTAGTTTGGAATGGCGGCAAATGGCTCACACGCTCGGGGCACATTCGCGGCAAGCCTATGCTGATGGGGTCTTCGTTTGGCGCTGCTTTTAGCCTTACGGTGGGCGGCCTCGATCGCGGTAGGATTTTTTCTGTTATCGCAGCCTACGCACCACTCGCCACTTACCCGCAGGGTCATATTCCTCCGTTTTCATTTTCTGCCAAACCAGCATTTACGTTTAACAAAGTCGGGCTGCCACCGAATACGCCCATTCCCCTACGGCAATTTCCAGGTCCGGTATTGCTGGTGCATGGCACGAGAGACGAGATTTGGGCCTACTCGAACAGCACTAGATTAGTGTCCGGAGCAAAGGCGCGGGGCAAGAAAAACATCACGCTCAAAACGCTGACGAATGCCACGCATTTTTTTGATGAAACGAGTTGGGGGTCAACATTCAACGCGATGGTCGCGTTCTTTAAGAAAACGAGCCGTAATTTTTAATCGACGGAGTTTCGATTAAGCACGGCTTAGGCTCGCTAGCATCGAGCGGTTACTTGCCGTAAAGCAAAGCGGGCGAGCCCGGATAAAATCGCTAATCATGATGCGGTGAGTGTGATCTTTCTGGATCGAAATCTCGTCAACGCCAATCGCCTTCGGCACCAGCGACCCGGCGCTTTCAAGCATTGCCACATGATCATGACTCCGGATTTACCCACACCACTTCACGAAGCCCCCCTAATTTTCAAACTTTCTTTCCCAGCTCCAAAAAAAGTCCTCGGCGTCGACCGCGCCAAGTTCTCCGGCGTGATAAGCGGCCAAGCGATCCTCGGCTTCTTTAAGCGAGAGTGCATCAAGCGAGGGTAAGGTTGGTCAAGACTTAGAATTTGCCCCGGTCAACTAAAGCAGCGTGGTCATTCGAGGGTAGTTGCAATGCCTCTCGCAATCAGGATTGAGTAGATGTCGACATGTACGCCATCTGCTTTTTTAGTGCCTGAACTTATACTAGCGACGCGAATTAAAATCTAGGGTCTTCCGGACTTAGTGTGGGTAAAACTTGATCATTTTTCGGTCAAAGCTTAGGCAACATGCAGGTGAGGGTCTTCAATCGAAGGTATTCTTCGTCACGCAGTCCGTAGGCGCGACGCTGCAACACACGGATTTTATTGTTCAAC
>SHZM01000053.1 GCA_009692265.1 Gammaproteobacteria bacterium
CCAACGCCACCTTCGCCTTGAGCGCCGCAGAGTGCGCACGCCTTGTCCTCTTGACCATGAAAATCTCCTTCCTGCCGGCACTCAGGCCGTGCTTTGTGCGCGGAGATCCCACTTATACTCGTGTTCAGTTTTCCGGGGCCACCTCTGTCTACGCGATCAATAACGTAGACATCGTTCCCGCCCTCGCCTTGGAGATCGTCATCACCACCAAGGCCGATGAGGACGTCGTTACCGGCGCCACCAATCAAAATGTTGATTGCGAGGTTGCCTTGAAGCGTGTTGTCGCTGGCGTTGCCCGTGCCATTAATGGCTCTGGTGCCAAGTAGAATCAGCTTTTCCTGGTGTGCGCCTAGGGTATATGAGAGCGTCGAAAATACCGTATCAATTCCAGGATCCAGAATCGCTTTATTAATATCCCCGACGTGGTCTATCACATAGTTATCATCCCCATTACCGCCCTGTAAATCGTCGTCGCCTTTCTTGCCGTCCAGATAGTCGTTCCCATTTTTCCCCTTCAGGACGTTCGAATTCCCATTACCGATAAGTTGGTTGTTGCCAGCATTGCCAGTGCCATTCAGTTTTGCTTTACCCAGCAAGATGAGATGTTCTTGATTAGCCCCAAGCGTATAGGTTATTAACGAATCAACGACATCGGCTCCGGCATCGGCTATCGACTTAGTAATGTCCCCGACGTGATCAACGATGTAAGTATCGTTGCCGCTGCCACCGCGGAGATCATCGTCGCCAGCACCGCCCTCGAGATAGTCGTTACCGGCTAACCCTAGCAGGAGATCGTTACCCGCGAAGCCGAACATCTCGTCCGCGCTCGCCGTTCCGTTTAGAGAGTCATTGCCGGCGGTACCGATTTTCTTCGCCATATTTCCAACCTATGGACAAAATGCAGACGCACGGACGAATCGGCCCGGCCAGGGTCTTATATCCGTTGTCTGCGACGCTTTCTAGGAAACGGTCGCGCTGATCGCGCAGATTTAATGATTTATGACGAAACGGGCGTCGGGGCGGCGTTTCCGCGCTGGTTGTTCAGGTTTCGCGCATGGTGCGCCGGAGGACGGCGCGGAGGGGTTTGAGCCAATACTGCAGGGCAGTTCGATTACGGGTCTTAACATAGACCTCGGCAGGCATCCCTGGAGACAGGTGATAGCCCTGTAATTTATTCAAGGTATCTTTATCCGCTTCGACGTGCAGTGAGTAATATGGTGCACCGGACGCCTCATCCACGAGGCGATCAGCGGAGATGTATTTCACGAGCCCAGTCAGCAACGGAGTCGTGCGGTAATCAAGTCCGGGCAGTCGCAATTCGGCCACCGAGCCGAGTTGAACTTCGTCGATATCCTGCACGCTGAGTTGGGCTTCAACGATCAAGACATTTTCAGTCGGCACGATATCCAGCACCGGATCGCCAGCGCGAATCACCCCGCCCACCGTAAACATGCTCAAGCCGACGACGGTGCCGGCAATCGGTGCCGTAATCTGCTGACGCTGCAACGCGTCGCGCGAGGGTCGTATTCTCTCTTCGAGATCAAACAGCTTTGCCTGGGTGACCGTGAGCTCCGCCGCGGCGTCCTGCACGTATTTGTCCCCAAGGCTTACGGCGCGTAACTCGAGATCGGTAATGCGCTGCATCGCGCGTGCGATTTCAGCCAGATGCTCACTGCGACGCGATTTATATTCCTCAATGCCACGCTGCAATCCAAGCATGTGGGTTTTCTGTACGAATTGCTTGCGCTCAAGCGTCTGGTTGGCGGTTAGTTCTTCGCGGTACAACTCGATGGCTCGACCTTCCGCCGCGACCTGTTCGCCTAAAGCTGCTATTTCGTCCCGCGACTGCCCGATCTGCCGCGCAAGTAAGGCTTTTTGACCGTTGAGCGCGGCTCGCTTAGCCTTGAAAAAACGCCCCTCGCCTTCGATTAAGGCGGCAACACCGGGCTGTGAGTTGCGCGACACCAGCGCGGCCGGGAACTCGATCTCCTCCGCGAGCTCGCGCTCGGCATGCAGTCGCGCGTGCTTCGCTATTTCGACATCGCGTTGTCCCGAAAGAATTTCAACGCTCGCCGAGACATTTTCACTTTGCAGTTCCAACAAGGTTTGACCGGCTACGACGTGATCGCCGTCGCGCACATTGATTGCCGAGACAATACCACCCTCCAGGTGCTGCACTGTTTTGCGGTTGGCTTCCACTTTCACTACGCCCGGCGCTATCACCGCGCCGCTGAGCGGAACGAAGCTAGCCCATCCGCCAAAGCCAACAAAGGCCACTGCGATTAAGGTCATCCCGATTCGAATGGTCCCACGAGTATCGACCGGGTCTGAGGCAACGAGTTGAAGCGTTGGTTCAGCCACGCTGTGCACCATCGTCTTTAACTGCGTGTAACGGCACCAGAGCACGGGTCACTTGGCGCATGACTTCCGCAGTGGGTCCGAATAACTCCAATCGCCCGTCGCGTAAGATGGCGACACGGTCGACACCAACGAGCAAACTTGGTTTGTGGCTGACGATGATAGTGGTGATCTGGCGCGTTTTGAGCGTTGCCAGGCACGCTAGTAAGGCTTCCTCACCGTTCGCATCGAGGTTCGAATTCGGTTCATCGAGCACGACTAAGCGCGGCGTCCCATACAGGGCGCGCGCTAAGGCCACTCGTTGACGTTGCCCAGCCGATAATTGTTGGCCGCGATCGCCGATCTCGGTGTCGTAACCCCGCGGTAAGGATTGAATTAAATCGTGGGCGTTCGCCAACACCGCGGCCGCGACGACTAAGTCCGAATCTACTTCACCCAACCGCGCGATGTTTTCGGACACGGTGCCACCTACCAATTCGATATCCTGCGGCAAATAGCCCAGATAATTAGACAACGCATCGCGTTCCCAATGATGAAGCTCCGCGCCATCCAGCCGAACCGTCCCTGTCGATGGCTGCCAAATTCCGGTCAACAGGCGGGTAAGGGTCGATTTACCCGCCGCACTCGGGCCGATAACTCCCAACGACTCGCCAGCCGCGAGTTCGAACGATATGCCCTTCAGAATGATTCGGTCCGGGTTGCGAAAAACCAGGGTCGCGTTCTCTACCCGCAGGTGGCCCACCGGTTCCGGCAACACAGTTTTGGAGAGCGCGTCGCTACGGTGCTCGCCGATAAGTTTATCGAGGCGCGCGTAGGCGCCCCGTGCTTCGACGAAATTACGCCATCCGGCTACCGCGATCTCCACCGGCGCCAGTGCACGGCCTAGGATGATTGTCGCGGCGATCATGATGCCCGGGGACGCTTCTTGTGCGATAACAACCCATGCGCCGACTCCCATCATCAAAATCTGCAATGTCTGCCTGAGGTATCGGGTGATGCCGGTAAACACCGCGCCGCGTGAGCTTGCGCGCGCTTGAAGCTCGGCGGCGTTGGTCGCTATCTTGCGCCAGCGTTTAATTAATCCAGGCAACATGCCTAAGACGACCATTACTTCCGCATTTTGCGCGGCGCTTTCGACATAGCGTATGGCGCGTCGAGTCTCCGTCGCGGCAGCGTCAAAACCGCCGCGGGTCATTCGTTCATTCGCGATCGCAATGCCGAAATGCAAGACCGTTCCGATTAACGCAATCAGGCCTAATAACCAATGCGTGAGAAAAATAACGCCGATGAAAATCGGCACCCACGGCGCGTCGAAAAATGCCACAACACCGGGGCCAGCTAAAAAGCCGGACACCTGCTGGCTGTCACGCAGACTCGCGGGTTGTTGAACCATCTGGCGGTTGGGTAACGCCGCGTTCTGTACCAGGCGATCCACTACCAACGGTCCGGTTTCGGCTTCGAGTGCGAGGCCGGCTGCAAGCAGAATCCGTGAACGCAGGGATTCAAGCAAGGTCATGACCAGCAGCAACCCAAGGGTTATGCCGGTTAAAGCGACTAGCGTCGCAGCGCTACGGCTGGTCAGCACCCGGTCGTAAACCTGCAAGGTATACAGGGGTAGCGCCAGCGCCAACACGTTGACAAACAAGCTAAAAAAGCCGGCGTGGAAAAAATATCGGCGGCACTTGCGAAGAAATTCTTCCATGAGGGTCTCTAGTTCTCTAGCGCCAGCGGCGGGCCGGCTGATAAGACGCGACGGATCTCATCCGTTTTGAAACCTAACGCGGACGGTCGCCGCACTCCAGGTAATATCGCCACGTCGTAAAGTTCCTGAACGATCCCGTCAAAGCGGACCCAGTGCACGGTATCCCCGGTGCGGAGATCGATCACGAGCAAACCACAGCGGGCCGCGGCACCACGCTTGGTCAATTCATCGTCGAGTGCCAAGCCCTGAAAAGTCTTGTTATCACGTGGCAGAGACAAACCAATCACCGCAAAATCGCCGGTGAAACAAAGCCCGCGGGCGTACCCTGGGCAAAACGCGACGATTTCAAATTTACCTGTACGCGGGTCAAGATAACCAAAACTGCCATTGCCTGAATCCAGTAACCATACTCGATCCCGATACACGCGGGGCGAGTGCGGCATTGAAAAGCCACGCCCAACAATCGCATTCTCCGCGACATCGATGACGACTCCACCGTTGCGACGCTGATCGCGCCAACCATCGGCGACGTCACTTGTCGAGACCGATGTGCAGTAACGGGGCCGCCCATTCTCCATCGCCAAGCCATTGAGATGACAGCGATCTTCGGCGCCTAACTTGCTAATGAAAGGGGGCTTCCACACCGGCACGAAACTATGGCTGCCATCGAGACTGGCGAGGCAACCAAACAAGGTGTTCACAAAGACGGGGCGCCCGAGGTGATCAATGGCGATGTCATGGACATCCAGATCGCCCGTAGTCCAGGCGACCCGCGGCACGAAACAGCGATCGGACTCACCGTACCGCTCACCCTCGGCCAAGGTGTCTTCCATTCGCCATAACTGGTAGAGAGTGCTCATCCACAACGAACGTTCGTGCACGCACAGGCCCATGCAGCGATTGAACGTGCGCTCGAAAACCGACAAACGCCCATTCGCCTGCAGCCCCAGTAAAAACAACTTGCCGCTTTGGTAAGTCGTGAGCGCAAGGCTGAGCCCCTGCTCATGCAGCCAAGCCGTGAATTGCCGAGAGGTAAGGACCTCTAGGTTGGGATCTGATGCCGGCGCACTGTCAGCCATAGCGGGTTTCGAACTTGAAGCAGGTTCGTACTATGACGCGATAAGGCTTTGAATGTCAAGTTAAAATTTCGCTTAACTATCTTCGAGAATGGTCAGCTCTAAAGGCTCGCGGTATGTCCTCCGTCCACCGTGATCAGATTACCGTTCATGTATTGCGACGCATCGGACGCCAGGAACACCAAGGCCCCGTCTAGTTCGGCCGGCTCCCCGAAACGCTTAGCCGGAATCCGGTTGCGGAGGCGATTCCCGGCGGGTGTTTGCAACCACTCGTCGTTCATTTCGGTCGTGAAGTAGCCTGGTGCAAGGGCATTCACCCGGATCCCTGTCGCAGCCAGGTCAACGCATAGATCGCGTCCAAGGTTGATTAAACCTGCCTTAGCGGCTGAATACGGTGCTAAATGTCCGATGGCGCGGATCCCAAGTACCGACGCGATATTGATGATGCTGGCACTTCGCTTATCGGCCAGACGCCGCTTGATCACTTCCTGGGCAAGCACCCAAGGGCCGCGCAGATTCGTCTCATAAACCGTATCCCATTGTTCGTCCGTAAGCTTATCCGGCGCTTTGGGGATGGCGATGCCCGCGTTGTTGACTAGCACATTGATGGCGGCGACAGCTTCCACGGCTTCGACAGTTGACCTGATGCGATCTCGGTCGCGGACATCCAGACTGTAAACGTCACAGCGACCGCCTTCCGCACGAAGCTCAGTCGCCAAGACCTCCAGTTTTTCGACTCCGCGCGCGCATAGCGCAACCCGCGCGCCCGCGCGCGTGAGGGTGCGAGCGAAATGCCGGCCTAGGCCACTGGAAGCACCGGTCAGAAGCACATGCTTGCTGGATAAATCGAACAAACTAGCCAGGAATGCTTTTGGATCCATGACATTCGCCAGTGCGGTGCCCAAGTGCTTCCTCTAGGCCAAACCGAGCTTTGGCTTCACCCAGGTCGCAAGCTTTTTGATAGCTTCGTCAGCTTCCGGCGCGGTTCCCGCCAGGAACTGGAATACATGCTGCATCTCAGGCCAGACCTCACAGGTGCAATCGACGCCCGCGGCTTTCGCGCGCGCGGTGAAGCGAGTTGAATCATCCAACAGACACTCGTGGTCTCCGACCTGGATGTACATCGGTGGCAGGCCTTTGAGATCCGCCAACAGGGGTGACGCCAATGGGTCTTTCGGCGAGGCGGTTCCAAGAAACGTGCTAGACATATTTTTCAGCACCGGTTCTTGCACGATCTTATCGAGATGCGCACGACTCTTTAGCGATTCGCCGGTACCTTCCATGTCGTACCAGGGCGAAAGCGGCATGATGGCAGCCGGCAGCGGGAGTTTTTTATCACGTGCCGCGATGATCATCGAGGTACAAAGTCCACCGCCCGCCGAGTCTCCGGTCGTTGCGATGTGATTCGGTTTGATCCCCTGCGCGAGAACCCACTCATAAACTTTCACGGCATCCTCGACCTGCGCCGGATGGGTGTGCTCGGGTGCGCGACGATAATGCAAAATCAACGCGCGACAACCGATCGCTTTGGCGAAATGCCCGAAGACTTTTCGATGACTGTACATCGACCCCACCACATAGCCGCCGCCATGCGTACAGATCAAAACACGATCCTGCGCGCAGCCTTTCGGCGTACATTCAATGCAGAGCACGCCATTCGCCTCTATTTCGCGATAATCAACCCCGCCTGGTTCGCCGGTTACATCGCCCCAGTGATCGAAAAGCCCACGCATTTCCTCAAGCGACATGTTGGGGTTTGATCCCATCGCCGTCAGCCAGCTCGAATAGAGATCTTTTAGTACTTCGGATTGTTTGCTCGCCATCTCGTTTCTCCTGTGGGCTTATAAGTCATTCGTTGTGGGTTGGCGTTCACGCCTAGCGTGCGCCGACGTTTAATGCACTCGGTTCGAAATCTTTTTGCTTAACGTCATCAGGATTCGTAATCGTCACCAGCTGCAAGGTTGTGCAATGTTTATTTTGCAGATCAATGACGGCCGAGGAATCCAGCATCGGTACGCCGCTGCCGCGGTTTTCAGCTAAATGGTAATCCGGATGCGCGACTCCTCCTATTAAAATCTTCCATAACGCTCCAGCGCGATCGTAGACCTTCCCCATGATCGGCAAACTGGTTTGAGCATCTATGTAGAAGAAGCGCTTGGACAATGGGTGATCGTCACGACGGGGTTTCCCCTCAAGCATATAAGCACGGCGCAATTGCCACGTCACTTTAGGAAAGCAGCCGGAATGCCCGGTGAAATCGACGAAGTTGTAATCGTAATGGCGTGCCTTGGTCGCTGAGTGCTCGATAAGATCATGCCGATACATCGGCAATAACACATACGTAGACCCATGGAACGACCACTCCATGTCCTTAAGGCGTCCGGTGTAGCCCAGGAAATCCTCGATCATGATGTCGCTGCCGAGAAACGAGTCTGTCCGTGTCGTCGTTGCCACGCGGCGCACCCGCCTGAGGTTCGGGACGTAAGTCCAGCCTTGCTCTTCCGCGTTATCGTCGCTGTTGTAATAGATCAGTAACTTGGTACCTTCAACATCGGTGGGATCGAGCGCCTCCAAGGTAATTGCGCCGTAGACCGCATACGGATTCTTCTCGACTTCGGGTGTCGGCTCCTTGACGTGCCGATACATGTAGCGCATCCCGGACGCCGTGAACATGAGGGTGCGCTCCAGGTTTTGGCTGCGCATGTCGCGATAACCCCAATACATTTCTGGCACCAAGGTGCTATCCCCGGCGAACGCGTAACGCATATTCCACGCGAGCTTTTCGCCGGCCCTCGGATCGTCCACGCTAAGATCGCCTGGAAAGGGACGACCGGCGGTGTAATTAAGAATTTCACTGGGCTTATCGCCGAGCTGGGTCAGCGCGCCGTATTGCGCGGTTGCTGCCACAAAATTGGGATGTGGATCGAATGACATCGGCTCACCCACTGTGAGCGCGTACCAGCCCTGAGCAATAAGTTCGGCAAGATCCGGATCGAGGACTTGCTTGTATTGCTCTAGCCCGTCGGCCGCGATCACCGTACCGGGGGCCGGTGACAGTTCCTGCAGCTGCGCGAGATCGATATCAAAATCACCGGCGTGGGTCGTGGAGCTACAGAGTAATGCCGCAAGCCCGAGACCGCATGCTGGTCCAATTAATCGAGAAAATGCGAGTGCCGAATTCATGGTTGGATCCCTTCGATTATTCATGTCTCGCTGCCTGACTCCTTTCCTGTGAGATGAAAGAAATCCAATGCAGACATCATTATTCACGGCGCGCGCTCTTGAACCGTGAACAATTCACAATCGTTGAACACGTGGTAATTTTTCTACAGCGCCAACGACGAAACAGAATAATATTTTTTTATTGCTGGTAACGCCAAGGTAAGGGACGCCATCATCAACGAATGCATCGGCCGTCCCTGCTCGATGCATTGAAAGAAATCTTGGACATCGACAAGCTCGACTTCGAGATCTTCATAGGTATCCAGCTGCGGTTCCGATTCCTTGCGGCAGCCGGTTCCTAGATAAACATGCATGCGATTATCTTGGAGCCCGGGGTTTGGATAATGCAGGCCAAGATAGGTAAGCCTGCTCGCAACATAGCCAGTTTCTTCCTGTAATTCACGCTTAGCCGCGATTTCGGGCGTCTCGTTTTTATTCTCCGGCTCAAGGGTTCCGCCTGGAAATTCGTAAAAGCGACGTTTCGCTGCGTGACGATACTGATTTACCAAAACAATCTTGCCATCGTCGGTCAGCGCCACCACGTTAACCCAGTCAACAAACTCCATCACATAATAGGCCGGCATGATTCGTTCGTTAGGCAACGCACATCGGTCTTTGCGGAACCGGAAGTAGGGGTGGCTGTACAACTCGTCCGAACTTAAGACTTCCCAGGCGCTCACCCGTCGTTTTAGATCATCGGAGTCGCTCATTGCATGAAGCATCTAATAAGAGACGGTGGCCGAACTTCTGGACCTTAGGTCTCGGTACCACCCACGTAGCCCGAGGCGGCCGCATGGATGATCGACCAAGCCGCCATTGTGCGAATGGCAGGTACTTCATCTTTGAGCAACGCGGAGATGTTACTCAACGCCCCTAGGTCCTTGCGCTGCCCGACCAACCACACAGTCTGTAAGCGAACGTCCGCATCTTCGTGCGCCAAACCCCAAGCGTAAAGTTTGTCGGGGTTAGACGAAATTGAACCCCAGGATTCAAGAAGTCGGGTTGCGGCGTCAGTATTCAAGTTACAACACGAGAGCAGTACTTCGGTAATCTGTGCTGCTCGCACTGCGGGAATTCGTTTCAGCGAACCGGCGAGGATAGTGGATTCCATGGCCTTGCCGTAGGCAATGCCATGAATTAATCGACCAATCGATTCATCGTCGCCTAGCCCTGCGTGACTCGCTAACGCCGCAAGAATAACGCGTTGATCGTCATCTTCTTTAATGAGTTTCCCAAGCACGGCCTTCGACGCCTCACCTTCAAGTACGCCTAATGCTATCGCCGCGACTTCCCGCTCTTCAACGTTGCCTGATTCGGCGATGGCCATAAGCCTGTTGCCGACCGCGACGGACTCGCCATTCTGCGCCAAAGCGTGGTAGGCGTAGGCCTTTATCGTCGCCGTAACCGCAGGATCTCCTATCATTTTGTTCAGAATCGCATTGAAATCGCCCACTTTACATCGCGCGATTGCCTGCAGCGCGTTTTTCTGAACATAAAGACTGTCCAGCTGCAAGGCGTCGCCGAGTAAGTCTTGCATGTCCGGTCGGGGGGTGGCGGCTAGCGACTCCACCATCAAGCCTAGTATTTCGGGATCCGCGCTGGCTGTGCGATAGAGTAGATCGACTTCGCTCGGATGTGAGCTACTCATCAACGTATCGATAGCTGAACGCTTGAGGACTAAATCTGTATTTGCAAGATAACGCTTCAGCACGTCCAGGGCTTCGACATCACCCGTTTCAGCGAGTGCTCCAGCGGCGAGAATTCGGTCGTAGACGTCGCTGGAAGTTAGCATGGTCTTCGCGACGCGCACTGCGTCGTGGACTAGCGCATCTTGTGCCGCGTGACTCAACGGTGCCGCGACTGCGAGTTGGATCGCCACGCTCGCGAAGCTTAGGATTAAACCGAGCGCAGTGCTTTTAGCTAATTTGGATTTCATAAGGAAAACGTCAACTAATGGTTAGTTCGATTGGCCATTCGACGCGTTAAACGTTCAAAAAAAACGGGCCGCAGTGCGGCCCGTTCATTAGACACCTCGTCTTAGGTGCTAAGCAATCGCTTAGCGGCCCTGACAACAACTAGGACAAGACAATGATTGACCTCGTCTTAGGTGCTAAGCAATCGCTTAGCGGCCCTCGGTGAGATAGTTCACATCGTGAGTCTTCTTCACTTCGTTAATGTCCGTTGCCGGAAAACTGGCACCGCGGCACGGAACCAAGGTTCCGCGGTCATTCTGAAGATCGATCACGTTGATGCTTTGGAACGACTGCATCCGGGTACCCGGAGCCGTCGGTTCACCTTTGAACTTCACCTGTTGCGCTGCGTATTGGGGATCATCAGTCCAGACTTTCTGAATCTGCCAGATTTTCCACAACTCACCGGCCTTATCGAACGCGTTCGCGTAGTACGACTCGCCCGATTCGCGGTCCGTATAAATGAACTTCTCCGAATACGGATGACCCGAGCGTTGTGGGTACATGCGCATGATGTCCATTTTCCGTAACGCCCAATCGTCTAACGGTGCCCAACCATTCGGGCCGTAGTAGACGGTGTCGGTGTTTCGCGATCGGGCCACTGCCAGAATACGCGCACTGCCAGCGTATTCCCACTTATGCTCCAGCGGACGACCGTTGAATCCGTAGAAATCTTCCAACGTGTGGTCGGTACCGAGCAAGGAGTCGGATTTCACTTCGACAGAGATTCGGCGCACGCGGCGGAGGCTTGGAATATACGCCCAGGAATCGTCAGCTCGGCGTGCATCGTCGTAGCGCAAGATCAGGAACGCGGTCCCCGCGATGTCGAACGGTGCAGTAAACCCGGTGTATTCGCGGAAATTCGTGTTTTTCGCGAAGCCTTCGCCGTTGTTCATCCGGTAGTTCGTGTCTGGCAGATCTGCTCGACCGGACATCAGCACGCGCTGATACGGGCCGGTGAGCACGCGCTCGAAGCTGCCGCCGCCGGTGTAGTACTCTTTGTACTTGCCGCCACTGTCGGACATGATTTCGTGGCCATCGTGGTTGCCGCCGCGACGGACCCAGACCCAGTGCACTTCGTTGATGCGAAGGCCACCGTTCTGCCAGCGGTACATCCAGTTCCAGACCATCTTAGAGCCGTCTTCAGTGCTTCCCACCGTAAACGCTTCCGGATCGAACGGGCGACCGGCTGTGTAGTTCTCGATAGCACCGTCCGCTGCAATTGTGGCTTGACCTTTGAACTTCTCGGTTGCCGCTTTGTAGCTATCCGCCGAGGACAGGTCGCCCGCGTCCTTGATCTTCATGTCCATGCCTTCGAACAGGACTTCAGCTTGTTGCTCGGCCGGGATAAAGGGTTTGACTAAATCGGCTTTATCGAAGGTGATGGTGTCGCCGTCCACGAATTGTGGCTGGGCGTCTTGGTTCGCCTTGATCCAAGCGATATGGTCCTCGGGCGAAAATGCGGTGGCAACCAGCGGTTGCACCGCGAATGCCGCTAGCACTGCGTAGCGTAATGATTTATTCATATAGAGTCCTCACTTCTCCTAGCTTTTAAGCTATTAAGTTCCTCGCCCGCTCGAATTGGTTCAAACGGGCGTACTGTTTAGTCGGTCTTAAATGAACTCTAGAACTGGTACTTGAGTTGGAAGAACAGTTCGTCGTTGTCGCGCAAGGCGCCGATGCCTTCATGTGCTGCGCCGAACACTGAATGCTGGGCAAACGCGTCGTTACCCGCCCCAGTCGCGGTGAACGGCACTACGAAGGTCGAAAACGGACCCGAATCGTGACGGAAGTTCTCGTTGCCACCCCAGATGGTGTGCAACCCGCTCTTGATCGACCAGTGATTGTCGATTTTCCACTCGGCGTTCAAACCAGCTACCCACGAATTGGAAGCCTCTTCCCACACCAGGAACCCGATCGGAGTGACCCGATCACGCATGTAGTTGGCGATGAAAAAGAACGTGGTGATGAAGTTATGCTCATCGGTGTAGAAGCCGGTGTGCTTGTCGCCCTCATGGTCGATATACCAGGTGTCAAACAACTGAGCCGAGAGGAAGAATGTTCGGTTCTTGTTCAGCCACTTGATCCAAGTGGGGCGATCGATACCAATCGACCAACGCATGACATCGCTGTCGTCGACCCAATTAGCTTTACGCGTGTTGTTTACCAACTCGTCCAAGGTAATCGACGATTCGACGCGAAACACGGTGCCGGTGTAGGACTCAAAGTAATCGAACGACAAACCGGTCGTTTGTGACCGCGCGTACTGGATGTCCGTTTGACCGCCGACGATTGACAAGGCACCTGCGCTGCCGGTGTAAAACAGGCTCGCATCGTTTTGGGCTATCGCCTGCCGGGCTAAGCCTGAGACCAAACCGTCGTTAGCGGCGTTGCCATCGTCGCTAGCGATTTTGTACAGCGCCTGCTGTGGGTCCATCACTTGGACTGGAACGGCACCACCAATACCTTGGCGATGTAGTGTCAAATCAAAAATCAAATTGTCGTTGGCGACGATACCCGTCCCGTTCACCACTGGATTCGCGGCCGCGTTGACGCTGTGGAAGCGAAACACCGGGATGTCGTTGAACGCGCTGTAGCTCGACAACGCGAAGTGAAACTCGCCCAAACGGAATTCCCAACGGGCACCACCTTCGGTGTGGTCGAGTGCCCAATCCGGTCGGTCTTCATAGCTCAGCCCAACCGGCTGACCAAATCCCGACGGCTTCCGGCGATCGTTCGGTCCTTGCGAGCCGCAAAGATCGCTCGCGAGGAAACCAGGTGTGCCAGCTGCGACTTCATCGAAGGATTTCGGGCCTAAACAAGGCTCAACCGAGAAGAACTCGTTGAAGGCGGCGAACGTTGATTTCTCTTTCCCAAACGGATGCGCCCAGCCGCCGCTCGGGTTGCCGAGACCGATAGGCTCGAACTCATCGAAATTCCACACAAACTGGATGGCGTTATCGGTGGTCGGTCCCACGTCGCCGAACTTCCACTGGGCTGACGCGATCCACTGTGGGATACGGATATCTTCGAACGAATCGAAGAAGAAATGCTGACCGAAATCGACCGGGTTAATAATGTCCTGAAGCCGGAAGAAGTCCGTCTTACCCCACACGATCTGTTGTTTACCAACGCGGAACCACCAGTCGCCAACGTTGGCATCCATGTAGAGCTCGCGGAAGGGATAGATGCGGCGGTTCGAATCGGTATTGTTCATCGCCACATCAAGTGGGTCGTTATCAACGTTCAAGCAACGAGTACAATCCAGCTCCATGCCGCTGGTCACCGAAACGACCGGGAAACCCGACAGTTGTGGGTTCCCGCCGAGGCCGCCGCTGGTTGATGTACTGAACTTGGAACCATCCGCGGCACGGCCGAGGATCGCTTCGAAGTTTTCCGATAACCAAGCTTCATTCTGCAAGCCTTCGGTCACAATCTTCGAGATGCCGCCCGTGCGGAACGTCGGGTGATCGAAGGCGGAAGTCCCCTCTTTCTGAATGAGGTAATCAAATCCGCCGAAGCCTACCGGGTCGTTCTGGTAGTTGAAATTATTGCCTAAATAAGAGGGCTTGGTGCCGCCACGTCCGCGATCACCGCCAATCGAGTCGCCGTAGTAGTACGCGGTATCAAATTCGGGACGCGCGATCGCAACGAAACTTAACTTGTCGAATACGCCGACGTCTTCGTAGTTGGCCGAGGCTTCGATTTGAAGCCGTTGGATCCACTGGTTGAGGTAGGTTTCGCCGCCCCCGACTCTCGCGCGCGCTTCGCTCGATAAGAATCCGTTAATTTCAACCTCGCCACCCAATGCATCGATGACGATTCGAGCTTCCGCCGGCACGCTGGAAAGCAATGCCGAGGATAAAGCGCAAGCGCCTAGCGATAGTGCGCGTAAACTGCGGTTCATCGCGTGATCTCCCATAGTTTCCCCTTGGTACAACGCCGCGGTGGAACTCACCGCTGCAACTTAACTAGTCCGACGGGGCGGCGTGATCGCCTCCCCAAAGTTTCGGAGTAGCCGGAGTCTGCCATAATTTGTTGTATGGGGTAAACAGAATTTTCTAAATTTCAGAAGATTCCTTAGAATATGTTGTGCCGGCGCAACGTATTGGCCCACTCAAAGTGTTACGAATGCCTGCCCAAATTGCAGGGTTCTCAGCCACCAGTGTAGAGCTATCGGCCCCAGTGCCGGCACTTACCTAGAGCCAGATCCGCCGTTTCGATGGTGATTTACCCCGAGGTACCCCCCATGATTTACCCGCGAACCCGCGACACATCTCATTTACATAAGCTCGTGAGACCGCAACACTTACCCGGCACCCATTCGTACAAGGGCCCCAGATGATCGAAATCGGCGTCTTTCATAACGGCGCGAGCGATCTCCCGCCGATTCGGACCCTAGACGGTACCGTCTGCAATGATGGCTCGTTGGCCGAAGTCCATGCCGCGGCGCAGCGCACAATCATCAACCAAATTCGCCAAGGCATTCTCGCGGATACCCTAGGCTTCGATTATTGGTTTCAGACCGAACATCACTTTCAGCCCGAAGGGGCCGAAATGAGCCCCAATCCGCTTGCGAGCGAAATGGCGATCGCGGCAAACACTCGCCGGATCCGGCTCGGCCAGGCGGCCAATATCATCACCTGGCATCACCCAATCCGGCTCGCGGAAACCGCCGCGATGCTCGATGTCATCAGCGGCGGGCGGGTCGAAGTTGGTGTCGGGCGCGGCTATCAACCACGGGAAAACGAAGTGCTGGGCAAGCCCTATGGTTCGACGATTCAAGATCAGGAACGGAATCGGGTCGCGTTCCAGGAGGCGCTCGATATTCTGATCAAATGTTGGACCGAACCGTCGTTCTCGCACCGCGACGAATTTTTTTCGATTCCGCCGCGCTATACAAAGTGGAATCATAAACAGACGATCGCCTATTTTGGCATGGCCAAAGTCGAACGTTCAGTCGAAGAAATCCTAAAGCTGGGCGGCCCTGACATGTATTCCGCCGGCAATCCGGTGCTCGCGACCACGACCACCTTGAAAGAGCTGAGTGTGTTCCCCCAACCCTTACAGAAGCCATATCCGCAATTATGGGAACCGCTGACCAGTCCGCGCTCGATCAATTTTGCGGCCGAAAAAGGCGTCAACGGATATTTCATTATCGAACCCACCTCACGCTTAAAGCACAACGTTGAGTTGTACTACGAAGCAGCTGAGCGCGCGGGGTGGCCAGATCGCTTAAACCGCGGATGCTTTAAGTATGGCTGGGATGCCGAGAAGCGCCGCGGGATAGTCACTTGTCGGTACATTCATCTGGTCCTGCCCGGCATGGACCGAGACCGCGAACTCGCGCGCTTTAAACTCGCCCTGGAAGTCCAATGGGATTACTACGGCCCCTTCGGCTTCGCGGCACTGCTTGCTGCCGCGGACGATGATTTTCTTGACCTGCGAACGAAAATCCAACCTGACTTGCTACTTCAAAAAGAGGTGGCGCTGTTCGGAACGCCGGACGAGGTCGTAGAGAAGATAATGCGCATTAAGGAAGAAGTGGGTTACGAAGATTTCATGTTCCATGCATGGTTCGAGCTGGCCGGATTTAAAGGACCCGAAATCGAAGAACAAATGCGCTATTTCGCGGAAACTTGCATGCCAATGCTACATCGGGCGTGCGGCGGTAGACCCCCGCCACGCGAAGAATTTTCGGTGCCGAGTTTTGAGGATGTCCGAAAATGAGAGCCGCTTCCGGGTAACCGCGGCGATAGCAGGAAGCAAACACCCTCAACACGGTTTAGATCGGTCCCGCGGGACCGACCAACGGAGCCTGGTATAAAAATTTCGGACTAGTCAGGCGCGTTACCGCCACCGACAATACGCATCCTATTCATCACACGAGAGAGCGGCCGCATGTCAGAGCTTACCCCCGAACTGTTTCGCAAGGCTTCTGGCTACTGGGCTACCGGCGTGTCGATCGTGACCACTTGCGATCTCGATCAAACTCCCTATGGTTTGACGATGAATTCGGTGACTTCGGTGTCACTCACCCCGCCCTTGTTTTTAATTTGCGTCGACAATAAATCCGACACGTTGGAGCCCATGCGCCGCAGCGGGGTCTTTTGCATCAATGTTCTGAGTCTTGGCCAGCACGCGCTGTCGAATGGCTTTGCTAAGAAAAACCCTAACAAGTTCGAAGGAGTTGAATTCGATCGCGGGGTAACTGGCGCACCGCGCTTGCACGGTCGATTGATGGCAATTGAATGCGCGGTAACCGCAAGCCATGCCGGCGGCGATCACCAAATTTTCATAGGCGAAGTCCGGGCAATTACGCTCCCCGAAGTGGAGGGCGCCGAACCACTACTTTATTTTCGTGGAGGGTACGCGCAGGTCTTGTCGTAGAACCTGCCCGCAGGCACCAACATTTCGGCTTGTACCGGGACCATCCTTGTTGGTATGTTACCGCGCCATGTCACCCTCGGGGGGTGATAGCACCCTTGCACCGTTAAATATTCACCGAACTTCAGTAAGGCATTAATGCATGATCACTGACCGCCGCAGATTGCCGCTCGGCACAATAGCGCTTGGCATCTTTATTATCGCGACCCCAGTTTTGGCGTCCGATGAACTCGTCGATCACCGCGCGCCGCTGGTGACCGATTTCTTGGACGGCACCTATCTCCCAAGCGCCGAAGGCATTATTGTCACCGGTGCTCACGGTTTACTAGGACTCCTCAAAGTATCGACCCAGGGTGCCGAACTTACGCACTACCCGAATATTCCGAATGAAGATTTTACCTCGCTTGAAAAGCTCTCCGACTCCGAAGTTTTGCTCGGAACCTCCGTCGGCAAAGTCTATCTATTTGACGGTACGAAGGTGACCGAAGTCGGCAAGCTTTCGGAGTACGACGAACCGGTGCTCGATATCGCTGTTTCCAACGGCGCGGCATGGGCAGTAGGTGGGCGCGGCATGATTGCGAAGAGTGCCGACGGCAGAACGTGGACACCGGTAACCGTCACCGAGGCGATGCAGCCGCAAGTCACGATTCCGGGCACCGAGCCCGGCGAATGGTATTTTGGCGTAAGCAATTTGTTGATGGACAGCATCGTCTTCACCGCGAATGTCGGTGGCAAACTGGCCGTCGCCGGTACGGATTACGCGTTGTATCTTGATGAGGGTTTCGTTCAATTCATTAAACCTATTGATGCCGAGCCGGCACCGACCATTGAGTTTAAATTTGGGCCGGGACCGGCATTTCGACCCGGCGACGTCTCCTGGAACGTGGTCTTGTTCAGCGGCGCGAATATCACTTTGGCAGGTGAGTTCGGCATGATTCTACAAAGTACCGATGGTGGCCAATCCTGGATTCGTCGAGACACTGTCTTGTCACCGAAAGAACCAGAACCGCCGTACTGGATTGCCGGAACACAGAAAGGTTCGGAGCTTTATCTCACAGGCGCAGCAGGCATTATCCGCGCGAGCAATGACGGCGGAGCGACCTGGACGCAACTTCCTTCCTCCGGAAACGAAGGCGTCTTCGGTGTCACTATTACGGGACCCGGTCAGCCCGCCATTGCTGGTGCGGTAGGCTTAATCGGCATGTTGAACAACGGCCAATGGGCGTTAGCGGACCGTAGCGAACTACAACTACTCTCATGGTTGAAGACCCCGGTGGAAATGCCGGACGGTACTTTGATAATGCTCGGCGGACGCTCGACGATGATTGCGCTGAAAGACGGGAAATGGGTCCGGATCCCGGTAACCAATAAGTAGTTGTACCGAACTCGGATTGCTGTACGGCGCTACTGGCGCCGTACTCGCTTTAGGCCCGTGAGTGCTTGCTGGTGGCGGCTGCCAAGATCCGACGATCTCGCACGTTAGTGCCCCACTTCGTGGTAACGAAAGCAAGTGACGAGATGATCGTTGACCATTCCCGTGGCTTGCATGTGTGCGTACATCACCGTTGATCCAAGGAATTTAAATCCACGTCGTTTGAGATCTTTCGCCAAGCGGTCGGATACGGGGGTAGTCGCAGGCAGATCGCTTTGCGACTGTCGCCGTTTTTGCACTACCGCGCCGTCGACGAAGCCCCACAGATACGTATCAAAACTCCCAAACTCGCCTTGTACCTCGAGAAACCGCTGCGCATTGTTAATTGCCGCGAGGATTTTCGCGCGGTTACGAATGATCCCGGGATCGAGCACCAATTGTTCGACTTTCTCCGGTTCGAAACGCGCGACATTGCTCACCTCAAACTCAGCGAACGCACGACGATAGGTCGCACGTTTGCGCAATACCGTCGCCCAACTCAAGCCCGCTTGCGCGGCTTCGAGTGTCATAAACTCGAATAAGACTTGATCATCGTGAACCGGGACCCCCCACTCGTGATCGTGATAGGCGATCATCTCTGCGCTGACCTCGGCCCATGGACATCGATTCACTGCCCGTTCTCCGGCCCCCGTTGCACTAACCATGGTTCGCGATAGAACTTAGCGTGGCGGCAGACGACTTCCGGCATCAAGCCGTATGCATTCGCCGTTCAGATACGCATTATCGACAATGTGCAGCGCGAGCTTCGCGTACTCTGAGGGCATGCCGAAGCGTTTCGGATATTCGAGTTGCGCTTCGATCCCGGCGCGGATTTTGTCGGATAGCCCCTTCACCATCGGGGTTTCGAACAAGCCCGGCGCAATAGTCAAACAACGAATACCTTCGCGCGAAAGATCGCGTGCGATCGGCAATGTCATCGCGGCGACGCCACCCTTGCTCGCTGCATAGGCGACCTGCCCGGTCTGGCCATCGTATGCCGCGATTGAGGCGGTGTTAATAATCACCCCGCGCTCACCACTAATCCCTTCCGGCGTGTTCTTGGTCATCTCGGTCGCCGCCAGGCGCAGCACGTTAAACGTCCCGATCAAGTTAATCGTGATGGTCTTTGTAAATTCCGCGAGTGCGAGCGGTTCACCGCGGCTTACCGTTTTCGCGGCGACTCCGATGCCTGCGCAATTCACACAGATATGAATAGCACCGAACTTTTTCATCACTTCGGCGATCGCTGCTTTGACTTCGTCGTCGCTCGTCACATTCACTCGACAATACATTGCAGCAGTTCCCAAGGCGCTGGCGGTTGCTTGACCGGCTTCGTCGTTGAGATCAAATAGAGCAACTTTGGCGCCGCCCTTCGCGAAAGCCTCGACGGTGGCTCGACCAAGTCCAGAGGCACCACCCGTAACAATCGCGACTTTATCTTTTAGTTCCATTATTCCTCTCCCAAGGGATGCGACTAGATCAACTCGATCGCCACGGCGGTGGCCTCTCCGCCGCCGATGCACAGACTCGCAATTCCGCGCCGCTTGCCGAGATCGCGTAACGCGTGCATCAGGGTCACGATAATCCGCGCGCCCGAGGCGCCGATGGGATGCCCGAGCGCGCAGGCACCGCCGCGCACGTTGACCTTGTCATGAGATAAGTTGAGATCATGCATTGCCGCCATCGCGACCACCGCGAAAGCCTCGTTGATCTCGTAGAGATCCACATCTGAATCACGCCAGTTCAAGCGTTTCATTAGCTTCTGGATCGCGAACACCGGTGCGGTTGTAAACCAGCCTGGTTCATGCGCGTGAGTACTATGGGCGAGGATCCGCGCCCACGATTTGAGGCCCCGTGCGTCGGCACCGGCGCTTGAACTCAGGACCAATGCCGCCGCGCCATCGGAAATAGAACTTGAATTCGCCGCGGTCACCGTGCCGTCTTTCGCGAAGGCGGGCCGCAGCTGTGGAATTTTATCTAGCTTTGCCTTGCCCGGCTGTTCATCGATTTCGACGTGCTTGGTGTCCTTCCCATTGGCCGCATCGACCGGGGCGATCTCCGCCTTAAACGCACCAGAGACGATCGCTTGTTGCGCTCGAGTAAGCGAGGCGATCGCATAAGCGTCCTGCGCTTCGCGGGTGAATGCATACTTACGCGCGCATTCTTCGGCAAACGAACCCATCAACCGTCCTTTTTCGTACGCGTCTTCGAGGCCATCAAAAAACATGTGATCGATAAGTTCGCCATGCCCTAGCCGCATGCCAACGCGCACTTTCGGCAACAGATACGGCGCATTGCTCATGCTTTCCATGCCGCCAGCGACAATAAGCTCGGACGAGCCCGCCATGATGGCATCGAAGCCGAACATCACCGCGCGCATGCCGGAACCGCACATCTTGTTGATGGTGGTCGCGGCAACGCTGCGCGGGATCCCGGCGCCAATCGAAGCTTGGCGCGCGGGCGCTTGGCCTAAACCACCGGGCAACACACACCCCATGATGGTTTCATCAACCCACTCGGGGTTTGCGTTAGCACGCGCGAGCGCGGCTTTAATGGCCACAGACCCCAGCGCAGGGGCCGACACGTTGGCTAAATCTCCCTGCAGCGCCCCCATTGGGGTGCGCGCGGCGCCGGCGATGACTACGGCATTGTTCTGCATGATCAAGTTCTCCGAAGGCTGAATTTCGTGTGGTGAAGTCTACCTGAGCACTGACTCTGGTGGTACGCCAGACGCTCGGTCGTCACTCTAGCTGGGCAATGATTTCGTCCGCGATCGGCAGCGCGGAGGTAGCCGCAGGAGACGGCGCATTACACACAAAGAGCGCGCGTGCAGTACGTCTTAGTAAAAAGTCGTGGACTAATTTTCCGTCTCGCGTCACGGCCTGCGCACGTATGCCACTTGGATGCGGCTCGAAATCGTCGAGAGTTAAAGAGGGACAGTATTTTTGAACCAACCTTAAATAGAAACGTCGGCTTAAGACCGCTCCAAGCTCCGCGGCCCCGGCCCTGGCATGGTGCCGAAGCAGTCGCCATAAACCTGGATTGCGAAACATTTCGATTGAGTCTCGAAAATTCACGCTGGCCTTGCCGTACCCTTCGCGATGAAACGCCAGCATCGCGCTCGGCCCCACCGATATTCCGCCCTCAATCAGACGCGTCAGATGCACTCCGAGGAAAGGCAAAGTCGGCTCCGGAACAGGGTAGATATGGTGCTTAATGAGCCCTGCGCGCGCTTTCGCCAAGCGGTGATAATCACCGCGAAACGGAATCAGACTGAAATCAAGTTCAAGACCCGCTGCGCGTGCCAGCCGATCACCTAGCAATCCAGCGCAGACAATCAGGCGCTTCGTGCGATAGGTCTGTGCAGGAGTGTCGATTTCAATCCGCTGCGCGGTTTCGCGGATCGCGATCACTCTAGCGTTGAGTTCGATCTCGACGCCACTCTGGATAAGCAGGGCTGCAAGCCGTCGCGCCATCACGCGATAGTCGATCATGCCGGTCTCGGCGAGATGCAGGGCCGCATGGCCCTGTATGTTCGGCTCAATCTCTCTGAGTTCCGACGCTTCGATCCACCGGTGAGTAACGCCATTGCGCTCGGCGCGAATCATGAGTTCCCGCAATCGGCCAACTTCGAGGGGGTTGGTCGCCACGATTAGCTTGCCACAGGCATCGAACGGAACTTGATTCGCGTGCGCGAACTCACGCGTGGCGACGAGACCAGCTCGGCACAGGCGTGCCTTTAGACTTCCTGGCTCGTAGTAAACACCTGAATGCACGACCCCACTATTGCGACCGGTCTGATGCAATGCGACGTCCGTCTCCTTTTCAAGCACACGCACGTGCGCCGAAGGCCGCGCCTGGCGTAATCGATACGCGGTCGCGAGCCCTACAATTCCGCCGCCGACGATAATGAAATCAGTTTCCATCCACGCGAAGTTCAGTCAGGACGCGATTGGGCTCAAAGATCTGGCGAAACTCCGTAAGCGCCGCTGACAATGCTAAGCGACCTGTGCAATTTTCATCGCTACGACGTATTGCGCGCATCGCTCAATAAAATTACGAGCAGTTTTTGGCATCGGCACGCGGGCAAACGCAACCCACTCGATTATCTTCTTCCCCTCTCGCACTAGCTCCATCCCGCGTGCAATACATTGATTGGTGTGCTCATCGCCGGAAACCCGCGCCTCGAAGTGATAAAGCTCGTCGCCGCTCGCGACAAACTCGGGCCATACCATGAAAATCGCCGGATCGGTTTTCATGGTTTCGCTCTCCAGTTTCGCCGCCCGCGCATACGCGGTAACCCGCGCGCCAATCCCCGCGAAATTCGGATGATTGGCGAACGTTTCGGTGAGCTTGCTGGCGATTTGATCGATCGCCGTCATGGAGAGTGCGATCTTTATATAACGCGATTCATAGAAATCGGCCATCGGCATATAGAACGCTTTGAGTGGTTCGCCCCACAATTCATCGAGACCCTCTTCACCACTGTAATGGAGCACCTGCTTGCCGAGTTCGAAAGCTTCCAGAAAGCATGCTTCGCATTCGCGCAATAATTCATTATCGAACGCGATTTCTATTCCGCATTGCTTTAATTCGAAGATAATATTGAAGATATCGGAACCGCGGTTTAGCAGCGCGCCCGCGAGCATCGCGGCGTTCACCCGTTTGCGTCGACTATCGGTTTGACGATTGTAGGCAGTGCGGGCGTCTTTGAGTTTGTAGCTAGGTGTATTTATCCCGGGTTCCGTGTGATGAAACACTCGCTTCGTTAGCTGTTCAATCAGTTCACGCCGCGCTACTTCTTCGTTCTGCGGGACATCGTAATGACGAATCCAGTAGCCATCGAAATAGATGGCGCCCTTGCCATCTATCTCGCGGATAGTGCCGTTCGTCAGACTGTTCGAATTTTTATCGTGAGGGTTAGGACGTGGATGAGGTTCGTGTGTCATGCGTGTCGCTCTTAAAACTGATCGTCTTGCGCCGGAACGGGTTGCTCGTCGCGTCGCTGCCGGACCTCCGCGGGGCACCCATGATACAAATATCGGCGTGCTGTCGATATCTTTTCAGGCTCGGGATTAATTGTTCACTATTGAGCACCCGCTTGCCACTCACACTTTCAGACTCAGTGAGCTATAGACCCACCTGGTGAGAAACGCGTGACCTGCGTGTAGTCGCAGTACATTCCAATCGAGGTATGAGTCTGAAGGGTTGAAGTTGAGTCTGGGCTTATAGCTGGCCCCGAGATTCTGCACAGTGAGATAAGTGGATTTTCTGCCCGATGAGGCGATGATACGCCTCGATTTAAGAGCAGAACATGAGCCTGAGAACTCGCCGGAACCACTCACCGGCCTTCAAAGCGAAAGTGGCGCTAGCCGCGGT
>SHZM01000009.1 GCA_009692265.1 Gammaproteobacteria bacterium
CCGCCGTGAACTTGCTCGTCGATGTTGACATCACGCGCACCATCAGTTGACGACGCGCGCGTACAGCGCGCGACTCCTTAGCGACAGCCAGGTGAGAACCCCATAGAACAGGGGAAAAGACAGTGGGTGGCCTGATTTGGCCATGCGTTGATTGCCTAACCCCTGAAAAACCCCGAAACCGGGAACGGCCGCGCATCGTTCCAGCCTGCGCGCACAGGGGCCATTGGGAGGGGCACAAGTGCGGTCCGCAGTGACGACCGCACTCAACCCTCTAGGCTCGTTGATTATGGGGTGACTAAAAATCAGTCATCGCAAGCCCAAGCCATAGCCAGAATTCTCGAAGAACAGTTCGAGCAGACTCTTGCTCAACATCGCGAAGAACAGAAAATCGTGACCACGCGGGCGCTTCTGTGAAGCCTATGGCGCTGTCGTGGGCTTCCACTCGCTTGCCCGCTTTTGCGCTTCGGCGACTTGGGTGGGAGTCATCTTCGCGGTAACGATATCGCGGTTGTGAGTTGCGTTTTCGCGCGTTTCCTTTTCTGTCGCCCGTGCTGCTGAAAGGTTGTACCACTTGTGCGCTTCGACATAGTCCTGCGGCACGCTTTGGCCGTCGCGGTACATGACGCCGAGGTTGGATTGGGCGTCGGCCGCGTTGACCGCCGGCGTCGAAGCGGAGGCTTGCGCCATGTTGTTAGTCGACTTTTTCAAGACCCGTCGCGGCGCGGCGCGCAAGTCATGAGCCTCTGCCCCAGCCAGAATGAGCTCGAAGCCAGCGGCCGCGTGCTGGGCACTACCCAACGGAATGGGCCAGTCCACTGTAATTAAGAGCCAGGCCGAGGTGCTCGCGCGCAACTTCCAAAATCTAAAAAATACCCCCCCGGGCTAGACGTTTTGAAAAGGCATGGGGGCCTTTGCCAAATTCAGGATTTGACCGAGTGGATTGGTATGCAGGTGGAGTGCGGGACTCCTAAATGGAATTTGGGGGGAGGGGGTGTTGCGGAGACGCGATGCCGACTGCGTTGTGCGGGGAGAGTTGTGTGGGGTGATTGTCGAGTCGAAGCCAAGTTACTAGGGGGCGTCCAGTGATTTTAAGATGGTAAGTGGGTTGGTATGTGAAAACCATAAATCATACTAAGTCATTGTATTTATTTAATGTGTGGCGGAAGAGGTAGGAGTCGAACCCACCGAACCTGCAATTAGCAGGATCCACCGGATTTGAAGTCCGGGCACCCCACCGGGAGATGTCGCTCTTCCGGGGCGAATCGTAACCGATTAGCTGGCCAGGGGGATCACGTCGATGCCCCGAAGATATCGGCGACCTTGCGCCTGAGCTTGCGGACTTGGCCTTGACGCATCGTGAGTCCGATTCGGTCGAAATACTCCAGTACTTCGATTGTCACGTTTCGCCCGACTTTACTGCGCTCGCGAAACGCGGCGACGGTGAATGAGTCGCCTTGTTCCGCGCCGACTTGTTCGGCCACGGTCGCGAGGCGATAGAGGGCCGACGGTAAGTAGAAGCGGTACTTGCTGACCTTGATCAGAACGCCGTTATGCGCGGCACGCTCCAGGAACGGCAACAGAATTTGAATCGTAATCTTGAGCGGCTCGAGCATGTCATGCGCGGCTGGCGCTTGCAGTCCGTGGTGTTCGAGCAGGCTGCGGACGCGCGGTAGCAGGGCGGCGTCCATCGGTGACAATTGGCCGCTGTGGCCGGCGAGATGCAGTAAGCCGGCGGTCCGGCGTAAAGTGCCTTGCTGTATCAAGTGGACGATTGCCACGCGCATCAGCGACGCGCTCAAGGTGAGGCGTTGCCGCAGCGCCGCGTCGTTTAGCCCTGCCTGCGCCGGAAATTCCTGGTGATGACTTGTCACCGCAGTGAGAGTCCCGTCAATGATTTCGGTCCAGCGCGCCGGGGTGAGCGCCAACACGGCACCATTCGCCAGAGCGATTCGTTCGATCGGAATTGCGCGGGTTAAAGCTTCGATTTCATCCGTAGTGAGATCCCACACGCGACAAAACCACCGAAAGTCGACACCGTCCGGTTGTTGTGCCAACAACGACGCCAAAGCGGTAGTGGTTTGCGTGGTCGTCAACGCCGCTAAGGATTGGGCGCGTTTGCTCCGCGAGGTGCTGCGGATTGCGGGACAGGGGTCGAGAATCGTACCGCCGCCCAAGGTGCGGGTTGCGGCTTGATCACGCAGCACGAAACGATCGCCATGAACCGCGCAGGCGGGTGCTTCGAGTACGAGCATCGCATACCCCTGTGCACCGGGCGCGAGGCCGCGATCACCCAGCAAGCTCACCCGACCAGGCAAATCGGCGGCCCCAAGATGCACATGCACTGGAGTGCGATCCTGGAGCGCCTTCGCTTCGCTCGCGAGCAAGTGGAGTTGAACACCCAGGCGGTTCGCACCGCCGCTGAGTGCGGGATCGATTAACCAATCGCCGCGATGGATTTCGACGCGGCGGAGATCGTTGCTGGCAATGTTAATCCCGCAGCGTTCGCCGGCGCCTGCGCGGGTGACCGCTTGGTTTTGCGCGTGGATCGAACGCACCCGTACTTCGATCCCCGAAGTGGCGAGGAGCAAGCGGTCATCGACTGCCACCATGCCCGAATACGCGGTACCGGTTACCACGCGGCCGGCGCCACCGAGGATGAAACTGCGATCGATCGCAAGGCGAAAGTGTCCGCGTTCGGAGCGCGCCCGCAATTTTCGGGCCGCACTGATTAGCAAGCCGCGGAGTTCCGCCACACCAACACCCGCCGGGGTCGCAAGCGGTACCACGTTCGCCGCAGCCAACGAGGTAGTCGCGAGCAAGGCATGGATTTCTTCTCGCACGTTAGTGAGGCGCTCAGGCGAGACGCGATCAATCTTCGTCAAGGCAACCGCGCCCTGCGTAATCCCGAGCAGTTCGAGAATCGCGAGATGCTCGCGAGTTTGTGGCATCGGACCGTCGTCGGCGGCGATCACGAGTAACGCGAAATCGATACCGGCGACTCCGGCGAGCATGTTACGCACGAAGCGCTCATGGCCGGGGACATCGATAAAGCCGATGACGTATTCTGCGTCGGCATCATTAATAGTGTGATACGCGAAGCCAAGATCAATCGTCATCCCGCGGGCTTGTTCTTCGGGCAGGCGATCGGTATCCACGCCCGTTAGCGCTTTAACCAGTAATGTCTTGCCGTGATCGACGTGTCCGGCGGTGGCAATTATCACGGCGGCAACACGCCGAGCTGGGCGATGAACTCGCGGGGATCTTCGAGGCAACGCAGATCAAACACCAAGGCACCCTGGTGAATGCGCCCGATCACCGGCATCGGCAACCCGCGAAAGCGAGCCGCCAGTGTTTCGACCGCGCGACTTGAAACGCGCGCGGTGAGGGGGCGCAGGCGTACGCCACAGCTCGGCAGTTGCTCCACTGGCAATGCACCGCTTCCAATTTGACTCTTACACGCGACGAGGTCGATCTCCACATTGCTGCGGAGCGCGGTTTGGAGCGGCGCGAGCACCTCGCGAGCGGTCGCTTCGATCTCGGCTATCGGTCGCGTGAGTAGGCGCAAGGCCGGGATTACTTTTACCGCGCGTGCGGGATCCGCATACAGTGGTAATACCGCCCCAAGCGACGCCAAGGTGAGTTTATCCACGCGCAAGGCACGGGTCATCGGATTTTTTTTGAGCTTTTTGATCAGATCAGCGCGGCCCGCGATGATTCCGGCCTGTGGCCCACCCAGCAATTTATCGCCACTGAACATGACGAGATCCGCGCCGTCGCGGATCGCCTCCTGCACCGTCGGTTCGCGCGGTAACCCAAAGCGTTCGAAATCAAGCAACGTACCGCTGCCGAGATCGACGACAAAGGGGATCTGCGATTTTCGCGCAAGCGCGGCAAGTTCGGATTCCGCGACCGCCGCCGTGAACCCTTCGATACGATAATTGCTGGTGTGGATTTTCATGATGAGGCCGGTGCGAGCATCGATTGCGCCTTCGTAATCACGCAAGTGCACTCGGTTAGTGGTACCGACTTCGCGCATCAGCGAACCGGCGGCGGCCATGACATCCGGGATCCGAAACGAACCGCCGATCTCAACTAATTCCCCGCGCGAGACGATCACGCCACGCCTTCGTGCCAAGGTATTGAGCACCAGCATAACCGCGGCGGCATTGTTGTTCACGACCGTCGCGGCTTCGGCGCCGGTTAGTCGCTGCAGCCAGCTTGCCACGTGGTCATCCCGGTCGCCGCGTTTGCCGGCTTCTAGCGAGTATTCAAGATTCGTAGCCTGGGTCGCCACTGCGGCGATTGCCTTCAGCGCGGCTTCAGGCAATGGTGCACGACCAAGGTTGGTGTGGAGCACTGTCCCCGTGAGATTGAACACCGGGATCAAGCTCGGTTTAGTGAGCGATCGCAAGTGCTTGGCAGCGGCCACGGTGAGAGACTCCGAGACTGCTTCCACCGAGGATGCCGCGAGGCCGGCTAATGCCTCGCTGCGATAGCGGGCGGTCGCCGCGCGTAAGGCGGCAACTACCGGCTCGCGTCCATGCCGATGGATTAGAGCCAGCGTGTCAGCGCGCTGCAGTAACCGATCAATCGAGGGGATCTGAAATTTAGGCTCGGTCATCGGGGCTCTGCGCACGGCAACGAAGGAACATGGTGGCGCGCCTTGTGTGGAGTTAGGCCGCATTATATTCTCCAGGCTCAATCATTAAACGAGTACGGAGGTGGCAGTGTCGCGGATCCCCTTAGTCGAGCCCGATGGCGCATCGCCCGAGGTCAAGGCAGCTTACAAACAATTCGAAGAAATCGGTTTTCCGATCATGAACGTCATGAAGATGTTCGCGAACAATGGCAAGGTGCTGCAGGGCTTTGTGCAGATCGCGCAGGCGCTTTACGTTGCGCCGCGGATCTCACCACGATATCGCGAGCTAGCGTATCTGCGAGCCTCGCAGGTCAATTCCTGTCATTACTGAATTCCCACCCATGTGATGCTCGGTCTGAGTGTCGGCTTGACGAAGGCAGAAATGTCGATGATGGGCGATGCGGAGCATTGCGAGACCTTTGATGCCAAGGACCGTCTCGTTCTGCGGTATTCAGAAACGGTCACGCGCGAGAATCGTGTCGACGACGCGTTGTATGCCGAACTGGCAGTAAATTTCACGCAAGAAGAATTGGTCGATCTCGCGTTGACCGCCGCGTTCTCATCGTTCGTGAATCGAATCCATGCGACCTTTCGCACGGATCTGGATGAATCCACGATCGCGCAAGTCGGAGACGCAGTCACCTGCGCGCTACCCCCGCGACGTTAAACGTCCGCGCCTGTCGAGCCGAATAATTGCTTCGGATCGACGGCAGCTCCGCGCGCGGCCGGTCGTGTAGACTGGTGACCTTCCCAACGCCTAGGAGAAAGCGATGTTTTGGTTGATCCTCACCCTTCTCGGCGTCCTCATGGCGGCACTTCCACAGGTGTTTCCGCCGCGAATCCCACCTGCCGTAACCCGCATCGCGGGCATTGCACTCGCGGTGTTAGCCTTCAGCGCGACGTCTTTTATCGTCATTGATTCAAACTCCGTCGGCCATCTAAAGCGGGTGTATTTCGGCAACGCAATGCCGCCGGGGCGTGTAATCGCGATGCGCGGCGAGAACGGCCCGCAAGCCGAAGTATTGCCACCAGGCATGAACCTGCGGCCCTTTCTGAATGTGTTCTACGATATCGATGAATTCCCGGTTACGGATATTCCGTCCGGCAGCTATGGCTTGTTGACGGCGCGCGATGGACGCCCACTCAGCGACGGCGAATTCCTGGCCAAGGGGTGGCGTGAGGAAGACTTCGAAAAGATGCTCGATGCGGAATATTTTCTTAAGCATAACGGTTCGCGCGGACCGCAGCTCAGTGTTCTTAAGCCAGGGAAGTACCGCATCAACTCGTATCTATTCGATGTGAAGATTCTGCCTTCGATTGAAGTTCATGCCGGTGAAGTCGCGGTGATCAAATCCAATGTGCGTGAAAGCGATGATTGTCCGTTGCCGCAGCTGCACGGAGATAGCGGCAGCGAGGGCGGGTTGGTCGTGCCAATCGTCAAGAAAGGCTGCATTGGTGTGTGGGCCGAAGCGCTGCTGCCGAATCGGTATTATCTCAATGCGCTGGCCTATTCGGCGACGATTATTCCGACTCGCGTCCAGACGTGGACCTATAAAGGCGGCTACACCCGGCGGCAAATCGATTTAGTCGTCGGTCAGGACGGTAAAATCGAACAGCGCGAAGCACAAGCCACCGAGGTACCAGTGCCGGAAGACGCGGCCGATTCGGCGGTGGGGCTTACCGTGGAAGGTTGGCGCGTGCCATTGGAATTGCGCGCGTTGGTCCAAGTGGAACCGGAAGATGCGCCACGAGTTGTCGCGTCGGTCGGCACGTTAGCCGATGTCGAAGATAAAATTATCACCCCCGCAATCCGCAGCGTGATCCGCAATGAAACTGGACGCCCCCCTGATCCCGAGCATGGTATCGAGGGGACTCGGGTGCTGGATCTCATTACAAAACGTGCCGAGCTGGAGCGCACGATCGAGCGCGCGATCATCCCCGAAGGCCGTAAGGCCGGGGTGACAATCAAGGAAGTCCGGTTTTCCGATCCGGTAATTCCGCCCGAGTTGTTACTCGCGGGACAACGTAAGCAACTCGCCGAGCAATTGCGCAATACCTACATCGAGGAGAAAAAGGCGCAAGAGGAGCGCATCGACACCGAAAAAGCGCGGGCCACCGCAGATCAGCAAGGAGAGCTTGTACGCGCCGAAATCGCGGTACAGGTGGCCAACCAAACGAAGGCCAAGTTGCAGCTGGAAGGCGAGGGCGAAAAGCTACGCTTGACCGAAATCGCGTTGGGGCAAAAAGCGCAGACCGAGGTATTGGGTCAGGAACGGGTCTTGCAGCTTGCGATGTTAAAAGAAATCTTAGCCGCCGCGTCCATCAATCCAGACCTGGTCAAAGTACCCACCGTGCTCGTGCAAGGCAGTGACGCGAATAATTTGACCGGCGCGGCGGCGGTGTTGGGATCCAGCAATATTGTGCAGTTGCTGCAACAGGCGCGATCCAGTGAGGCCGCTGGTAAGCAGTAAGTCGCTACGTTGACGAGCGCGCTTGGCGTTTCCATGCGCGCTGATCACGGGCGCGCCAACGCTCGCACGCAGGCGAACAAGCCGAGCAGAATCACCGTTACAAAATAGCCAAAATCGCTGAGGTACAGCGCGCCCACCGAAAACGGGGTGAAATGCGCGATAAGCGACGCGTTCACCGCCAGGACATCGAAGGGGTCGGGCAATAAATTGCCGAGCGAATCGCCGACCCAGAGCAGCAAAAACAGGCCCATCGAGCCGATGGCGGCGACGATTTGATTGCTGGTCAATGCCGACAGCCACAGCCCGAGGGCGACTAACGCCGCCGCCAACAAGCTCAGTCCGAGGTAACCGCTGTACACGGGGCCCCAATCAGGCTCGCTGAAGTATTGCAGCACCGCGGGATAGACCAGAGTCAAGCTCAGCATGGTCAAAATCACCGCCATGCAAGCGCCGAATTTCGCGGCGACGATGGCGAATTCCGCCGCCGGCGTTGAAAGCAAAAGTTCCAAGGTGCCGTGCCGGCGTTCTTCAGCGAACGCGCGCATGGTGATCACGGGTACAAACACCAGCAACAACACCGCCGCTTGGTACATCACACGCACCAGCGACGCCGATTGACTCACGAACAACCAGCTCGTAAAGGTGTAGCCCATTAACAAGATGAACACCGTAATCACCACTGCGGCGATCGGCGAGATAAACAAGGCTTTGGTTTCCTTGGCCAACAAGACGCGAAACGAACCCATTAGCGCTCCGAGCCGGTGAGGGCGAGAAACGCGGCTTCGAGATCCAGGTGGATCTCGCGTAGTTCGAGTAGCGCATAGCCGGCGGCGAGCACCGCTGGTGCGATCCCTGGTAGAAACTCCGCCGATTGCAAGGTCAACTCGTAATTATTCGTAAAGCCGCCTGGACTCCGCGCTTGCACGTTGGTCACGCCGGCGATCAGGGTCAGCAGGGCTTCGGCCTTCTCCAGATGCAGGCCTTGAATCCGTAAAATCACCCTAGGCGCGGTCGCGGCGACCCGCTCCGTCAACAATTTCCCATTCAATAACACCGCGACCCGGGTCGCGATGCGTTCGATTTCGCCGAGCACGTGGGAGGTAATCAATATTGTCTGATCAGGCGCGAGCCGTCGCACTAATTCGCGGACTTCGATGATTTGGTGCGGATCGAGACCGTTCGTCGGCTCATCAAAAATCACCAGCGGCGGTCGGTTAATCAACGCCTGAGCAATCGCGACGCGCTGACGATAGCCGTGCGAGAGTTTACCGATGGCCCGGCGCGCCACTGACCCCAGGTTCAGTTCTTCAATCACTCGCGCGAGTCCACTGCGCAGCGCCGAGCCGCGCAGACCCTTGAGTCCCCCCATGAACGACAGGAACTCGCTGACCAGCATCTGTGGGTAAAGGTTCGCGTCTTCGGGCACATAACCGAGACAGCGCCGCGCTTCGGCACTGTCAGTCGCGTGATCAAAACCTAGGATCGTGACCGAGCCCTCGCTGGGCGCGAGGTAGCCCGCGAGAATTCGCAGGATCGTACTTTTGCCGGAGCCGTTAGGGCCTAAGAGTCCGAGTATTTCGCCCTGCATAATGTTGAAAGAAACATTATCTACCGCGCGCTGAGCACCATAGTCTTTGGCGAGCGAGCGGACTTCGACGATTGGCGCGGCGGTTTGCATTGAGGTGAACTAGGCTAAGGTCCCACGGATTCAAGCCCGCAGGAGGAGGGAGAGTTAGCGCCTAGGTGTTACGCCGAGCCGCATTAACTACCCCTCTCCCGCTGTTCGGAGAAGGGTAGTGTCACGCAACCCTTATTCGTAGAAATCCGGTGCCTTCTTCATCGTTTTGAACGCATCGGGATCGTGCGCTGTGAAGAAGTTCGCGTTCTCGGTCGCCATCATGTATCGGATCCATTCGTAACCGCGCATGATCCCGGCGGGATCATAGGCCAGTACGAGATTCGGCGGGATGCTGTTGAGGACATTTTCGCGGAAGTAGGCCGCGTCGCCCGTCAGGATAATCGTGCCGGTCTTTGGTAGTCGTACGACCAACATCTGGCTGCCCTTGGTGTGACCGACTGAACGCTTGACCACCACGCTGCCATCACCGAACAGATCGTGATCGCCATCGAGCCGTAGCAGTGGCATCGCCCCCGGCGTCGTGACCCCAAGCCCGGAACGTAAGGCGTTCACGTCCCCTGGAATAAAGGAGCCCGCGAACGGTTCGTCGGGGAAAAATGCAAAGCCGATTTCATCGTTTTGGATCACCACGGTTGAATGCGGAAATTTACCGACATTGCCACCATGGTCCAGATGCATGTGGCTGACGACGACATACTTGATGTCATCCGGTTTCAAACCGACCTTGCCAAGCTGGCCTTCAATAGAGACTTCGGGAGTCATCATCGGGTCGAGCGCTTCGGCGTGCTTACCCCAGTAGCTGCGATCGGTGATCAGCTTGTCGTTGTTACCAGTATCGAACAGCACGTTGCCCTTTGGATGTTGGATCAGGAACATGCCGACCGGCACTCGGATCTTCGGTTCCATCGGGCCGAAGTTCTGCAATATTCCCTTGCCCAGTTGCAGGCTCCCGGAATTCAGCACGTACAACTTCATTCCAGCCGGTGACTCGGCGCTGGCGACTTGCATGAATCCGGCGACCAGCGCCAGTACGGCGATGCCATTACGAAACATTAGTACTCCCCCCGTTTAAGAAATTTGACTTTCAACCGCCCGCATTATGGTCCGAAATGACAGCGTTATGCACCCTCAGCTCAGTGCAAATTTGTTCTCGACATCTTCCCACTTTAAAAAAAGGGGGACCGAGGGGGATTTATCTTAATACGGCGCACCGCAAATCCCCCCTACCCCTTTTTCAAAGCGGGGAAACAACAACGCAGCACTGTCGTTGAAGTTTCTCGGAAAATTTCCGAGAACAAATCAGCCATGACCCTCAGCTGCAGTGCAATTAAGCAGCGAACCGGCGGGTTCTCGTCACCGCAAGCCCAAGGGTCGCGAACGCCGCGAAGGCAGCGCCCAGCGCGAATGTCGCGGCTGGCCCGTAATGATCCCAGGCCAGGCCCGCGAGCACACTGGCCACTAGCACTGCTATTCCGCTCATGAGATTGAATACCCCGAACGCGGTGCCAAGTAAGTCGGGTGGCGCCGCATCGGCGACGAGCTTGCTTAACAGGCCCTGGGTCAAGCCCAGGTGGATTCCCCACAGTGCCGCGCCGAGCAAGACCATCGCCGGATTAGCCGCGATCGCCAATACCCCGTCGGCAGCGATTAGAAACAGCAGCCCGATGATTAATAAGCCGCGCGGTTTTAGGCGATCGGCCGCAACCCCGGCTGGGTAGGCCACCGCAGCATAGACTACGCTCATCACGACTAACACGCTCGGTGCCCACGCGAGATTAAGCCCGACGCTGTGCGCGCGAAGGAGCAGAAAAGCCTCGCTGAATCGCGCCAGGGTGAACACTATCCCGAGTGCGACCACCCACCAGTAGCGCCGAGTTAAGCGAGTTGCCGCGTGCCAGAGGATCGATTTTCCGGTGGAGAGTGGGCGCGCAGCGGGCTCCGCGACACCGAAACAGAGGACCGCGACCGACAACAGCGCCGGGATCACGGCAGCCCACAGTGCGAGCTTGAGATCGTTCGCAAGCATCAGCATCAACCCGATCGCGAGCAGTGGTCCGATGAATGCGCCGACCGAATCGAGCGCCTGACGTAGTCCAAAGGCCGCGCCGCGCTGTGTAAGTGGCGTCACTTCTGCGATCAGTGCATCGCGCTGCGCGCCGCGGATCCCCTTGCCGATCCGATCGAGCAGGCGCGCGGTAAACACCCATTCCACACTCGCCGCGAGCGGAAAAATCGGTTTCGACAGCGCTGCCATGCCGTAGCCGATGACCGCAAGTAATTTACGTTTGCCGAGATAATCACTGAGCACACCGGAGAACACTTTGACCATCTGTGCAGTCGCCTCCGCGGTCCCTTCGATGACACCGATCACGGCCATGCTCGCGCCCAGGCTGTTCGCAAGGTACAGCGGCAACAAGCTGTGCACGAGTTCCGAGGAAGCGTCCATGAACAGGGACACGAAACCGAGTGCCCACACGGTGCGGGGCAGGCGGGCATGGTTCGCAGTCACTTCGACCGTTGCTCTAAGTTACGGTGGGCAGGCGAGCGCTTGCGCGACCAGCTCGCCGCATAGGCTGCGCCGAGGTTACACACGTCGAAGTTTCTTTCGTTGCAATAAAAAAAACGCAGCTGGGATTACAAATAAGGACAGCAGCGGTGCCGTCACCATACCGCCAACCATCGGTGCGGCGATACGGCGCATGATTTCAGAGCCCGTTCCAGTCCCGAGCAGGATCGGCAGGAGACCGGCCAGGATCACCGCCGCCGTCATTGCCTTCGGACGCACGCGGCTGACGGCACCTTCGCGGATCGCCGCTTTCAACTGTTCGATGTCGATGGTGATTCCGCTCGCCACCTGTCGTTCTAGTGCCTGTCGCAAGTACCACAGCATTACGATTCCAAACTCGGCGGCGACCCCGGTCAACGCGATAAACCCAACTCCCGTTGCCACTGACCTCTGATAGTCGAGGCTATATAACAACCACAGTCCACCCACCGACGCGCACGGAATCGTCAGCATGATTACCAACGCTTCGGAGACCCGCGCGAAAACCACCAACAGCAACACAAAGATGATCGCGATCACGGCGGGTGCGACCCATTGCAGTCGCGCGGTGGCGCGCGCCAGGTATTCATATTGGCCCGAATAAGTCACTGTCACTCCGACCGGCAGCGGAACTTGCGCCGCGATCCCGGTCCGAAGATCGCGCACGACCCGTCCGAGATCTGAACTATTCACGTCGACATACACCCATCCCGAGAGTCGCGCGTTCTCGCTTCTGATCTGCGGTGGCCCGTCGTTGATTTTCACCGTTGCCACCGCGCCCAAAGTCAGGAGCTGCCCGTTGGAGGCGACAAACGGCAATTCGCGCAATCGCGTGAGCGAGTCTCGCAATTCGCGTGGGTAGCGTACGTTGATCGGAAATCGCGCGAGGCCTTCAACGGTCTGGTCGATGTTCTCACCGCCGACCGCCGCCGCGATAATGGTCTGGATCTCCGCGACAGTCAGACCGTACTGCGCGATCTGCTGGCGATCGATTTCAATATCGAGATAGCGCCCGCCGGTGAGTCGTTCGGCCAATGCCGAACTCACCCCGGGCGTGACCTTTGCGATCTTTTCGATCGCACGCGCGGTGCGTTCGATGGTGACGGGATCAGGTCCGGATATTTTCACCCCAATCGGGCTTTTGATCCCGGTGGCGAGCATGTCGATCCGATTACGGATAGGCGGCACCCATAAGTTCGACAGACCCGGCACCTGCACGCGGCGATCCAACTCCGCGATGAGCGCGTCAAGGGTCAAGCCCGGGCGCCAGGCCTCGCGCGGTTTCAGTTTGATCGTCGTTTCGAACATTTCGAGTGGCGCGGGATCGGTCGCGGTCTCGGCGCGTCCGGCTTTGCCAAACACATGTTCCACTTCGGGCATTGCTTTGATCATTCGATCGGTGCGTTGCAACAACTCGCTTGCCTTGGCGGCCGAAAGACCCGGTAGCGCGGTCGGCATGTACAGAAGATCGCCCTCATCGAGCGCCGGCATGAATTCAGATCCCAGGTGACGCCAGGGATAGATCGCCGATAGCAACGCGAGCCCCGCCAGCAGCAAAGTGGTTCGCGGCCACCGCAGAACTGCATTCAGCAATGGCAGGTACAGGGCTACCAGCAATACGCTCAGCGGATTGTCTGCTTCGCGCGGAATGCGGCCACGGATCACATAGCCCATGAGCACCGGCGCAAGGGTGACCGACAAGCACGCGGCTGCCGCCATCGCATACGTTTTGGTATACGCCAGAGGTCCAAACAAGCGACCTTCCTGCGCCACGAGCGCGAATATCGGAGTAAACGAGATGGTAATCAACAGCAGGCTAATAAATATTGCCGGCCCCACCTCGCTCGCCGCGTCGCCGATCACCCGCCAGCGGGTAGCGCTATCTAAGGTGTTCGCGGGATGCGCGTGCTGCCAGTGCTCTAAATGCTTGTGGGCGTTCTCGAGCATGACAATCACCGCGTCGACCATCGCGCCCACCGCGATCGCGATGCCACCCAGCGACATGATATTCGCGGTGATCCCCTGATACTTCATCACGATGAAGGCCGCGAGCACGCTAAGCGGCAGGAGGATGATCGCAACCAACGCCGAGCGCAGATGAAACAGAAAAATCACGGTCACCGCCATCACAACTGCGAACTCCTCGATGAGCTTATTGGTTAGGTTCGCGACCGCGCGGTCGATCAACTCCGAGCGATCATAGACCGGCACGATCTCCACGCCTTCCGGTAGACCTGACGTGAGTTCCGCTAGTTTCTTGCGTACAGCTGCGATCGTGGCGCGCGCGTTACCCCCGGCGCGCAGCAACACCACCGCGCCGACCGTTTCACCTTCGCCGTCGAGCTCCGCGATCCCTCGGCGCATTTCCGGCCCGCGTTGAATGATCGCGACATCGGCCAGGACAATCGGGATCCCATTGCTGGCGGTGCCCAGGGGCACCGCGCGGAGATCAGCGATGCCGCGCAGATAAGTGCTCGCGCGAACCATGTATTCCGCTTCGGCGATTTCGATCACGCCGCCGCCAGTTTCGCGATTAGCCGCCTGAATCGCCGCAATCACGCGCGCAATCGGCATTCCATAGGACGCGAGCTTCATGGGATCGAGCAGCACCTGATACTGCTGCACCATGCCGCCGATCGTCGCGACTTCGGCGACCTCGGGCAGCCCCGACAATTCGAATTTTAAAAACCAGTCTTGCAGCGCGCGTAGCTGTCCAAGATCATGACGACCCGAGCGATCGACCAGCGCATATTGATAAATCCAGCCAACACCCGTCGCGTCCGGTCCCAGGTTCGATTTCGCCGTAGGCGGCAGTCGTGACTGGACTTGATTCAAGTACTCCAGCACGCGCGAGCGTGCCCAGTACAAGTCCGTCCCGTCTTCGAACAGCACATAGACAAACGAATCGCCGTAGAACGAATACCCACGGACCGACTTCGCGCCAGGCACTGACAACATCGTGGTGGTCAGCGGGTAGGTCACCTGATTTTCGACAATTTGGGGCGCCTGTCCCGGCAAGCTCGTGCGAATGATTACCTGCACATCGGAGAGATCCGGCAGCGCGTCGATCGGCGTTGAGCGAACGGCCCAGATCCCCCAGGCCGCGAGGAAAAGGCTCAACGTGAGCACGATCGCTCGTTGCTCAATCGATGCTCGAATAAGGCGCGCGATCATGGTGGGGTCTCCACATCAACCTGGCCGCGTAAACTCGCTTCGGAATCGAACAGAAACTGACCGGACGCGACGATCCGATCACCGGCCTGTAGACCGGTACTCACTTCGATCTCGCTAGCGCCCTCATGACCGAGTTGAATCGAGACCGCGCGAAAGTGTCCGGCACTTTCTTCGCGCATGACCAAGGTGCGGGTGCCGGTACGAATAACCGCCTCGCTCGGCACCAGCACGGCGGGCTCAGAGTTGGTCGACGCAATCATCACGCGCGCTGACATGCCTGCCTTGAGCCGTCGCTCGCGGTTGGGCAGTTCGATCCGCACCCGCAAAGTGCGGGTAGCAGGATCGGTACTCGCAAGGATCGCCGCAATCGTGCCGTTGAGGGGTGTCGCCGGAAACGCCGCCAGTTCGGCGCGAACCACTTGTCCGACCTCCACGGCTTCGGCGGCCGTTTCGGGCACTGCTATCTCCAGCCACATCGGATCAAGCCCAGTGATCGTGGCGAGGGTCACCCCAGCGCCCAGGCTCATGCCCGCGCGCACCTCCAGCGTGGTCAGTACCCCCGTGAGGGGTGCGCCAATAGTAAGAACAGGTTGTGTTTTCCCCGTGGCGACGACCGTGTCGATCAGTGCAGACGGCATGCCGAGTCGCTGCAAACGACTACGCGCCGCGGCACTTAAACTTGAATCACCGAGGGCATACAGCGCGAGTAATTCTTGTTGAGCCGCCAGCCATTCCGGCACCAGCAGATCGGCCAGTGGGGCGCCTTCGGCGATCTCATCACCCGGTGCGCGCGCGTATACCCTCTCGACGTAACCGGCAGTGCGAGTTTGCACGATCGCCACGTCGCGGGCGTTGAACGCCAGCTGACCGGAGGCGATGATTTCGCGCGACAAGTTTCCCGTACGTACGGTCACCACGCGCACCCCAAGATTTTGCGCCACGACGGGGTCGATCCGAAGATTTCCCTTCTCGGCGCTATCCTGCTCGTCGTCTGCGTACTTCGGCACCAGCGCCATGTCCATGAACGGCGATTTTCCTGGGCGATCAAAACGCTGGGTGGGCACCATTGGGTCGTACCAGTACAGCACTGTACGCGCGTTGTGCGGGGTCGGTGTCGCCTCGAATAATTTCGCACTCGAGTGCCACGCGCTCCAGTACCCGATACCGATCCCAAGGATGAGCGCTACGCCGATCGCAACACCAAGCCAGGAGTTACTCGTGCGCATCGTGTTCACCTCCCTCGTAGGTGTAATACAAGTCAGCGGCTGAAAGAGTCACCGCAGCGGTTGCGTCGAGCAGCTCTAAACGGGTTTCGATCAAGGTGCCGCGGGTGTCCAGTAGGGTCTCGAGATCAATACTTCCGGCAGCATAGGCGGCAGCGGCCAGTGTCGCGCGGCGCTTTGCCAACGGCAGCCGTTGGGTTTGATAACGCACCAAGCGCTGCCGATCGCGCGCATGCCGCACCAAGCCACGTTCAAGCGCGGCCGCGTGGTCGCGCAACATTTGGGCGCGCTCGGCTTCGAGTGCGGCTAAGTCCTGGAGACGGGCAGCAATGAGCGGATCCTGGCGGTGCTCCGCAAACAATGGCAGGTCGATCGAGACTTCGGCCGAGATCATGTCCCCATACTCGGGGCCCCGATGCGCGTAGGCGACTTCGAAATCCCAATCGGGGCGCTTATCCGCCGCGGCCGCGGTCATCGCAGCTCGCGCTTCGTCGAGGCGGCTTGCGAATTCCAGCAGCTCAGGATGCTGCTGCACATGCGCGCGCAGGTGCGCAGGCTCCACTTCGATGTGCGGCGGCGAGACGCTCAACGGGAGTTCCGCCGCGGCGCCGATCAGGCGTGCGAGTTCAACGCGCGCTTGGTCGCGTTCGGCCGCCAAGGCTTCATGCCGATCGGCTAGTTCCAAGGTGTCGATTTCTGGCGCGAGGGCAGCCACTGGATCAAGCGCTCCGGCCGCCACCTGACCCGGCACGGTATGCGAGGCCCGCGTATTCTCCTCGCTCAAGTCGCGCAACGCCGCGAGCTTGCGCTCGGCGTAGTACACCTCTAACCAGGCCAGTGCCGCATCGCGCCGCAACTTCAGCCGTGTAGTCAACGCCGTCGCGTTCGCGGTGCCGATTTTCGCTTCGGCGCCGTGTCGCCGTGCCTCCCGTTTCGCACGATTAGTCCACGCCTGCTGAATACCGACCTTCTGCATGGTCATGAAGTCGCGACTCAACGAGAAACTATCGCGACCGGTAATCGGGAGATTGTCGAGGCCAACGACGAGTTTCGGATCCGGCAGCGCGTCGGCCGGGATCGCCTGCGCGCGTAGCGCCGCGATCCGCGCGGTGTCGGCCTGTACCGCCGGGGTGTCATGCGTCGCGAGCGAAAGCGCTTGTTCAAACGATAATTGTGCATCTGCCCACGTCGGGGCGAGGGCCAGAAGGCCCGTGAAGATCCATGCCAACATGGCTGAACTCCCATTGTTCAGCGTGCGCAGCGCGCACCTCACTCACAGCACAGCCGTGAGCCCTGCGAGCGGAGAATTAACTAAAACGAGGTGGGCGCCACAACCCGGTTGGGTCGTGACCAGAGAGTAGGCTGGTGAAAGCGGAGAAGAGAGGAGTCGAGACGAATTCATGGCTGCTCGCGAGTGCCACGGGCAATGACGGTGCGCTGCAGTGATTACAGTGCTTGGCCTGCTGACAATCGGCTGGGAGCCCAGGCTCACCACAGCATTTCATCGGCGCGTGCTTAGGCACGGGGGCCTCTTGGTCGTGCATCGGGCAGCTCGGTGCCACCGGCGTGAAAGCCGCCATCCCGATCCAGGGGATCACGGCGAGGAGTACTCCAATAACACTCAAACGGAAACGACGCATCACAGTATTCGCGGCTAGCTGTTAATGAGTATAGCGGTCCAGGTCCATCGTTTCCATATGGAGAGTTCCCGCCGGAATGAAGCGCTGGACCTATCGGCTATTTCGAATTATGTCGCTTCTTCCGCGGCTTCAGAGAACCTCTGCGCTGTTGCGCGCTTTCCGCGCTGAGTTCAGCCAGCCCTTTAATCTGCGGTTCGGTTAGCAAGGCCAGGTTAAAGCGATGCTTGCCTAAACGGACCTTCTTCAGATGCTGCAGGACTTCGCGCGGCATGCCGTCCGGCAAATCAACGGTGCTGAAGTCGTCGAAAATTTCAATACGACCGATGTAGCGGCTGTCGATGCCGGCTTCGTTTGCGATTGCGCCCACGATATGTTTAGGCGTCGCGCCCTGTTGCACACCAATATCAATACGGTAGCGCACGAGTTCGACATCGTTGGCAATAACTGGGGGTGGCGGTCGAGAGTCGGCCAGGGGCGCGGGACGGGCACCCAGCGGCGGCCGAGTCGTGCGAGCTTTCTGAGACTCATAGCCTTCTTGCCGAGGTTCGTGATGGTCACGACGGGGTTCGTACTGTGTCGGCGGTGCGGCTGGACGTTCTCGACGCGGTGGCTCACTGCGGGTGCCGCGCGGCGCGCGCTCTTCGCGGAACGGTGGGGGCGGGGCTTCGCGCTGTTTGGCCTCAAGCCGCAGCGGTCGATCGCGCTGGACCATAAAACTCAGCGCGGCCGCGATTTCTCGGGGTTCGACCCCCTGTTCGTGCGCCATTTGATCGACAAGGCCGCCGAAAAATTCCAGATTCTCATTCGCGACTGTATCGATCACCGCTTGCTTGAATTGCACTACGCGGCGTTCAACGATCGCATCCAGGCTGGGAGTGCGCATCGCTTCGATCGGTTGCTTGGTCGCGTGCTCGATCGCACGCAACATCCGCATCTCGCGCGGTGCGACGAACAGGATCGCGACCCCAGTGCGCCCGGCGCGAGCGGTGCGACCAATCCGATGCACATAGCCTTCGATGTCGTGTGGAATGTCGTAATTGATTACATGACTGATCCGCGGCACATCAAGGCCGCGTGCCGCGACATCGGTCGCGATCACGATGTCGATATGATTATTTTTGAGCTGATCGATCGTCTTCTCGCGTTGCGCCTGATTCAGATCTCCGTTCAGCGCCGCGCACGGATAACCGCGCGCTTCGAGTTTTTCCGCGAGTTCCACGGTTGCGGTCTTGGTACGCACAAACACCAGCGCGGCATCGATCTCTTCAATTTCGAGAATCCGGGTCAACGCATCGAGCTTATGCAGCCCGGCGACCTGCCAATACCGCTGGTGTACGGCTTCGACCGTGCTGGTCTTGCTCTTAATCTTGATCTCTTGAGGTTCGCGCAAATGGTTGCGGGCCACCACGCGGATCGGCTCAGGCATGGTGGCCGAGAACAGCCCGGTCTGGCGGGTCGGCGGGGTGTGTTCGAGGATCCAGGTGACTTCTTCCAGAAACCCCATGCGCAGCATTTCATCGGCTTCATCAAGGATGAGCGCGCGCAGCTTGCCGAGCTTGAGGCTTTCGCGCCGTAAGTGATCCATTACCCGACCCGGCGTGCCGACGATCACATGCACCGGGCGCTGGAGTGCGCGTAATTGCACGACCATGCTCTGTCCACCGTAGATCGGCACCACGTGGAAACCAGGCAGGTGTCGCGCGTAACTCTGAAACGCCTCGGCGACTTGAATGGCGAGTTCGCGGGTCGGCGTTAGTACCAGTACCTGCGGTTCGCGCTGTTGCATGTCGAGGCGCGCGAGTAACGGCAACGCGAAGGCGGCGGTCTTGCCGGTCCCGGTCTGCGCCTGACCGATAAGGTCCTGGCCTTGCATCAATACCGGAATGGCGGCGGCCTGGATCGGACTCGGCGTCTCGTAGCCGACCGCTTCAAGCGCGGTCATCAGAAAGGGGGGCAGGCCAAAGGCGGCAAAATTTTCGGAAGTTTCGGACATCAAGGAACCTGACAAACGGAGGGGCGCGCAGTGTAATCCCACCGAGGGGGCAGCGTCTTCGGAAATCTGCCTAAATTTCGAGCCACGGAGGTTGATTTTGTATCAGATCGGCGAAATCGAGTGGGTATCCGAACTTACGCGCCTGAGCGAAGGGTCGCAGCCGGGCTTCGAGGTACGGGGGACGCGCCGCCCCTTAGCTTAGCAACAGGCCCCACCCGTAGTCACCGCGTCTTGTGCGAACGGGATGCTGCTCCCGCACCCTTCGAATAGACCGTAATGCCGTTCAAAATTGCCGATGAATTCGAAATGCGGTTTGAAGCGCGTGTCATGCAACATCTTCCAGGTATTCCCGCAGACCGGAAATACGCGGCCGGTTTCGATGTCGTGGTGCCCATCTAACACGAAGCGATGCGGGTGCGCGGCGATGGTGCCGCGGTAGATCACGGCCTGGCCGTAATCTTCACAGGCGGTTTCGAGTCCCACCAGCTTGAATAAACGGTAGGTCGCCGAATAAAACCGCACCGTGCCAGCGCGTGCTGCGAGCTCAGGATCGGTGATCGTAAGCGGCCGATTGGCGACCAGGCGCGGATCGGCAAAGCCGTGACGGTGGGCCAAGCGCAGAAAATCATTCCAATACAGCGCGCCCCCCATGCATTCGTTATAGAGCAACGCGTCGTCGCGCACCTTTGCGGGCACTCGCCGATCGGCATACACATCCGAAAAATAGAATTCTCCACCGGGCTTGAGCAGGTTAAACACTTCGCGCAGCACCGCATCTTTGTCCGGCGAGAGATTCACAACGCAGTTCGAGACGATGACATCGATGCTGCCGGCCGGAATGCCGAGCTCGTCCAGGCGTTCGATGAAGCCCTGCTTGAATTCAACATTGTCGAAACCGAACTGCTCACGGTGATAACTGCGATAGCGCTCGGCGAGGGCCAGTTGTTCGGTGGTCATGTCGACCCCGATGACATGCCCCCCCGCACCGACTAGTTGGGCTAACACATAGACGTCGCGCCCGGCGCCACAACCGAGGTCGAGTACGCGCATCCCTTCGAGCAGGGATGGGCAGACCAACCCGCAGCCGTAGTAGCGGGCGAGCACTTCGGGGTGCACGCGTTTAAGCAGGGTTTTGAACCAACCTGGAACCTCCTCGGGATCGCAGCACGCGGAGGTTTTTAGATCGACCGAGCTTTGCAGGGTTTGACCGTAGTATTCTTGAATCGATTCGTGCATCCGACGCTCCCTAAGTTCTCGCCAGAGTCTTTCGCTGGTGGCGGCTTTGAATGGATGGCAGCATCATACGGGACTAGGCTCCATGGCAAAATCACTAAATACCCCGGAGGGACCGAATGGGTGCGACCGCTATCCCCGTCGATAAGCAACCGCTGATTTATGCGCGCTTCACGCATCGATTGCGCGAGCACATTAAAACGCTAATCACCCCCGCGCTGATTGAAGAACATCGGCTGAAACCGCTCGGGCAGGGCAGTGATGACTTGGAACGGGTCAAAAATTTCCTGAGCCGCCCGCCGAGTTATGGCCTCTACGCGCGAGTGCCAATGCGTGAATGGCAGCTCATTCGGTTGCCGATTAAAGCCAGCCAAGCGCCGAAGCCAATCGATTCGGTGATTTATCGCGACGAAGCCACGGCTTATCACGCGGCGTTTCTCAAACATCTCGACGACTTAATGGCGAGGGGCGCCCGATGATTCATCCCTATGTCACCGGCTACGCCGAGAAACTCGCGCTAAAAGCCGGCGAGACACAACGCTTCATGATCAGCGCTGAAGGCGTGACGGCGGTCGATGTGCAAATCGTGCGGCTAATTCATGGCGATGAAAACCCAGCCGGGCCCGGGTTCATCGAACACGAAGTTGACGCGAGCTGCAACGCGCCGGTAAGTGTGGTTCACCAATTCACCCAAGCGGGGAGCTACGCCGAAGTCCCGGATCCAGCGCTGAAGATCCGCTTGGAGCACGGCTTCACCGTGTACGCGTTCATTTGGCCAACAACCCCCGACAAGGGCCCGCAAGGTGTAATCACCCAATGTTCCAGCGCGGAGATGCGTGGCTTTGGGCTGGCAATAAGTAGTCGTGGTCGGCTCGCGTTGTGGCTGGGCGACGGTGCGAATTACGCAGAAATCGAAGCCGATAAACCGCTCGTCGCGAAGCTATGGTATTTCGTTGCGGCCAGCTTTGACCCGCTCAGCGGCACGGTATCGCTCTATCAAGCGCCGGTGATCAATGCTTACAACAGCCTGTTGTCGCCGATTGTCCCGCTCGATCACCCCACTTACGTTACCACCCGTATCACCACGCGCCCGGCGGCACTGCAGCGACCCTTGTTGTTCGCCGGCTTTCACGATCGTGGCACGCACGGTGACTGTGTCGGTGGCCTATACAACGGCAAGATCGACCGCGCGGGCTTGCAGGCGCGCGCGCTAACTCGCACCGAACTCGACGCGCTGCGCGGCGGCAGCGAGCCACCGCCCGACGGTCGGTTGGCCCGTTGGGATACTGCGGCGGGTTACACCGACACGGGGATCGGTGACCGAATCATCGATACCGGTCCCCATGGTCTACATGGCAGAGGGATAAACCGCCCGGTGCGCGCGATGACTGGCTACAACTGGCGTGGCCGCAACGATTGCTTCCGATTGAATTCGGCCGAGTACGGCGGGATTTATTTTAATGACGACGCGATCATCGATTGCAGCTGGCAGCCGAGCGTTGAGTGGCAGATTCCGATCGATCTCAAAAGCGGGGTATACGCTGCACGCCTACGCGGCAGCGACGTCGAGGATTATCTGACGTTCTTTGTCCGTCCCGCGCAACCCACCGCCAAGGTTGCGATGCTGATGCCGACCGCCAGCTATCTCGCCTACGCCAATGAGCGCTTCGTGCTTGACGCACCGGGTGTCCAAGTCCTCACCGGTCATCCGCTGGTGCTACACGACCAAGATTACTTGCTTCACGCGCATCCCGAATGGGGCCGCTCCAGCTATGACCATCACAGCGACGGTGCCGGTGTGTGCTACAGTTCCTACCGCCGCCCGATCATGGGTCTGCGCCCGAAGGCACGGATGGCCTCGACCGGCGTGCCGTGGCAGTTCGCCGCGGATATGTCGATCGTTTACTGGTTAGAACAAACCGGGATCGCCTACGACGTAATCACCGACGAAGATCTGCATTACGGTGGTCTCGCCGCGATCAAACCCTACCAAGTGGTGTTGAACGGCACTCACTCCGAGTACTACAGCGAAAAAATGTTGGACGCGACCGAAACGTATCTCGCCGAAGGTGGGCGCGTGATGTATCTAGGCGCGAACGGCTACTACTGGGTGGTCGCGTTCCGCGACGAGGAACCCTGGTGCATGGAGATCCGCAAACTCGATTCGGGCTCGCGTGCCTGGCAGGCCGCGCCTGGCGAATACTACATGGCGACTACCGGCGAGAAAGGTGGGATCTGGCGCAATCGCGGTCGCCCGCCACAGAAGCTGATGGGGGTAGGCTTTACGTCCGAAGGCATGGACGAGAGCATGCCGTATCGCAAATTACCTGATGCGACGAATCCTACCGTTGCCTGGGTTTTCGAGGGCGTGACTAATGAGGTGTTTGGTGATACCGGCTTGGGCTTGAACGGTGCCGCGGGTATTGAACTCGATCGCTACGATCTTGGCTGGGGCACGCCACCCAACACCTGGTTGCTTGCGACTTCTGAAGGGCATTCGGATCACTACCCGCATGTCGGTGAGGAAGTGATGTTCAATTACCCTGGCCTCGGTGGCACCCAGGATTTTCAGATCCGAGCCGACCTCACCTTATTCGGCACCACCAATGGCGGCGCCGTGTTTGCGACGGGATCGATCTCGTGGGGTCAGGCGCTGCCGATTAATGCGGATATCGCACGAATTACGGCGAATGTGTTGCAACGCTTTCTGGACGAGACGCCAATTTAGCGGCGCGACTCGAAGCGGTCATTTTTTTGAGAGCAGAACGCGACCACCGTAAATCCGTACAACGCATGCTGTATTGGATGCACGATCAACCTTGGATAAGCAGGAGGAACCTATGATCCGTTTCGAATTCGCTTTACGCCGTAAACCCGGCATGACGCGCGCGGAATTTCAGCAGTACTGGCGCGTGGTACACGGCCCGCTCGTCGCCAAGCACGCGAGTACCTTGAATATTCATCGCTACGTCCAACTTCACACCCTTGACGATCCGATAAACGACGCGCTGGCCGAGGCACGCGGCGGCATGGAGCCAGCCTACGATGGAGTGGCCGAGTTGTGGTGGAAGACGCCAGAGGAACTTGAGGCGTTTAGCAGCGCGGCCGGCGAGGCCGCGGGTCGGGAATTGTTGGAAGACGAGAAGAAGTTCATCGACCTGCCCAATTCCCCGCTGTGGTTCGCCTACGAGTATCCGCAGGTGAATCCGTCCGAGGACATCATCGCGCGCGAGCACGGACCGCTGGTCAAGCTGTTCTTCTGCTTACGCCAATTGTCGACCCAGTCGCTCGAAGCGGCCCAACTTTATTGGCGGACTAACCATGGCCCGCTAATTCGCGGCGTAGCTCCTGGCTTTCGGATGCAGCGCTACCTGCAGGTCCATTACTGCGAAGACATGCCCGTCATCAGCGCGGTTCGCGCGGCACGCGGGACTGTTACAGCGCCCTACGCCGGGCACGCAGAGGCGTGGTTCAACCGCGCCGATCTGATGACCATGGCCACTATTCCCGAAGCGAATCGCGCGATGGAAATTGCGATCGCGGATGAACGGAAATTCATCGATTTCCGCCGCTCCGCGATGTGGATCGGCAAGGAGCATACCTTCATCGATAGACGATGATCGAAAACGTTGCCGAATTACCCGCGCGCCAAGAGGAGTACACAACATGATCAAGCTAATTATTAATGTCGTTCGAAAGCCGGGGATGTCGCACGAGGAGTTTGCGGACTACTGGCGGAATAAACATGGCCCGCTCGTGAAAAGCGTCACTGAATTCACCCGCCACGTCCGAAAATACGTGCAATGCCATTTAACAAGTAGTGGCATCCCGCTGGGTACCGTCGGCGTGTTCGATGGCATAGCCGAACTTTGGTTCGATAGCGTGAAAGACATGGAGCAGGCGTTCAGCGAACCCCGGTATATGGAGATTGTGCGACCAGATGAATTGAAGTTTGTCGATCTCGCGAAATGCGTATCGCTGGTCACGGAAGAGGTTTCGATGATTTAGGGGAATTCGGGCGATCAGTAACAGGCTGGCGTGGTTCGTGGCCTCGCTGCCGCTGGCCGTGGTCACGTTCATCGGCGGGCTCGGCGTGACGCTCTTGATCTATCGACCAGAACAAAGCCCGCGCATTTCGCGTGAGATGCTCGATGCGCAACTTGAGGCGCTGGGCAAAGCTTCGCGCGCCGAGATCGTCAACGCGCTCGTACTCGGCGCGGCGATCGTCGGTTGGCTCACGAGTCCCTACCACGGCATCGACGTGGCGTGGGTGGCCATGGGTGGGCTGACAGTCTTGCTCGCCGCCAATATGCTTGGTCGAAGGGCGTTTCGCGCCAGCATCTACTGGGATTTTCTGTTTTACCTCGGCACGGTGCTGAGTTTGACCGGGGTGGTGCGTCATCTCGGGATCGATACCTGGTTGATCCATCTAATCGAACCGACGATTGCGCCGCTGGTTCAGTACCCGCTGGCCTTGCTGCTGTTGCTGGCGGTGTCGATCTACGCCGCGCGGTTCGTGCTACCGAGCATTCCGCTGGTCTCGCTCCTCGTGCTCACAGTGGTGCCGATTACCTCGGCGGCCGGGATCAGCCCGATGGTCCTGCTAATAGTGCTTTCGACCGCCGTGAGTGTTTGGTTCATGCCCTACCAGAGCGCGTACTACCTCGCGCTCTACTTCGGGACCAAGGAACAGGCCTTCACCCACCGCCAAGCACGCCCGATGGCCTGGGCCTACGGCGTGATTTACTTGGTGGCGATCGCGGACGGGATCCCATTCTGGGGGATGCTAGGCCTGTTGCCGGGCTAAGCCCAGCGCGGGTTCTAGGTCTGTTTCTTGACTCGGTGCGGTTTCGCCGAGTTTTCGAAACTCGATGCCCTTGAAATTTTCCGCCGCGACTTGAGTGATCGTGGCGCGGAATTTCGGGGCACCGCCGTTGTAAACGAAATAACGCACTTTGCCGTGTTCGTGCCCCGCGACGTTGGAGTTGTACCCAGTGAACCACCCTTTGGCTTTGCGCATCAGCATGGTGCTGTACATCTTGGCCACGTGATTGGTCCATCGCGTTTCGGCCTCTGGCGTGGCCTCCATACGGGTGTAACCGTGTTTCCAGGTGTAATCGAACAGGCTCATCACCCAATCCACCCCGACTTCGATCCCGCGTGGAAAGTTCGTCGAGGCCGAGCCGCTCTGCGGGCCCGCGACCGTGATGAAGTTCGGGAAGCCGTTGACCTGCATGCCGAGGAAAGTGCTCGGGCCGTCGGCCCATTTATCACGCAGCCGCTGGCCGCCCACGCCGCGAAAGTCGATCCGGTCGAAGGAGCCGGTGATGGCATCGAAACCAGTGGCGTAGACGATGATGTCGAACTCAAAGTCGCGTTGCGAGGTACGGATCCCCGTCGGAGTGATCCGCTCAATCGGAGTCTCTTGGATATCGACGAGGTGGACGTTGTCGCGGTTGTAGGCTTCGTAATACCTGGTTTCCAAGGGCACGCGCTGGATCCCGAAGCCGTGGTCCTTCGGAATCAGTTTCTCGGCGAGAACTGGGTCATTCACCCGGGCTCGGATCCTGCCGGCGATATATTCGGAGAACTCAGCATTCGCGACTTCGTCGGTGAAGATCTCCCGGAAGTTGCACAGCCAAATCCCGAAGCCTGGTTCAGCGTACAGCCGATCCCACAGCGCCTTGCGCTCTTCGGCTGATACCTCGTAGAAACCTCGGCGATCCGGCTCATGCTCGAAGCCGCCCGGAGTGCGCAGGCAGGTTTCGAATATTTCGTCGTAACGCGCGCGGATCGCGGCCATCTCCTCGTCTAAGATCGGCCCATTGTTCAACGGTGCGCACCAATTAGGGCGACGTTGGAAGACCGTGAGTTCGGCGACTTTGTCGGCGATTTCACCGATAACCTGTACGCCGGTCGCGCCCGTGCCAATGACCGCGACTTTCTTTCCCTTAAGGTCGAGCGGTTCATGCGGCCAGTAATAGGTGTGGAACGAGGGGCCCTTAAAACTCTCCATCCCCGCGATCCGAGGCAGGGTCGGCGCCGAGAGTAAGCCGAGCCCGGTAATTAAAAAGCGGCCGGTGAGATCGCGGCCATCCGCGAGATGCAATCGCCACAGATCGTAGGTCTCGTCGAAAGTCGCGGACTCGACCTTGGCGTTGAACTGCATGTGTCGGCGCAAATCAAACTTGGTCGCGACATGGTTCAAATAGCGCAGATTCTCGGGCTGGCCCGAGAAGCGTTCTTTCCAATGCCATTCGTTCAGCAATTCCTTCGAAAACGAAAAACCATAGGTATAGGACTCCGAATCGAAGCGACAGCCGGGATAACGATTATTAAACCAAGTTCCACCAAGGTCCGCCGCGGCTTCGACCACCGTGGCGTTAACGCCACGTTCGCGTAAGCGGTACAGCTGGTAGATCCCCGCCACTCCGGCCCCGATGATGATCACTTCGTACTGTGGGCTCTCGATCACCCCTGCGGTTGCTTGTTTAACCATTCAGAAATCCTCTTCGCTATTACGTGGCGCTATTACGAGGCATCCACTAAATTTGATTGTGTGGCACTGGGTCCGGGCGCGACGAAAAAAGCGCGCTTGAAACGGCAGCGGGCCGCCTACCCCGAACGCTAACATGACCCGCGTTGGGCGGTAAATAACCGGTGCGCGATCTTGCTCGCTTAGGTTTTACGCCAAACGCTAGCGAGCCACGGTTGTTGTGCACAGGGTAACCCAGGCGGCCGGTAATAGTGGGTCAGCTCAAAAAATCCGGCCCTCGTCAGCAGCGCACGCCAGCGCGCAAGATCGTGGTACGCACCGTAGCGATCCCCGTTCCAGCCTTCTCGATTATCACCGCGTGGGTTGGAGCTAAACAGCACGCCGTCGGGCTTCAAGGAGGCATGCAGCGCCGTTAAGACCTGCGGCAGCGCGCTACTTGGCAGGTGAAACAACACGGCGTTCGCGAAAATCCCGTCGAAGCGCGCTGGCGGGAGCTCAAGCGCCAGAAAATTCTGATGAAAAACGTCGCAGCCACTGTAATTCCGGGCCATCTCGACGAATTGCGCGGATCCGTCCAGGCCCACGGCTTCATGGCCGAGATCGCGAAAGGTTTTGAGATCGCGCCCTGGACCGCAACCAAGGTCAAGCACTGTATACGGTGGCTCTCCGGAAATGTGAGTCAGCAGGGCCTCGATATTTTGCCGTACGTCATGGTCACGGGTGCCCGCCCAGTACTGCGCGGCCCGAACCTCGTAATGCGCGATGGTGCGCAGGGTGATATCGGCCAACTCGGGTTCTAGTGCATGCATGCTGTTGCGGAATTTAGCAGAAGGTGAGGCCAGGTAGCTCACCTCCGATCGTGTAACCGCAGGTAAAAGCAAGCTCGCGGCGCACGACGAATATCGCTAAGGTGGCGGGATGATACCTTCCGACGCCATGCGCACCGACTCAGCTCCCGGCAGTGGCGTACGTCGTTACGTGCTCGGGATTCTGGTCGTGGTCTATACCTTTAATTTCATAGACCGCCAGATCCTCTCGATCCTGCTGCAGGACATTAAGGAGGATCTCGGTCTTTCCGATTCGTTGCTTGGGTTACTCAGCGGGTTTGCGTTCGCGGCGTTTTACGCCACCTTGGGGATCCCGATCGCGCGCTACGCCGATCGCGCCAATCGCCGGAATTTGATCGCTTATGCTCTCGCCTTGTGGAGCGGGATGACGGCACTTTCGGGTCTCGCTCAAAACTTCTGGCAACTCCTCGCGGCGCGGATCGGCGTTGGGATCGGCGAAGCAGGATGCACGCCGCCGGCGAACGCGATTTTGTCTGACTATTATCCGCCGGAGCAGCGCGCGACCGCGTTCGGGATCTACGCGATGGGGATCCCGATCGGCATCCTGTTTGGTTTTCTGGTCGGCGGTTGGATTAACGAATTTTTTGGCTGGCGCAAAGCCTTCTTTATTGTCGGCCTGCCGGGATTATTGCTCGCGATCCTCGTGCGCTACACCGTGCGTGAACCGGTACGTGGCCAGAGTGAGCAGCGCGTCGTGGTTGGCGAGCAACCGAGCTTGCGCGAAACCTTCGAACATCTGCGGCGCAAGCGCGCCTTTGTCCACCTTGCGCTCGGCGGTGGTCTTACCGCGTTCGTGGGTTACTCGTGGATCGTGTGGATGCCGGCGTTTCTGATGCGCTCCCACGGCATGTCCTCCGGTGAAGTCGGCACCGCACTCGGGTTGATCGTTGGAATTGCGGGGGCGATCGGGATTGCGGCCGGGGGGTATCTTGCGGACCGTGTCGCGCGCTTTGATCGTCGCTGGTCATTGTGGCTTGTCAGCGTGGCCGTTGTGATCAATATCCCGTTCGCCGCTGGCGTTTTCTTCGCGACGAACGCGAGCGACGCGCTGTTGTGGATGATCGTGCCGTTCCTGCTCGGGAATTTCTGGCAGGGCACGTCGTTCGCGCAAACGCAGGGCTTGGTGGGGTTACGCATGCGCGCGGTCGCGGCCGCGGTGCTGCTGTTTATCGTGAATATGATCGGGCTTGGGGCAGGCCCACAATTGGTCGGGATTGTCAGCGATCTCTTGAACCCGCGCTTCGGCGCGGATTCCCTGCGCTGGGCGCTCGCGATCTGTTCGTTGATGAATCTATGGGCCGCAGTCCATTTTTATATCGCGGGACGCGCGCTTCCCGGTGAACTCGACGCCCAAGTCGGACGTGACTGACGTGGATTTCGCGCGAGCGCGTTTCCGCCGCTAGTTTCATAGAGAAATACTCAATGACTCATCACCACACGCACTCCAACTTGAAGTCGCTGGGGATCGACCCGGTGCGCTTCGAACGTTTAGCTGCACGAGTTACGCAGGACCTCGACTGCGGTCGCTACAACGGTGCCGCGTTAATCGTGGCTCGGCATGGTGAGATAGCGCTTGATTTATGCGCGGGCTTTGCCGATCGCGCCACGAATCGCGCACTCGAACGCGATTCGATCTTTCATTTGATGTCGCTCAGCAAAGCCTTGACCGCGATCGTCGCGTTACGACTTATCGAAGACGGGGTGTTTTGCTTAACGACACCGATCGCGGACGTGATCCCGGAGTTTGGCCGGGCTGGCAAGGAAGCGATTAACGTCTATCATCTTCTCACGCAAACCGGCGGCTTGCCGATCGATACTCCCGGCGCGGCCATCGATGTCATCGCCAACCTCGAACGCTATGCGGCGTGGACCTTCGATAAGGCGGCGAGCTGCAAGCCCGGTACGCAGGTTGCGTATTCGGTGCTCGTCGCGCACTCGGTGTTGGGGCTGTTCATGGAACGTGCGAGCGGGAAACCCTTTGTCGAGTTAATGGATAGCCTGCTGTTTGAGCCACTCGGCATGCGTGATACCGCTTACGGACCGCGCCCGGATTTAATGGCGCGCCGGTGTCCGCTGGCACCGGCAGCCTATTTGTCCGAGACGAAGCATCAAGCCGCGCACGATCTCGCGCTGACCCACATCGAACGCATTACCGGCTATTCGACCTACCCAGGATCAGTCGCGCCGGGCGGTGGTGGATTTTCCACCGCGCACGACATTCATCGCTTGGCCGAGATGTTGCGTAACGGTGGTGAATTCGACGGCGCGCGGATTTTATCTCCCGCCACTTTGGATCTGGTTGCGCGCAACCATACCGGGGAGATGCCCAACCAGATCTTCAAAATTCTGTTTGCGAATCGGCATTGGGTGGAATGTCAGGCGAACCTTGCGCTTGGTTTCTGGGGTCGTGGCACCACGCCAATGCCCGGCCCGTTCGGCGATCTCAATTCCGCGCGCACCTTCGGCGGGATCGGTCGCGGGACCACCTTGTTCTGGATCGATCCCGATCTCGATATGACCCTGGTGTTGTTGACGACCGGCTTGATGGACGAAGGCGACAACTTCGTGCGCTATTCGACATTGTCGAATTTGGCGGTGACGTCGATCGTCAATCGGTAGGTGGCCCTTCGACGATCGAATCCCCATAGCACGTAAGCAAGATCACTGCTCCGCAGCCGCGCGCGGCACCCGAAACCACGCGGCATACAGCGCCGGCAGGAACAGGAGGGTCAGTACCGTGGCGGCGATCAGTCCACCCATGATCGCGACGGCCATCGGGCCGAAGAAGACGCTGCCGGACAATGGGATCATCGCGAGCACGGCCGCGAGCGAGGTTAACACGATTGGCCTGAAGCGGCGCACGGTCGCTTCGACGACGGCGTCGAACGGTGCGCGTCCCTGCGCAAGATCCTGGCGGATCTGATCGATGAGAATGACGCTGTTGCGCATGATCATGCCGAACAGTGCAATCGTGCCAAGCATCGCGATAAAGCCGAACGGCTGGCGGAACAGTAGCAGGAAGACGGCCACGCCGATGATGCCAAGGGGGGCGGTGAGAAACACCATCGCGGTTTGCGAGAAACTCTTCAGTTGCACCATCAGTACGGTTAACACCACCAGAATCAAAAATGGCATGCCGGCCATCACGCTCGCTTGGGCTTTGCCCGAGTCGGCGACCGTGCCGCCGAGTTCGATGCGATAGCCGCGCGGTAACGCGGCTTCGATCCGCGCCAGCGCCGGCGCCAGCATGGCGACGACTTCCGGCGGTTGCATGCCGGAATAGATGTCCGCGCGAACGGTGATCGTCGGGACGTGGTTGCGTCGCCATAGAATGCCGTCTTCGAAGCGGTACTCGAGCTTGGCAACCTGCGCCAACGTGATATTGGTGCCGCTCGCGGTCGGGATCGCGAGACTGCCCAGCAGTTCGATTCGTTGGCGCTCGTGTGGCGGGCCACGCAGCACGATGTCGATCAGTTCATTGTCTTCGCGAAAAGTCGTCGGCATTACGCCATTGGTCGCCGCGGCCACTGCCATTGCGACCATTTGCGAGCTTACGCCAAGGCTGCGCGCGCGATCCTGATCGAGCACAATGCGCAGCACCTTTGACTGCTCGGCGGTATCAAGGTGAATGCCGGCCGCATGGGGATTGTCACGCAGGGCCGCAGCTACCTTCTCGGCTTCGAGGCGGATGCCGTCGCGGTCTGGACCGGACACGCGGTACTGCAATACATAACCCACCGGCGGTCCGTTCTCGATCCGATTGACCCGCCAGCGCAGGTCCGGGAACGTGGTTGGAAACAGTGCGATGAGATGCGCGCGCACCTGCTCGCGCGCGACGAAATCACGCGTGTTGATCACGAATTGCGCGAAACTCTGGGCGGGGAGTTGTTGGTCGAGCGGCAGGATGAAGCGTGGCGCGCCGCTGCCGATGTAGGCGGCATAACTGTCGACGCCTTCTAGTTTGGCCAGAATCTCTTCCAGCCGCGCGGCGGCCAGGTCGGTCTGCGCGATTGAGGCACCTTCCGGGAGCTTCAAATCGACCAGCAGTTCGAGCCTGACCGAGTCCGGAAAGAATTGCTGCGGTACTTTACTGAACAGCACCAAGCTCGCCGCGAACACCGCTGCCGTGGTCACGATCGTCAGCCACCGATACCTTACGCAGAACTGCACGAGCGCGCGAAAGCGGTTATAGAAAGACGTGTGATAGACCGCGTGTTCATCATGCGCGACGCCGTCCGAGGACAAGCCCTTCTCAGGCAGGAGCGCATAGCCGAGCAGCGGCACGAACACCACCGCCGCGACCCAGGACAGTAGCAGGGCAATAACGGTCACTTGAAAGATCGCGACGGTGTATTCGCCGACCATGCTTTTAGCGATCACGATCGGCAGGAAACCAGCCGCGGTGATGAGGGTGCCGGACAGCATCGGAAAGGCTGTCGAGGTGTAGGCAAAACTGGCGGCTTGAAAGCGATCGAAGCCCTCTTCGAGCTTCACCGCCATCATCTCCACGGCAATGATGGCGTCGTCGACCAACAGCCCGAGCGCAATCACGAGCGCCCCGAGTGAAGTTTTGTGCAAGCCGATATGCAAGTAATGCATCGCCGCGAAAGTCATGGCCAGCACCAGCGGAATGGACAGCGCGACGACCAGACCGGTGCGCACACCGAGTGAAAGAAAACACACCAGCAACACGATGACCACGGCTGCCGCCAGCGCCATCACGAACTCAGTAACCGAATCACGCACCGCGAGTGGCTGGTCGGCCAGGCGCGCCAAGCTCATGCCGAGTGGCACATCCTGATTCAGGCGTTCGAACTCGAGGTCGAGACGCTGGCCAAGCTGGATGATGTCGCCGCCCTTCTCCATCGACACCGCAATGCCGATCGCAGGTTGCCCATTGAAACGCAGACGCGGCGCCGGCGGATCCTGATAGCCGCGATAGACAGTGGCAATGTCGCCAAGCCGGAACGTGCGGCCGGCATATTCGATCGGCAGGTTTTCCACGTCCTCGACCGTGGTGAAGCTGCCCGAGACGCGCGCGTAAATCTTGTCGGTGCTGGTGTCGAAGGAGCCCGCAGTGACGATGCCGTTTTGCTCAGCGAGAACGTCCATGAGCACCTGCGCGGGGATGCCAAGCTCGGCGCGCCGCGTATTGGCGATGTCGACGAAAATTCTTTCTTCCTGCAGACCGATGAAATTGACCTTGGCGACATCGGCAATCCGGAGCAGGCGGTCGCGCACGCGCTCGGCGTATTCCTTGAGCTCGGCATAGCTGAAATCCGCGCCTTGCAGCGCGTAAATATTGCCGAAGGTATCGGCGAACTCGTCATTGAACGAGGGGCCGATGACACCCGCGGGCAGCGTGTGCCGGATGTCAGAGACTTTTTTGCGTGCCTGGTAGTAGTTCTCCGGCATCGCGGCGGCCGGTCCATCCTCGCGAAAGATGATAAAAATCTGGGATTCGCCTGGACGCGAGTAGGAGCGCAGGTAGTCGAGCGCATTGAGTTCCTGCAGCTTTTCCTCAATTTTTTCGGTAACCAAGCGGTCGACTTCATCGGCCGTCGCGCCTGGCCAGAGCGTGCGCACTACCATGATTCGAAAAGTGAAAGGCGGATCCTCGGACTGGCCGAGGTGAAAATAGGCCCACACGCCACTCAAGCCCAACAGCAACATGAAATAGCTTACAAGCGCCCGATTAGCGAGCGCCCAAGCACTCAGGTTGAAGCGTGACATCGCACCAAGGTCTACAAAGCCACTTTGGCGGAACGTTCGATTGTCTGCACCGCCATGCCGGCGACCAGGCGGTGCACACCCGCACTGACCACGCGGTCGTCTACGCTAAGCGGACCGCTGACCAACACCGCGTCATCGAAATAGCGCAACACTTCGACCGCAACCGCTTCGACTGTTTCGCCCTCGGCCCCGCGCACAATTCGCCACACGGTGGGGCGTTCCGGACCGAGGCTGCCAACAGCGGAGGCGGGGAGTCGAAAGCTATCCCGACTCGCGGCCGCACTAACGATGACCGAGGCGGTGGCGCCGAGCTCGACGTGTTCGTCGGGCGCGAGGAGGGTAATACGTGCGCGATGCGTGCGGGTGGCGCGATCGGCTTGCGGATCGAGATCGCGGATCTTTCCTTGATAACGCTGCCCTGGGTTGCTCAAGAGTTCAACTTCAAGCCGTTCGGCCTGGCGCAGCAAGTCGAGGTGTCCTTCCGGCACGCTGACATGCACCTCGCGCTCGCCGTCAGCCGCGAAGCGCACGACCGGTTGCCCGGCGGTGACGACGTTGCCCGGCTCGGCCAGGATCTGAGTCACCACGCCTGCCGCATCGGCGGTTAGAGAAGTGTAATGCGATTGGTTGTCGGCTAGGCTGTACGCCGCCTGCGTCTGGTCGCGGCGAGCCTGTGCCAGGCGCGTCGTGTTCATCCGCAGATCGAGCGGCGATTGTCCGACGAAGCCACCTGCGCGCAATTCTCGATAGCGCTGCTCCTCAGCCCGGGCTAGACCCAAATCTGCCTCGGCGGCAGCCACCGTGGCGCGGGCCGCGGCGAGGTTCAAACGCGCGTCCTCGGGATCGAGCACCGCGAGCACGGTGCCGGGCTCGACATGCGCGCCCATGTCGACGTGGCGCGCGGCGATTTTGCCGGCTATGCGGAACGCAAGATCAACTTCAACTCGTGCGTGAATCGATCCCGGCAGGATTTGCACATCGCTAAGCCCTGATAACGCCTGTGGTGCTTCGACAACGACCGGGCGTGGGCGCGGCACTGGCGACTCCGAGTGGGTGCAGGCGGTCAGCACGAAAAGCGCGGCGAGTGCGAGGCGGTGGCGATGCCGATAGCACGACTGGTTTGTTCTCGGAAATTTTGCGAGAAGTTTCGACGACCGTGCTGCGTGGTTGTTTCCGCCCGTTGAAAAAGGGGGGGTGGGGATTCGCGGTGCGCCGTATAGGATAGGTCCCCCTCGGTCCCCCGTTTTCAAAGGGGCAAGATGTCGAGAATAAATTTGCCCTGATGCCGATAGGGCATGGCCTTCTTCAATCCGAATAGGAACGGTATGGTAATGGAATTCGGCGACGAATAGCCAAACCCGACCGCGCGCCGAGATACGTGTTTTACGCCGCCCTAAAATCCCGCACTGGGCCTTTCGGCACAATCCGCGACGGGTTAATACTTTCGTGACTGCGGTAGTAATGGCCCTTGATGTGCTCGAAATTCACGGTCTCGGCGACGCCGGGTACGGCATACAATTCGCGCGTATAACGGGCGAGGTTCGGATAATCGATGATCCGTTTCAGATTGCATTTGAAATGCCCGTGATACACGGCGTCGAAGCGGACTAACGTGGGGAACAGACGCCAATCGGCTTCGGTGATGTCGGAACCGCATAAATACTTCGTTGCGCCGAGTTGCGCTTCGATCGCATCCAAGGTGGCGAATACTTCGGCGACGGCTTCGTCATATTTATCTTGCGCGCTCGCAAACCCCGCGCGATATACGCCGTTGTTGAAGGTGTGGTAGATGCGTTCATTCCAGGTATCGATATTCGGGCGGAGGGCGAGGGGATAGAGATCGCTAATTGTTTTAGTCGAGATCGCATCGAATTCGGTATTCAGCATGCGGATCAATTCGGAGGATTCGTTGTTGACGATGGTCCCCGTCACTTTATCCCAGAGCACCGGCACCGTGACTCGACCCGTGTAACCTGGGTTCGCATGCTGGTAAATCTCATAGAGATGTGCCGCGCCATGGATCGGATCCGCGATACAACCGGGTTCCTCCGCGAACGACCAGCCCTTAGTGCCCATGAACAAGCTGACAACCGACAGCGAGATCGCGTGCTCCAACCCCTTCAGGGCGCGATAGATGAGTACGCGATGCGCCCAGGGACAGGCTAACGAGACATACAGGTGGTAGCGATTGGCGAGGGCTGGGAAGCCAGAACTGCCATCGGCGGTGATGCGATCCCGAAAGGCGGTTTCAGTGCGCACAAACGCCCCGCCGGCCGCCTTGGTGTCATACCATACGTCGTGCCAAACGCCGTCTACTAACATGCCCATTAGCGTGCTCCCGTAGCGTTGCCGCTAGCTTGAATTAGAATTCTTGCACAGTCGCTCGGCAAGGTATCTCCCCGCCACGCGATATGCTGATCGGGGCGGACCAGCAATATATCGCGCTCGAAGATTTCGCGCAGCCCGGCTTGCGCAATCCGTAAAACTTTTAAGGGGATACGCAATCTCGCCGCCGCTTCTTCGAATCCGTGCGCATCTAGATCTGCAAACATAATCAACGTGAAATAAAGCCCCAGCTTGTCGTGAATCGAGATCCCATCGTTTAGGTACACATGCGGGAGCCGGGCACCCGGCCAAGTCGACGGGCGGTAAGTGATTGGGTCGATTGGCGGGGGATTCGGCTCCGACGCGATAATTGGAGAAAGATCGTAGCGATAACCATGCTCGACACCCCACGATTCGTTTTCGATGTTGCCGAGTTCCGCGATCTTGCGCCCCAGCGCTGCGCGGCGCGCGCGAGCGGATGAATCGTCTCCGTGCAAATCACCGGCTTCCGAATACGCCTGATCGATCGCGATGCGCACGCCGACATGGCGAGACGAGGCGGTGAGGTGAAACCACGCCGTCGGTTTGCGTTCCGCTTCGAAAGCCTCGATTAAACTCGGACCGCCCCAGCCTTGGAGCAACGCCGCGAGTTTCCACGCTAGATCGGCCGCGTCGGCCATGCCGGAATTCATGCCGTAACCGCCGGTTGGGACGAATTGATGTGCCGCGTCGCCGGCCAGGATCAAGCGTCCGCGCTGAAAGCGCTCGGCGACGACAAAATGCGCGTCCCACGGATTCGCCTGTAGGATCTCATACTCAAACTTTCGCCCAGCCCATTCTTCAAGCAATGCGCGAGGATCAATCGCGCTTAAGTCGCTTCCGGGCGGGCGGATGCATTGCAAGGTCCAAATATCGTGGTCGTTCTGTGCAATCATCGTTCCGAACGACGATTGATAGTGCCAGGTGGTACCCCAGCGCTGAAGCAAATCGCGCGCGTCAGATCGGAAATGCACCATGTAAGCAGTGGCGACACTTTCACTGCCTTCTAAATCGATTCCGAGCTGTCGCCGGACCCGACTTCCGCCGCCGTCACAACCCGCGAGATAGCCGCATCGAATCGTCTGTAGCCGATCGCTTTTGACGTCGCGGATCTCTGCCACTACGGAGCTGGGATCCTGACTCACGATGCGTTCAAACGAGGTACCGAAGCGCACATCGATCAACGGATTCGCGTCAATCGCTGTCTTTAACACGGGCTCGATCACGATCTGACTCACCCGCATTCCCGCTTCTTGTGTAAACGATCCATCGTTGATCGCGCGGATTTGCCCCTGTCGCTCGCGGGACGAGGGATACTTGAAGCGATGCAGTTCGTGTTGCGCGAGCGAGGTAATCCACGCGATATCGAAGCAATTGTCCTCTGGTACCCCGACCGCGCGGAGACTTTCGATAAGGCCAAGGCGCCGAAATAATTCCATGCTGCGCCCATTGGTTAAATCCATCTTCGGCGCACTGGTGGTCGTGGTGTTGCGTTCGACCAGCAAGGATTTAATGCCGTAGCGGGCAAGGTTCAGGGCGAGGGTCATCCCAACGGGGCCGCCGCCAGCGATTAGGACAGGAGTGTCGCGATTATTTGCCATATCGAAAGTATTTCGTCCGTGGAGGGAGAATTTGGCGAGAACAGTACCCTAGACAACCAACTCACTGCGTGAATTTAAGCGCGGTAGCGCATCCGGAATAACCGGGCTGATCGATCAGCACTTGATTTAAGACCGTCGATCGCAAATGAAAAATCAACGCCGGGTCGTCCAGAATGGCTGCATCGCCGCGGATCTTGTCGATTAAACTCCAACGCGAGGCATCGAGGTTGCCCACTGCTCCCACCAAAGTCTTTAGACGCGCGCTTTCTCGGCGGCGCGCTTCATCACCGAGAGTTAGCTCACGCAGCGCGATATCGAGTGAGTTCGCGGCAATCCGCGCGAGGAAGGCCGTACGCTTTTCAGAATTCGCGACTACCTCATCGCGTAGAAAATCGCGCACGCTGCTCAGTAACTCATCGGTGCGAGGCAACGAATCATCCGCATCACTTTCGGCGCCCGCCACGACATCGGCGGGGCCCGGAATCAACAGGTTCACGCAATCGATCTGACATTCCGAGGAACGCCGGCCGATCGCAGGCCGCTCCACCGTTTTATCCGGACCCACGCGAAAGTGCTCCGCCATTTTCAAACACCCCACCGCCCACCAGAATGACCCGAACACTTCCCAGAAGCGCACGTGTGCCGGATTGACTAAGTGACCCGAAACGCTTGTGTAGCCGGCAAAGAGATCGGCATAGAGTCCAAAGCCACCCACCGGAAGACTGCTGTGACCAAAGCGCCAGGAATTCGTGCACATCCACCCCAAATCGCGCATGGGATCTCCCAGGTGCGCGATCTCCCAGTCCAATACCGCGTGAACCCCGTCCCCATCGATCATTAAATTGCCGTTGCGAAAGTCGCCATGGGTCAGGGTGTAGCGCTCGACCGTCGGTAAATTCGCGAGTAGCCAGCGCGCGGTGTAGTCGATCATCGGCTGTGGGGAGTGAAAGGCGCGATAATTCGCCCAGGTCGATTCGACAAGATCGGAGGGAGTGACGGGTTGCAGGAACGAATAGAGATCGGTTTTCGCGAGATCCACGCCATGGATTCGTGCCAGGATTTCACCGCATTGGTAAGCCAGGCGTGGTCGCACTGCGGCAAGTTTTGGATCGCGCACGATCTTCGTACCCAAGGTCTCGCCCTCTAGCCACGGCATTACAAACCCTTCGCCGAGATCGTCCTCAGGTGCAAGGACAGCGAGAATTTCCGGCACGGGTACGCCCGCTGTGCGCACGCAATTAAAGAGCCGCGCTTCATTCGAAAGGCCGAGCTGGCCCGAAGTCCGTGCGATCGGCTGCCCGCCTGCTTCGCGGCGCAGTGCGAGGCGGCGCGCGCCGCGCGCGGTCTCGATATCGATCTGATAAGTCTCCTGGCTGGCGCCGCCGGAAAGACGTTCTAAAGCCGTAATCACGCGAAACTCCGGGCAGGCGCGAATGAGCACTGGCGCTAGCCGGTCGCGGAGATCGCTCATTTCGTTCCTCTCACTTCAGTGCTCTCCCGCGTGGGCAGCACGGGCACGCCACTTAGCTTTCGGCGACGCCTTTGGGTGCCCGCTGAGACATAAATCCAAAGAGGTAGCCAGCGACGCGGCGCATTTGAATTTCTTCGGAGCCTTCGGTAATTCGATATCGTCGGTGATGCCGGTAAATATGTTCGAACGGTTTATGCCGCGAATAGCCTAGACCACCGTGAACTTGCATCGCGCGGTCAGCCGCTTCGCAGCACAGCCGATTCGCCCAGTAGTTACACATCGATACTTTGTCGGAGACAGAGAAGGCGCCGTAGGTATCCATCATCCAGGCAGTCTTGTGAATCAACGCACGCAGCATTTCGCACTGGGTCGCCAATTCCACCAACGGGAACTGAATGCCTTGATTACTCGCCAAGGTCTTACCGAAGGTTTTTCGCGACTTGGCATACGCTACCGCTTCATCGATGCAGAACTGGGCGGCACCGAGGCTCGACGCCGCCTGGCGAATACGATTCTCATTAAAGAAATGCTGCACGACTTGGAGTCCGCGCCCTTCTCCGCCGAAGATTGCGCTATCGGGCACTTCCACGTTAGTCAGCGAAATCCGGCCGTGATCGGTCGGCATGTTGAAGGTCCACAGCATTTCTTCGACCTTGAAGCCTGGCGCGGAAGTCGGCACCAGAAAGGCGGTTATGCCGGTGCCATCGCCCGCCTTGCCGCTGGTGCGCGCGAAGATCAAATCGTATTCAGCTGTGTGGATCCCGGTATTCCAGGTTTTCTCACCATTGATTCGCCAGCCGGCACCCTGGCGACTTGCGATGGTTTCCATGTGGGTGGCGTCTGATCCGTGCTGCGGCTCGGTGATCCCAAACGCGAAGCTCTTTTCTCCACGTGCGAGTGATTCGACCCACTCGGCTTTCTGCGCATCGGATCCGTATTCCAACATCAGCAATAAGCTGATGTTGTTGCCAACGATCGCATGTTCGTTCTGGAGATCGCAGTGCAGGCCCAGACCTTTGCGAGTGAGGTGTTCGCGGATGACCGCCATGCCGAGATTAGTGCCGTCGCGTCCGCCGTAAGCCTTCGGAAACGGGTAGCGAAAATGGCCCGCCGCATCGGCGCGGCGTTTCGCCTCGGCGAGCAAAGCTTCCCAGTCGTGCCGTGGCAGGCCATCGCGTTCCCAATCCGTACGTGCGTGTTCGCGACGGTGATCGAAGAAGCGGCAATTGTCGTTGGTTGCTTCCAGCGGCTTGATTTCGCGCGCGATGAAGTCATCGAGTTCGGCGAGGTAGGCAATGAGTTCCGGCGGCAGATCAAAATTCATCGGGTTAGGCTCTGGTCTGATCAGAGCGCCGAGCCTAACAGGTTCAAATGCTATTCCCTACCCATCGTCGAGTAATTGCGGACCGCGCGCTCAGAAGCAGCCGAATGAAAAGATTATTCCCACCCGGGTGCTGAAGGTGAACTTTCCGCGGTGGAGAGTTCACCTGGCTTCTCGCGCACGACGCGCATTTTGCCGGCCTCAATTTTCCACATTTTGAGATCGCGCGTGACGACATACAGCGATACTTTATGGAGCAAGCTCAAGTACACATGCGTTTCCAGCGGGATATCGCTCAGATTCGCCCGAATAGCCAGGCCACTAACGCCATCGGCGGCGCGTAGTTTTTCGAGATCGGTGGTAACGCAGGAAGTCGAGAGCGCATCGGCTTTACGCATGGTCTTGCCGTCGGCGCTCATGGAAAAGCGATGATGCCCGCCGATAGGGATCTCAGCCTTGTTCTCGGGCAACGCTAGTGCGTAAATCAATAAGCCATTGCCGCTGGGATCATGCAGCGCCGCGCTGTCGTAATTCCGCGCGCAAGGCGTCCGCAGATACGGCTGGGCGATTTCGCGGGCCGCGACCTGGGCTTGTTGAAACGGTGTCAGACGACGGTCGGTAGGCCGTTTGAGGACCGGCAGTAGCAAGTCGTTAAACTCCGCATCGACCACGGCCTCCATCGCGACGTCCCCGCGCTTGATGAAGCGCACAACCGTGTGTTTCGCATCGCCATCGACGACCCAGGACACGATGCCTTCGGCCTGCGGATCGTAGTGTTCATCGACCATCTCGGCCGCGATCGAAGCGCGACGGTCCAGTTCGTAAAGGGCACGGCCGAGTGCTTCGGTCTGTGCAAGCGAAAACGCCCGGATCTCGGCGGCGAGGCATTGGCCGCTGAAAATCGCCAACAGGGCGAGAGCACAAAGTTGCGGCATCTTGGTTCTGGTCCTGTGGGTGGATAGTAGTTTCAAGTGCTTCTCGCAGCGGTGATTGACGGTCTCATTCGATACTTCGTATGGTGCGCCCTTAGTGGAAGCGAGCGATAAAAGCATTAAAGAAGCACCCTACACTGAGACCATTAAACGAGGGAAATATTCCATGAGCAAGGTCTATCGCGAATTGCCGAGCGAATATTTTCGCAAAGTCATGCAGGGCGAGGCCTGAGCGCGCCGCGGTGATGCATGCGCGCCTGACCACCTGTGTGATGCTTACTGCGCTCGCAATAGCCTTGCCGGCACGAGCCGAAGTCTCCGTCGGTGAATTGCTCCGCACTTGTCGAGCCGCGCTCCACGATAGGTACGAAGGTGTGGACGCCGCGATGTGTGATTGGTGGATTCGCCCGTGCGGGGTCTGTGGCCTTGAGCCAAAGTCGGTCGAGTGGTGCATTCCACAAACGATGCAGGATGCGGAGGTAGCAGCGAGGATCGTCAAGGAGCTCGAAGCGGCACCTGCGCTTGCCCCAGTGTCCGCGCGAAAGGTCGTCGCTAAGCTTTTAGCCGCGAACTACCCTTGTGCCGACCAACGCCCGCCGAGTCGCTAGTCCGGCAGGGCCTGCAGCATGAACTCTCCAACGAACCTCCTGCTGCAGCGATTACTTAACCCGATACTCCTGCTAATCGCTCTTCACGGAACAGCGGTGGGCGGCTTGGCATTCTTACTCTGGATGAACACTTCCGATTACGCCGGCCACTTGGTGTTACTCGATGCGCTGAAATTACTGCGCGATGTGGCATTGCGGCTAGCCTTCGTTGAATTACCCACTCGTTTGACCCCTGGCCAAAGCCGGTGGATCTTGGGTACGAGCGTTTTGTTGTTGATAGCCTGGGTGTACGTGTTTGTCCGCATCGTCGCCATGCTTCGGGATCCACTCTGGCGCAAAGCCTTCAGCCGACGACAGTTCACGCAACAACTGCAAAATCGGGACGGGCCGTTCCTGCTGATCTGCGGGTATGGCGAGATTGGCAGCGCGCTAGTGGCGTTGCTTCACCTACAGCGGATCGACGCGGTGGTGATCGACTGTGACCCAGCTGCTTTAAAGGCGCTTGAGCACGCCGGAGTTAAACACGGCGTACCCGCGCTTCTGGCTGACGCGAGGAAGTCGTCTGAGTTACTGCAAGCCGGACTACGTCATCCGCTATGCACGGGGCTCGCCGCGGTTACCGACAATGACGAAAAAAATGTCGAAATCTGTATGGCCGCGGTGGCGCTTAATTCACGGCTTCAAACCGCCTGTCACGCGCGCAGCGCGACAGCAGACTTAAAATGCGCTTCCTCAGAAACCTTGAAGATAGTCGATCCGTTCGACGTCTATTGCGCCGAGATCGTTCTCGCGATTCGCCGCCCGCAACTTTATATGCTACACCGCTTGTTGGCTGACCTTCACGGCGATTACATACCCTCAGCGCAGCTTCCGCCGGGTGGACTATGGCTCGTCTGCGCTAGCGAGCCTTTAAGACAAGCCCTCGCGCAGCAATTGAGCAGGTCGGGTATTTCGAATCGGTTCGTCGAATCCGCGCCCAGTTCGACGGCCGCGAGTGTTATGACCACGCCAGTGGGTTCCGGGACTGCCCCAAATTCCGACTCAATTGGACTCATCGTCAGCACGGATTCCGATCCCACAAACCTGGCAATTGCACGGGCGGCGCGCGCGGCCAATCCAGCAGTGTTTATCGTGGCTCGCCAGAATAACGCGGGGAATGCCGGTTTGTTTGCAGAAGCGGGCATCGATATAACGATTTCGCCGAGCCAACTTATCGCACGCCGAATCGTCGCGGACTGGCGCGACGCGCTCCAGCGACAGTTTTTTCGCTCGCTGAACAACAGCCAGAGAACTGGGCAGAAGCCCTGCGCCTACGCTTACGCGACGCCACGGCTGGCAGCGCAAACCGTCACGGCATCACGTACGGTACGCGTCATGGGTCCAACTGTGTCCTGCGGGAACACCAGCATTGAGACGCCATCACGGCTAACGAGCCCCGGCGTGGAACGGATCCCCACTAAATTGTTGCACGACGCAGGTAGGCGAATCGAACCGCCGCAATCCGAGCCTAGGCCAACGGCACCGAGGTTGGCCGCGACCGCCGCGCCGGTTCCCGCGCTGGAGCCACCAGGGTCACGGGTGAGATCATAGGGGTTGCGAGTCTCTCCGCTCATCGACGAATACGCCCACCACGAGGTCGCAAAATCCGGCAAGGTTGATTTCGCCAACACGATCGCACCCGCTTCGCGCAGCTTGCGGATGACCATTGCGTCGGTTTTCGGCTGGTAGTTCGCAAACGCAATGCTGCCGAACGTTGTTGGCAGTTCGCTGGTCTCAATATTGTCCTTCACGATGAAGGGAATGCCGTGCAAGGGCCCTTGCAACTTCCCAGTCCTTGCGAATGCTTTATCGAGTGCGATTGCCTGTGCGGTCGCTTGAGGATTAACGCGCACTATTGAATTAAGCCTTGGCCCCTTTTGGTCGAGCGCTTTGATGCGCTGCAGGTAACACTCAACCAGTTCGCGAGCACTAATCTTGTGTGCCCGCAAGGCGCGATGAATCCCGCTGATGGTTGTCTCGTCGAGTTCAAACGGTCGAGGGCTTCTGGAGGTGGCCATGATAACTTTCGTTAGAGTGTGCTGCTCGACCATAGGGCCGACCAAGCTAAGAGTCTATCTCCAATGCAGTCCGTGTTTTAGCGTTCAGCCGACGAAAGCTTCATCGATGCCCTGCCGCAGCGCGAAACGAACAAGATCAGCCGTGGTCGACAACCCCAATTTTTGCAATAACCGTGTGCGGTGGGTGCTCACCGTTTTCACGCTTAAGTGGAGCTCGTTCGCAATCTGCGTGGAGCCCTTGCCGGTCACGATCATTTGAAAAATCTGATACTCACGATCGGAAAGATCCTCGAGACTCGCTTCCTCCCGCTTGCGGTTCACTGCTACTTTTAGCAACGTACCGACGCTGGGGGTGATATACGTACCGCCGCTAGCCAACGCCCGCACCGCCGCGATAATTTCGTCTGGATCCGCACCTTTATGCAGGTACCCCGCCGCGCCGGAACGCAATGTTCGAACTGCGTAGTGCTCTTCGGGAAACCGCGTGTACAGCAAAACCGGGAGCTTTTCGTGCCGCGCGACGATATCGCGCAGAACTTCAATGCCGTGCTTTCCCGGCATTGAAATATCGAGGATCGCGACATCGAACTCGGCCTTCGCCAACGCGGCTAACGCCTCTTCGCCGTTTCTAGCAGCGCTGATGATCTTGATGTCGTCAGTGTCCGCGAAGACATGACTCAGACCGGCCTGAACCAGCGGGTGATCATCGATAACAAGAATTCGAATCATGCGAGCCTCACGGGTAGTTAGAGAATTCCGGGCAGAGTCACAGCGAGCCGGGTACCGCGCGGTACGGCCGGGGTTAGGCTTAGTTTGCCGCCGAGTTGGTTGATCCGCGCTTGCAAGCCGCGGATCCCGAATGCCTTCACGGTGCTCAACGCGTCGACTGTGAAACCACGACCGTTATCGACGACCAAGAGCGACATTCGGTCTTGTTGCAGTGAAAAGGTGACTTTAACTTCACTCGCCGCGGCGTGTTTCGCGACGTTCGTCAAACTCTCCTGGAGGCAGCGGAATAAAGTGAGCGACGAATTCTCATTCACCGGCGTGTTCTCATTCGGGAGCGTAGGTAGGCAGCGGATCCCAGTGCGTTTCTCGAATTCCGCGATATACCACTGCATGGTAGCCACGAGCCCTAAATGGTTCAGCATCTGCGGGTGCAAGCCATTGACTATGTCATCAAGGGCTTTGCCTGCATTGGCAATCATCTCTTTGGTGCTGAGTACAATTTCGCGCGCTTGCAGCGGCGCACCGTCTAACATACTCGCGAGGCGGGAAAGACTTAAATTCGCGGCCGTGAACACTGCACCGAATTCGTCATGCATCTCGCGAGAAATTCGGCGGCGATCCTCCTCCTGTAAGTTCTGCAAATAACGGGTGAGCTCCCCAAGCTCATCGCGCGAGGCCGCGAGTTGCGCTTCGATGTGCTTACGCTCCGTGATGTCCTGAACGGTCCCGATAATCGCGACCGCGCTACCGTCCGGCGCGTGCACGGTTTCTGCGACGCTGTGAATAGAGAGTTCACGGCCGCCAGCTGCGATAATTTTGAAATCGATCGCATGCGGTGCCGCACCGACGAAGGTCGAATTAAACGCGCCGCTTACCGCGGCACGGTCACTAGCATGAACAAAGGTGAGAAAGTAACGAAATGACATTGGGGTCGCGGCGTCGATCCCAAGTATTTCGTAGATCGCGCTAGACCAAGTCTCGGGCCCGGTACGCAAATCCCAGCGCCAGCTCGCGATCCGTGCAATGCGTTGCGCCTGAGTGAGATTGGTTTCACTCCGAGTTAACCGCGAATGCAGGCGTCGTTCTTCGGTGATATCTCGGCAGACGCCCGTCATCAACTGCACGTCGTCGTCCGTGAGATGAAGCTCCCCGAGCGAATGGATGATCCGCTCGGCGCCATCGAGCGGACGCACGATGCGAAAGATCATGTCGTAGGGCTGGTCCTGGGTCAAGGTTGCGTTGATCGCCTGCGCGACCGCAGCGTGATCGTCACGATGGATATATTCGAGCAACGACGCGAGCGGTAGTGGTCCGTCCTGAACCACCCCGAAAATTCTCCGCGCTTCATCCGACCAAATCGCGCGTCCCGTATTCGGCTCCCACTCCCAGCTGCCGACTTGTGCAATTCGTTGCGCGTGCGCGAAATTCGCCTCGCTACGACCTAGCGCTAATTCCGCTTGTTTGCGCTCGGTGATGTCATAGGACGTCCCGGTCATCATCAGCGGGGTACCATCAGCGGCGTATTCCGACAGGAGCCCTTCAACATGGACATAGCGCTCTTCGCCGCTTGGTCGCAGGATACGAAAATCGTACTTGAGTTCCGCGCCAGTTCGGATCGCCGCGGCCAATCCGGCGCGAAACCGTTCACCGTGAACTGGATGAAACAAGTGCATCACGGCAGAGAAAGTGGGGGTGAAGCTACGTGGTTCTAAACCAAAAATGCGGTAACACTCAGCTGACCATGTCACATCGTCAGTGCTTAGGTCCCATTCCCACGATCCGAGGTGGGCCAGCGCCTGAGCCGCTGCAAAGCGGGCTTCGCTGAGCTGCAAGGCCTCCTCGGCGAGCTTGCGCGCGGTGATATCACGACCGATGCCGATAACCCCCACGATCTGGCCCGTATCGTCGCGTACCGGGGCCTTGGTCGTATAGATCCACTTTATACGCTGATTGTCCGGCGCTTTAATTTCGTAGCTCGTGCACTCGCCGGTATTTAAAACCAGGGCGTCCGTGGCAGTCACGACGCGGGCCGCCTCGCTCGACAACAAGTCAAAATCCGTACGACCAACGATGTCTTCGATTGGCCGCTGAAAGAAATCGGCCACGGCCGCGTTCAGCATAAGGTAACGACCCGCTCTATCCTTTACAAAAACACGGTCGTCCGTGCCTGAAAAAATTGCCGAGAGTAACTTGTAGCTTTCTTGCGCTGGGACAGAAGTCGCGGAGAATTGCGGCAGGACACGCTCGGGATTGGTGACGGTTTTCATACTGTCAGCGACAAGCAATGAAGGCTCGGTTTGGAAGGCGCGAGGCACGGCAGCAGATGTTACATCAACGCCTACTGGATCCAACTGTAGGACGAATCTTAGAACTTTCCAGGAAAGGCGGGAAGCTTATTTCCCGCTTTCGCTGTCCGGATCCGGAGGAAATTCAATGAAGCCGCAAATAAGACTCAAGAGACGAGTAAATAAATGGAATCGACAAATAGCCGGTCAACTTCATCCATCAGTGCGTCGTTGGTGCAGTTAATCGTAATACCGAAACGCTCCAGCAAAGATCCATCACAAGGGTCATCGCGCGAGGGCATTTCGCAGAAACTTCCGGTGCCAGAGAAATTCGCGATGATATCCGAGACTTTTAGAATTGCCGCGTCGATTGGAGCGGACCGCGCACGGTGTGGCGTATGGTGCCAGCTGATCGCGTCGACGAGGGCCTCTGGTAGGCGCCAGTGCGCGAGCATTAATCCAGCCAAATAGGCGTGGTCGAATCCCAGTTTCGCCTGTTCAAGTCGATACAGCTCATCTTCATTACCATTTGCTTCGCGAATCACTGCTTCGGCGATTTCCGGGAAGCGCTTATTGATTACCAATGTTCCGATGTCGTGCAGAACTCCTGCGACAAACAAACGTTCCGGATGCAGAACATGGGCGTGCCGCGCTAGGGTTTGCGCGGTCAACCCGGTGTACACCGCGTGTCGCCAAAACGCATTCATATTCGTAACCGCGCTAGACAGTTTCGAAAAACTCTGTACCGCGCACAGTGCGTTGACGATCTTCTGCAGTTCACGGATCCCTAAAATCGAGACCGCGCGGGACACTGTATCGACCTTGCTTGGCAGGCCGTAAAACGAGCTATTGGCGAGTTTGAGTACTTTAACGGTTAGGCTTGGATCACGAATGACAACCGCTGCGATATCCTCGGTTGACGCGCGGTCATCGGCGACAAGTTCGTTAATTTTGACGCACACGTCCGGTGGTGAGACCAGCGCGGCGGTATCTTCGATCAACCCGCGTGCGACAAGCTCACCGGGAGTGGTTTCTGCTAAAGCTTCAGCGGGCACGCTCACTATCGGAGACCTTTAGTTCTGGTACTAGACGAAGTTGTCGGCAGAGGAGTTCGAAACTTAACCCCGGTTATGGCTGGCGGGACTGCGAGCGATGGCAGCCTCTGGTTAATCTTAGAAACGGCAGCTGACCGCTGTCGAGCATGGGTAAGTCCGTGAAAAAGAATAATTTTACCGTTCAAATGGGTGCCACCTTTTGGGTGAAGGCGCGATGCCGCGCGCATGGCGGCGTTGCAACTAGGAGGATGTGCTGGCTATTCCTCCTCCTCGCGCCTTGCCCTGCACATCAGGGAACACACTGCACGCGGCGTTCAACTGCCGTTTCTAGGTTAATCGGTTAGGAGTGAATCTCGGCTAGGTGATCCGACACTTCGGCGCCGGGCAAGCGGCAGCGCGGCCATGGCGGGTCTGGAAGGCTTGGAGAGGCGGTAGTTGCCGTCTCTCCGAGCCTGAGGCAGTTGTTACGCGGCGGCTGCTTGGTGCTTACGCGCTTCGTGCGCGGCCTGGAGCCGGCGCAGCTCCTCCCAACCGAGATAGCCGGTGAAGCCATTGTCATCGAAGAACAGCACGGGGCCGTCGCAGATGAACAAGTATTCGGTATCTTCGAGCGCGGTAGTGGCACCGTGGATCATGCCGTTCGGTTCATACACGTAATCGCCAGTGTTCAGCACACCGTCGCGCACCTGCAACTTTCCTTTCAGGATGAAGGTGTGCGACGCAGCCAAGTGCTTGTGCTGAGGCGCGACGAAGCCCTTCAACCAGCGGAAGTGCACGGCCCAGCGGCCGCTCTCGGCACCGGTGTAGAGTACCTTGATGAAGGCACGCTGTGGGTCCATCGGTTGCGGGATCCATTCGGCTTCGTTTCCACGCACCAAGGTATCCATCAGCTCGGAATTAATGGGAGAGATGTTTTGTGGCATTGCCATGGGTGATCTCCGAAGTTCGTTGTTAATGTGAACCGACGGCGCGTAGGAACGCCGGGGCGTGATCGTCTTCAATATCAAAGGCCGGGCGTGAACCCAGCTTTTTGACTTCCGGCATTACTTCCTTGGCGAACAGGGTCATGTTCGCGCGCGACTGTTCAAGCGACATGCCGGCATAGCCGAATACCCCGGTGAAGCCGCAGCAATCCGTGCGGGAATGGATGTCCTTGATTTTTTCCAGGCACTGCTCGGGAGTGCCCCAGACTTGCAGGCCCATGAAGAAATCGGCCATGCCATCGACGCCCATGGTTTCCAGGGTGTGATTGAGTTGGCTGTAGTACTCGTAACCCTTTGTGGTCGCGAAATGGTTGCTCTGCATTTCGTAATGCTTGACCACCGAACGCCAGTAACCGGCGATGTATTTGCGCGCCATCTCCTCGGCCTTGCCAGCATCGTTATCGCACATCACCCAGCCCGCGACATAGGGGCGGGGCGCGGCGCGGCCATGCATCTGCTGGAATAGATCGTTGTAGTCCTTGAGTTCCTGCGCGTGCACTTCCCACGGTTTCTGCGGAATTACCAGGATGCCGATCCCGAGCTTGGCCATGATCTGAGAGGATTCGGCTGAAATCGCGGCGGCGTAGGTACGGTTCTTAAAGCTCTTGAACGGTTCCGGCCGAATACGGGCGCGCGGCTGTTTAATATGTTTGCCGTCGTATTCGCAATAACCTTGTTCCAGGCCCTGCAATACCATCTCCGCGCTTTCGACGAACCGTTCGCGCGAATCTCCCATGTTGACCCGGAAACCTTCGAATTCCACGCGGGCAAGGCCGCGTCCGATACCGAAGATCACGCGGCCGTCGCTCATGGAATCGAGCATCGACATTTTCTCGGCGACCCGCATCGGGTCATTCCACGGCAACACCACGACCATCGTCCCGAGCTTAATCTTGCGGCAGGCACCACCAATGAAGCTCAAGAAATCCACGACATCGGGCATCATCGTGTAATCGGTAAAGTGATGTTCGATTCCCCACACCGATTCAAACCCGAGACTCTCTGCCATCAGCGCGATCTTCATGTCTTTTTGGTAGACCGAATAATCACTTACGCCAGCATCATTCTCGGGGTTCTGGAAAATTGACGACATACCTACATGCATCTTAATACCTCCAATTTGCGGCCAGGCTGACGCCACGCAGGTCGTCGAGCCGGGTTATTTATTCACGATAATGAGCACGAAATCTTAGTCGGATAGTGTCCCAAACGGTGTTAAAACGCCATGCTTCAGCAGCACGGACACCTAACCGCGGGGGCGGATCAACGCTATACCGCGTCTTCGTGCAGTACGTTTGCCGTGCGCAGCGCTGCGATTTCGTCAGCGGATTGACCGAGCCATTCGCGTAGGATTTCGGCATTGTGCTGGCCAAGGGTTGGGGCTTCTAACGGCAGATCTTCTGGGAATTCGGAGAACTTTAGCGGCATTCCAGGGATCTGAAATCGACCGGCGATGCGATCCTCGATGGTCCGCACCGTCCCACGCGCGACCAAATGCGGGTGGGTCAGGGTTTCCTCGATGGATAGCACGGGGGCCGCAGGTACTTGATGTTGCTGCATCATTTTCACTGCGCTGTCGCGATCGGGGAAGGTCGCGAGCCAGTCTTCGAGCAAGGTGACCACCTCAGGGCGGTTGGCGAGGCGACCGGCATCACTGCCGAACTTGGGATCGTCGACTAATTCGGGGCGATTCATTGCGGCACACAGATCTTTCCAGTGGTGCAAAAACGCCATGATCACGACCCAGCCGTTATTCGCCTTGAAGACCCCGGCCGGGCACAGATAGTTCAAGTGCGGGCCTTGCCGGCTCGGTTTCAACTTGCCATCGCTGCCACTCCCTTGATGCACCGTTACCTCGTTACAGTGGTAGTAGACATCTAACAGGCCGATATCGAGATGTTGACCGCGGCCGGTGCGATCGCGGTGGCGCAGAGCCGCAAGCACCGCGAGTGCGCCATGCACGCCGGTGCTGACATCACCAATCCCAACCGGCGGTATATAAGGTGTCCCGCCCGCGTCGCCGATCATCGAAGTCACCCCGGAATAACCCTGGGCGATGAAGTCGTAGCCGGGCAACGTCGCCAGAGGACCTGCCTGTCCCATCGCCGAGATCGAGCACAGGATGATGTCTTCACGCATTTCGCGCAGACGTTCGTAACCCAGCCCCATCGCGGCCAGCGTGCCGGGCTTGAAATTTTCGACCACCACGTCGACTTTTGGGACCAGCGCCGCGATCAGCGCCATGCCACGCGGATCACGCAGATCCACGCACAGACTTTTCTTGCCTAGGCTTTGTTGAACGTAATAGAGGCTGCGCTCGTTGCGGATCTTCGAGATACGGCGCGTGAGGTCGCCGTTTGGCGATGACTCGACTTTAATCACCTCGGCTCCCAGTTCGGCAAACATCCGGGTGCACGTCGGGCCGGCGAGCGCGCGCGTGAAATCGAGTACTCGTAGTCCCGTTAAGACATGTTCCATCGGTTCGGGCATTGCAGGCTCCTCTTTAAAGAAGTAAGTGAGATTGCGATGCGAACGTATTTGCTATCACCGCCTGAAGGTATTGTCATTCTGGTGCAATCCGGAATCCAGCGGCCGAATATCTGCGAGCAACGCGTCCCCGATGGGGTTCCACTCCAACGCAACTCCCGCGATACTGGCACCGTTCACTCAACGCAGGTGTGTGATGGCAGCAGAAGGTAACGGCGCGCAGCATTCCACTCTTATCGCCCGTGTCGACGCGGATCCGTCCGAGACCCAGGAATGGCTGGAGTCACTCGATGCCGTGCTGAGCGATGCGGGGCCGGAGCGCGCGCAATTCCTGATGCACCAACTCGAAGAGCGCATGCGCGAGGTCGCCGTGAAGGCGCCCGTGCAGCCTTATTCGGCGTATCGAAATAGCATTGCCCTCGATCTACAAGGCCCATACCCCGGCGATCTCGAACTCGAGGAACGGATCACCTCGATAATCCGTTGGAACGCGTTGGCGATGGTGGTGCGCGCGAACCAAGCCCATGGTGATTTGGGCGGACATATCGCGAGTTATGCGTCCGCCGCGGAAATCTTTGAGATTGGTTTCAATCACTTCTTTCGCGCGGCCGATGCGACTACCGAAGGTGACCTGGTCTATTTTCAGCCGCATTCCGCGCCCGGAGTCTATGCCCGCGCGTTTCTCGAAGGGCGGTTGACCGAAACACAACTTGCAAACTACCGCCAGGAAGTGGGCGGCCTCGGGTTGTGCTCGTATCCACATCCGTGGTTGATGCCTGACTTCTGGCAATTCCCGACCGGCTCCATGGGAATCGGTCCGCTCAACGCGATCTACCAGGCACGCTTCCTGCGCTATCTGCGCGACCGGGGCCTCGCCGAGACCGACGCAAGGCACGTGTGGGGCGTGTTTGGCGATGGTGAAATGGACGAGCCGGAATCGATCGCGGGGTTAACGCTCGCGGCGCGCGAGCATCTTGATAACCTGACCTTCATTATCAACTGCAATCTACAGCGCCTCGATGGGCCAGTGCGTGGCAACGGGCAGATCATTCAAGAACTCGAAGCATTATTCGCGGGCGCTGGTTGGAACGTGATTAAGGTGTTGTGGGGATCGGATTGGGATGCGTTATTTCAACGCGACATTCACCACACCTTGCTACGGATTTTCGCTGAGACGCCGGACGGCGAGTACCAAACGCTCGGTGCCAAGGACGGTAGTTACAACCTCGCGAATTTCTTTCAGCAGGATCCTGAATTGGCGAAGCTGGTTGCGCACATGTCGGAAGCCGAAATCGACGCACTGCGTCGCGGTGGTCATGATTTTCGCAAGCTTTACGCCGCCTTATCAGCAGCCAAAGCCCACCGTGGACAGCCAACCGTTATTCTCGCTAAAACCAAAAAGGGTTATGGCATGGGAGGTGTGGCCGAGTCCCGTATGACAGCGCATCAGGCCAAAAAACTTGATATCGAGGATCTGCAAGCGATCCGTGATCGTTTCCATCTACCGTTGAGCGATGCCGCGGTCGCGGCGGTTCAGTTTTACAAGCCTGCGTCCGACAGCCGCGAGCTGCGCTATTTGAATTCACGGCGCGAGGCGCTTGGCGGGTACTTGCCGCGACGACGACGCGACCCACAACCGTTGCCGATCCCGCCACTCTCGGCGTACGCCAATTTTGCGCTCGAAGCTGACGGGAAAGAGATGTCCACCACGATGGCGTTCGTGCGGCTGATCGGCAATTTGTTGCGCGATAAAGTGCTAGGGCCGCGCCTGGTACCGATCGTGGCCGATGAGGCCCGCACCTTCGGCATGGCCAATCTGTTTCGCCAAATCGGCATTTATTCGTCGGTCGGTCAAACCTACGAGCCCGAAGATGCAGGCTCAATGTTGTACTACCGCGAGATTAAGGACGGGCAGTTGCTCGAAGAAGGAATCACTGAAGCCGGGGCGTTGTCATCGTGGATCGCGGCGGCAACGTCGTACAGCGTGAACGGCCTGCCGATGATGCCGTTCTACATTTACTACTCCATGTTCGGCTTTCAGCGGGTCGGCGATTTAATCTGGGCTGCGGCAGATCAACGCGCGCGCGGATTCTTGCTTGGCGCGACCGCCGGTCGCACCACTTTGGGCGGCGAAGGTTTGCAACATCAGGACGGTTCGAGTCATCTGATCGCGAGCACCCTGCCGAATTGTCGGGCCTACGATCCGGCGTTCGCGTATGAACTCGCGATCATTCTCGATCACGGCATGCGCCGCATGCTCGAAGAGTCCTGCGATGAGTTCTACTACGTCACGGTGATGAACGAGAACTATGCACAGCCGTCGCAGCCAGTGGCGAGCGCGCACGGCATTGTTCGCGGGATGTATCGCTTGGCGACTCATGGCGATGGGGTCCCTCGCGTTCGATTATTGGGATCCGGCGCGATCCTGCGCGAAGTCATTGCCGCGGCCGAGCTGTTGGAGCGGGACTGGCAGATCGCAAGCGAAGTGTGGAGCGCGACGAGTTTCGCCGAACTCGCGCGTGACGCCCGCGAGACCGCGCGTTGGAATCGCCTGCACCCCACGCAAACGCAACGGATCAGCTATGTACAGAACTGTCTCTCCGGAGCCGCGCCAATCATCGCCGCGACTGATTACGTTGCCGCCTATCCACAGTTGATCGCGCCATATCTCACTGCGTCGTTCGCGGCACTCGGCACAGACGGCTTCGGGCGCAGCGATACGCGGAGTGCGTTGCGCACGTTCTTTGAAGTGGATCGGCATCAAATCGTGATCGCTGCGTTGCAGGCCTTGCGCGCGAATGGCGAGACTTCTTCGGAAACCGTATCTGCGGCGATTACCCGTTATGGCATTGACGCCGAACGTGGCGCACCATGGCTAAGTTAAGCAGCTCGATTTTTATCGCGCGCTCATGGTGGAAGGGGCGCGCAATGACAACATCCTACGGAGCGTAACATGATCCTCGAAGGCATTCGCGTACTCGACTTCACGCAGTATCTCGCCGGTCCGACCGTGACTCGTTTGATGGCCGAGATGGGAGCCGAAATTATCAAGATCGAGCATGCACCCAACGGCGATCCCGCGCGGACTCTGCCCTTTATCAAGGACGGCCGCAGCGGTTACTTCGTCCAGCAGAATCGCGGCAAACGCAGCGTGTGTCTGGATCTGTCCAAGCCTGAATCAAAAGAAATCTTGTTTGATCTCGTTGGCAAAGTAGATGTGATGGTCGAGAACTACGGCCCTGGGGTCATGGAACGACGTGGCTTGGACTATCCCTCGGCAAAGAAGCTGAATCCACGCTTAGTCATGGCTTCGATCTCGGCGTTCGGTCGAGTGAGCCCACTCTCCCACCGCACTGGTTACGACTGGATCGCACAGGCTTATGCCGGCTTCATGCACGTGACGGGTCCAAAAGGCGGGAAGCCGCATCCCGTCGGCGTGGGCATGGCCGATGTCAGTTCCGGGGTGCATGCGTTCTCGGCGATCGGCTATGCATTGTTTCATCGCGAGCGCACCGGGCGTGGACAATATCTGGATATCTCGATGGTCGATGCGCTGTTTCACATGCACGAGGTCAACGTGCAGTCGATCTCACTCGGCAATGGCTGGAAGCCGGATCGTGTCGGCTCGAATCACGAGTTGGTCGCACCGATCGGCGTCTTCAAAGGCCCGGAAGGCTACATCGTGATCATGGCCCTGCAGTTGCAATGGCCGAACCTGTGCAAGGCGATGATGCGGCCAGATCTGGAACAGGACCCACGCTTCTCGCAGCCCGGTCCACGGGCAAAAAATCAAGAAGAATTGAATCCGCAAATCGAAGCGTGGCTCGCGAGTTTTGCCAGCGACAACGCAGCAATCGCGTGCCTGGAAGAACACCGCGTGCCGTGCGCGCCGGTAATCAGTCCCGCGGACGCCCCGAAACACGAATACTTTGAGAAGCGCGGGACGTTGCGCACGGTTAAAGATCCCATTTTGGGCGATTTCGTGATCCCGGGGTTCCCGCTGCGCTTCTCGGAGCAGCCAGAATTCCCGGAACTCACCGCACCGTTACTCGGGCAACATAACGAACAAGTGCTCGGTGAACTGTTGGGGTATTCCGCTGCCCGGATCAGCGCATTGAAAAGGGACGGAGTGATGATTGAAGGGGATCGATGACTGCACACAGCAACGTGGCAGGTGGGCAAGTTGGCGAGATTTTGCGTACTGCGCGCGTACGACGAAGGTTATTGCTCGTCTAGCGATACTCGCGAGATCGCTGCCCCATTTTTAGTCTCGGCAAGTCAACGGCGAAGCTGCTTTCGCCATCTCGACCGACCGATACCCGCTACACCAAGACTAACAAGCGCAAGTGTTGCCGGCTCCGGTATTTGTTGCGAACGCACACCTTCAATGATGTACGCCTGGGCCCCCTGACCTGAACCTTGCCAAAACCACATCGCGTCGGCCAGATTGCTACCGTTACCTTCATTAAAATTATTGATAATGTCCAGCGTAGTTGGCGCACTCAATGCAGCGGACGATGCAGCATTTGAGTCTGCAAAGTTTAATTGCGCGGCACACCGGCCAGCGCTGACGAGTGCGCAGGTCAAGCAGCTGGACGCGGACAAACTGGGTGGTTTGTTGGTCTGCGCCGGTGTTATCGCCGCCTCACTGTGAATAATCAGTTCTACGCCGCCCATGCGACTGGTTGGGCGCTAGAAACTTCGATCTAAACTTTGGAGAGATGCGATGACCGCAAGCGCCCTCGAAGCAACCTTCGCGCGATGGAAGAACGCCCTCGGTGCAGCTGACCTGGCTACTTTCTACGCGCTGATGGACGATGCCATGGTGATCTTCGACGAGGACATCCCCTGGCGGTTCAGCAAAACGGACTTCGTTGATCACATCGCGTTTCACATCCCGATGTGGGAATCGTTTCAGTGGGTGCCTCGTGAATTGCGATTTCAGATCTACGGCACCACGGGGATCGTATCCGGCTATGCCACCTTCCGCGGCAAGCCGAAGGATGCAGGCTTTCGCCAGCGCTTTATGGCATTCACCCAGACCTGGGTGAATGCCAATGACAACTGGCGTCTCGTGTGCTGGCATCAAGGGCCGCTGCACGGCCAGATCGACGGTGCATCGCCGAGTTGAAAACCTTATCCGGGATCGGGCAAGGGGGGCGAGCCTGAGCGGCCTCACGCAATGGTCCATCAATTTCCACATCGAAATATGGGGCCGCGTTCCCCGCTCCAGCGCCTAGACTAGAGACCCGAGAGAGGCCGGAGGTGGTCGATAATCGACGCCTATCGCAGCGATTGGAAATCGTTGCAAACGGTGCGCAGTTCCCTCTGTCGCTATTTGCGAATGTATTTCTGGGCCATTTCAAAATAACCCTTAAAGTACTCGCCGATCTTGCCCGATGTGGCCACTGCGATAGCCGCATCGGGCAGGTGAACGCGGCGAACCTCGAAGCGCCATCTTCCATCCACCCGAACGTAATCGTCTTCGTACCAGCCGTGTAGGTTGTTGTAGATGGCTTCGTCTCGCAGCATGAATTCATTCAATTCGCATTTCCCGGTGGCGTGATCGCCATTTAAATCGATCACGAAATTACTCATCACGTGATGAAGTCCGGGTACAGTTCGATGGAGAGCGGCGGCGAACTCTTCCAGCGCCGCATGGCCAGCGACGACTAGGGAGATTTCAGGGATCTCGAATCTTCCGTTTGGGACGAACAGCGCCGACCATTCCTCGGGGTTTCGCGTCGCGTAATCAATGGCGAACGCATACCGTGCGAGCAGGTCCTGAATCATCACGCGGTCGGCGATCTCAAGCAGGTAGTTTTGGTCGAGTGTCATGACAATTTCTCCTGTTTCATTTGTGGCCGCAGCCGCCCGTAGGATTAAGTCAGAGAATCCGCGAACAACCAAATGACCTAACCTTTTAAGCGAAATTGAAGCTATCAAGGATGGCGTCTCGACGCCATCGGCATCCAGTTGATTCGTGCCATTTCTCCTCCGGTGGGACTACATCTCGCTTCGGTAATCTTAGGCCAGCGAAAGACGGCGGAGACATCATTGCGGATGCGTGACGTGGCCACGGGAATGCTATGCTCGAACAGCATAGCCGCCAGAAAACATGAGGAGGAAACGGCGCACGATTTCACCCGCCTCTCCCACTGCCGATCCCGTGCGCGCCCGCCAGGATTTAGACGCCTGTGGTGTCGCCCTCCTGAAGGACGTGCTGGCACCGGCCGAGACTGCCCGTATGCGGCGTTGCCTCTTCGGCACCATCGCACCCGAACGGCGGATACTTCCCAACCTGATAGGACTACGACAGATGTAAGGTGCCCCGTCGTCTCAACACCCCCGATACACCGGCGACCGCTTTTCCATGAACGCACGCGGCCCTTCGATCGCGTCTTCGGTGACGAACACAGGGCCCGAGATCTCGCGCTCGATGGCGAGCGCTTCTTGTTCTGGCTTGCCCAGGCATGCGCGCGCCGAGCGCCGGATCGCCTTGACCGCGAGCGGTCCGTTGGCGGCGATCTTGTGTGCGATCTCAAGCGCCTTGGCGAGCGGATCTGCCACCACGTAATTCAGAAATCCGAGTTGCAACGCTTCGTCCGCGGTGATCAGATCCCCGGTTAACAGCAATTCCATCGCCTTCGCGTAGGGTAGCTGTACCAGCAGGCGTACGCTTGATCCGCCGGCCGGGAACAACGCCCATTTAACTTCTTGTACCCCGAACTTGGCGGCTGGAACCGCGACGCGGATATCAGTGCCCTGCACGATTTCCATGCCGCCCGCGATCGCGTGGCCGTTGATGGCGGCGATGATTGGTTTTTCGGTATCAAAGTCACGCAGCAGCGCACGGCCGATGAGGGCGCGATCTTGCATTACCCGCTCATCCCATTCGTTCTGTGGTTTGCGCGCACCGGAAATCAGCGGGATCAGTTGACCGAGATCAGCGCCCGCGCAGAAGGCGCTGCCGGTGCCTGTGAGGATCCCGACACGTACTTCTGAGGTGTCGCGAATCGCCGTCCAGGCATCGGCTAGACGCACTGCTACTTCTGGATTGACCGCGTTGCGCGCCTCGGCACGGTTTAGAGTGACGATCGCGATATGTCCATTGACTTCGTAGTTCACTAGCGCCATGGCAGAACCTCCCAGTGTTTGGACGGAGCTTAGCCGGGTCACCGCGTAACCGAAAGGACTAACCGAGCCCTCTATGCGTCGTTGTGGTTCGCGCTTATCCTCCTTCACCCACCCCTCACCCAAAGGAACCACCATGGACGTTTACGATGCGATGCAAACTTTGAATGCGTGCCGCTATTACAAACCAGATCCAGTGTCCGACGCCCTGGTTGCCAAAGTGCTTAACGCGGCACGCTGGGCTGCCACCGGCAGCAATAACCAACCGGTCACCTATGTTGTCGTGCGGGATGCGGCAAAGCGCCGCGCGATCCATGACTGTTATCAGCCGATCTGGGACACGGTGATCAAGAAATATGCGAGCGGCGAAATTAAATCGGGCTTCTCGTCGAGCTTTCTCCAGAATGTTGATCACTTCGCCCGGCATTTCGCGGAGATACCAGTACACATCGTGGTGTGTGCACGCTGGAAAGACCTCACGGCGTTGGATGCGAGCCTCGATCGCACAGTGCTAACGCCGGGCTCGTCGATCTATCCCGCAGTCCAGAATCTCATGCTCGCGGCGCGCACTGAAGGCTTGGGCACCGTGCTCACGACTCTGCTGGTCCTGGCCGAAAAGGACATCAAGAAGCTGCTGAATATTCCCGACGAATTAGCGACCGCGGCGGTGATCACCTTGGGTTGGCCGGAGAAACCCTTCCCGGAAAAATTGAAGCGTAAGCCCTTGAGTGAGATCGCGTTTCTCGATTCGTATGGTGCGGCACTGCCAAGCGCGGGACCACCTAGTTAGAGCACATTCATCCGAATTCGGCTTCCGCATCAAAGCCGTACAACCAAGTGCTGGCTAGCAACGGATTCGTGCCCGCGACGGCGGCGAGCTCGGCGTCGCGTTGACGTTGCGCCTCGCCGTCGGGCAGATGAAAGGTGTGGGCGTTTTCGCGCGCGCGGGCTTGTACCTGCGACACCCGCGGCCTGCGGATTGTCTCATACCGCACCAGGGCTTCTGGGATCGATGAGTGATGAGCGTGTTCCAAACATTTTGCCAACACGAACGCATCTTCAACGCTTTGCACCGCGCCCTGCGCCATGAATGGCAGCATCGCGTGCGCGGCGTCACCTAGTAGGCTCACGCGGCCCAGGCTCCAGTGGGCGAGGGGTTCGCGATCATAAAGTGCCCAACGCCCGGTCACCTCGACCGCACGGATGATTGACTGAATTTCCGGATGCCAATCCGCAAACTCGGCCAGGCATTCCGCGACTGGGGCCTGCGCTGACCACGATTCGACATGCTTATGCGCGGCCGGTGCGATACCGACGAAATTCACGTAGCGAGCGGCGGCCACGTAGTACTGCATGAAGTGTCGCTGTGGCCCGAGCCACCCGTTCATATTATGGCTGGTACCGAGTTGGGGGAGACGCTCCGCTGGTACCAGACCACGGTAGGCGACGGTGCCCGAGTAGCGTGGAGACTCAGCACCGAACAGCACTTCGCGCACACTCGAATGAAGGCCATCCGCCCCGATGAGCAGATCCGCGGTTGTCGACACGCCATGCGCAAAGCGCACCTCGACCGAGTCTTCGCGCGGGAAGACATCGATAACCTGATGTCCGAGCCGCACGACATCGGCCGGCAGCGCCTCGGCAAGGAGAGCAAGCAAGTCCGGTCGATACAGGTGGTAGTAGGGCGCGCCGAAACTGGACTCGCAGAGATTGGCCAGCGTTTGGCTCGAGAGTACCGCGCCATCCTGCCAGCGGCGCATCACCATCGCACCCGGTCGCACCGCGCGGCGCGCCAGAGCGGGACCCAAGCCCACTCGTTGCAGCAGTCTGCTGCCATTCGGGCTGATTTGAATGCCCGCACCGACTTCGCGCAACGCCGAGGTTTGCTCGAACACTTGGACATCATAGCCGGCCCGGCGCAAGGTCAGCGCGGCGGTCAGTCCGCCGATACCGGCGCCGATGATGATGGCTCGCATGAGGATCTCCGGACGGTTTCTGGCTCGATTATCGCCGGCAAGCTCCACGAGGCGCCAGTGCTACTACTCCCCGTGACAGCCGGCGCAGCGTCGCGTAGGGCCGCTTTTCAAACCGCGTGTCGCGATTTCGGTATGACAGTCACGACAAAATGTGTGGAAGTCATGTTCGATCGTCAGCGCGAGCTCCGGTCGGATCTTGTGACAGAAGTAGCATGAATCCCGCCCCGTATCATCGAAGAAATTATGATGGCAGGTCGCGCATTTCACCGCGCCGTGGTCCTGGTGATCGAACACGATTTGCAGCAGCGGGCGGGTCACCACTAAATTCTGCCGCCAGAAATAGAGGCCGCACAGAGTCGCGCCGATTACTGCCACGGTTACAAGCAAGGATCGACGGCGCATAGCGCGCGTTCCTCCAACGGTGACTGTGCGCTACCCAACCACGCGCTCCATAGCGCACTTGCAAGCCAGATCAGGCTAACCGCGCAGACCAGACGTCGTGCGCGCCAGGGCGGAAACGTGATTGGCGCGATCCGATGATGAGGTCGTGTTGGCCAGTGGCGAAGCAGCAAGGTCAACATGCTCGGCACGCCCAACAACCAGACCAATCCTATTGTTTGGCTCGGTACCGTGAAGTAGTACCCGGCACCGATGAGATGCCACCCGAGTAAACCAAGCGCGGCAAGCGAGAGGAGAACATGCCAGCGGCGCCAGCCACGATAACTAAACCGTAACCACTCGCGGTACCGCGAGCTGAGGACCAAGGTTATAACCAGCACCGCCGCCACGAGGCCGGCGAGCATTTCATCTTCTGCGCCCAGCTTCAGATACTCCACTACCCGTCCTTCGAGCACGAGCAAAATTCCTGCGTGAATTAGCACGAGCGCAAGGGCGATATAGGCAAGTTCGCGATGCGCGGTTTGGACCAAGCGCAAAAAGCCCGTGGTCGGCTGCTGCGCGGCCCACCACCGCGCGCTGATCAGGGGTAACAGCGCGAGACCGCCCGCGGCAGTCGCGCCGATTGCCATCGCGAAGTCCCACCAGAAATCAACTGCACGGGGCGGATACACCAGCACCACGGCGATCGGAGCAACCGTATACAGCAGCACCGCCGCGAACCAGCGCTGTTCGAACCCGGAATACGTTGAAGTGGATGCGTGGTGGCGCATGGCGTGGCCGCAGTGACGAATATCGCAAGTCTAATCTGAACCTTCGGCGAGATGTGCCTGATTAATACCCACAAGGGTGCCCGAGTTTGAGATCTTGAGTCATACTGGAGCCCGACTAATCACGAACCCCAGCCGGAGGATGCCATGAGTCAAACGCAGGATCTCAACCGCCAGGCCGAACATTGGCGGCTCCTGGCGAATGGCATTTGGTCACGCTAGCATTCGTGAATGCGCGATAAGACAACGCGAAAATCGATAGAGCAACTGATGCAACTGCTAGGGCAGCGTGCGCGTGGCGCGGGCACGGTCTACTTTGCCGGTGGCGCGAGTGCGGTTTTGATGGGTTGGCGAGACATGACAATGGACGTCGATCTGAAATTAGCGCCAGAACCTCCAGGTGTTTTCGAAGCTATTCGTGATGCGAAAGAGGAGTTAGGGATCAACATCGAGCTCGCGGCCCCAGATGATTTTATTCCCGCAATACCAGGCTGGGCGGAGCGCAGCAACTTTATTCTTCAGGTCGGTTCGGTCGCGTTTCGCCATTACGATTTCTATGGGCAGGCGCTGTCGAAAATTGAGCGCGGACACCGCCAGGATTTAAAAGACGTCGATGAGATGGTCGCGCACAGCCTGGTTGCGCCGGAAAAATTATCGAGCTACTTCAACGCCATCGTGAGCCAGTTGATACGGTACCCAGCGCTCGATCCAGATGCATTTTGCACCAAACTTGAAACCGCATTACGCAGATTTGGAATTGGACCGCGACCGGATGCAACTTGACGACGATCTACCAGGTGCCGATCTAATCGCACAGGGCCTTGCCGATTTGCGTCTGCATCGCTACTCACGCCAGGCGCTGTTGGTCGCGATTGGGGCACCGCGCCTGCGCGAACTCAATCTAGTGATTCCTTCAGACGAGGATCTCCCTGATCAGCCAGAACATCGACTCTACGAATTACTTGCGGAATTCAGCGCGCCCACGGCGCATGCGGATTACAACGCCTTGATTCGAAGACTCGTCAGCTACGAACATGCGCGCGAGCTGACGATTTCGCGCGCGAATCCTCGCATTTCCAGTAACACCAGTTCACAGTGAACATGGGACGGAGACTGAGGCATCCCCACGAAAACCGGAAGACAGTGTTAGCTTCAACTACAAGGACACGAAGGCAGTCGATAAATCTGGTACCGATTCGCCCCCGTTGAGGACGGCGGTGGCAGCCAGCATAGTGCCCCCAACACCGGAGGCTATCGCCGATGATGACACTACGCTTTGGCCTCAAAACAGACATGCGCGATGGGAAAAGTGACGGTACGTATTGGGTCGAAAGTACCGGCGACACGGTGTTCGAGACAGCTGGGGCCGGTTTCGATTCGACACGTTCGGCGATCAGTTTGCGCTTGCCGAGCCACGTAGAAGTGCTGATTCTCGAAGGCAAGCTGGTACTGAACGGTACGGGCAACAGTGGCAATAACACGCTGACGGGTAACGCCGGCGTGAATAAGCTGATCAGCGCTGCCGGCGACGACGTCCTCAATGGTGATCGGGGATCCGATCGCCTGGAGGGTGGACGCGGCGACGATACCTTAATCGTCGACACATCGCGCGATGTCGTGGTCGAGCGCGCCAATGAAGGGACCGATACCGTTCGTAGCACCTTCAGTTATCGGCTCACTTCGAACCTCGAGAATCTTGAATTGCGCGGCACGAAGAATCTCACGGGAACCGGCAACGGCTTGGAGAACGTCGTGACGGGAAATGGTGGCCGCGGTAGATAACGGTTTCGGTCCGGTCGTGTACGCGATGGGGACGGTGTCGTCCACCGGTTCGGCGGAGGGCATTCTAGAGACGCACAACGGCGACGATTGGCGGGCCCGTGATCTCAAGCAGTTACATTTATTGGGTAGAGCTCGAGTTCTCAGGGGGCTTCTACCAAGCCCTCGCGCTGCGGATAGTATACAAAGCCACCTGCTGACGGGTGGTGAACGCGAACCATCTGCGGGGTTTGCACTAATTGGAATACGGTGCCAGGTTGAATTGCTCCGACGAGGTGGCAGTAGATGAACCAGGCACCGGCTTTGGTATCAGCCCTGGCGCGGCCTGCCGTGCATTGAAATGAGCTTTCGACTTACCGGTCGCGGTGCGACGAGGTTGACGCGAGGCGCGGTGGTGCTACTGGGGTCAGTGCGCTGGAAGCCGGTGCATTTCGGGAAATCACCGCATCGGCCACGAGGCGAAGTGCAACCCCAAAATCTCTCACCCAGAAAAGCGTCATTCTTTTGTAGTTGGCAAAAGGCAGAACTAGACCACATGCCTTTCTCCATTTCTTCCTCTCCAAGACCCCACGGCTTTACAATACCTGTCAACAAAATTGTCAGTAGGCTTAGCCGCGCGAACTGATATAAATGATTGACCAGATCGTAATATTTAAGGAAACCACGTATGCGTAAGGTCATCATCACCTGTGCCGTCACCGGCGCGATCCATACCCCCACGATGTCACCATTCCTACCGATCTCCGCCAACGAAATCGCCGAGGCGGCGCTCGGTGCCGCCGCGGCCGGGGCGGCCATCGTGCATCTGCATGCACGCAAACCGGACGATGGAAGTCCGTCGCAGGATCCGGCTTTGTTCAGGGAGTTCTGCCCCCGGATCAAGGCCGAAAGTGATGTCGTGATCAACATCACTACGGGTGGAGCGCCGACCATGTTGGTCGAAGAGCGGTTGCAGCCGGCGTTGAAACTTAAACCCGAGGTTGCCTCGCTCAACATGGGCTCGATGAATTTTGGTCTCTACGAAATGTTGGGACGCTACAAGGATTTCAAATACGACTGGGAACGACCGTATCTCGCCGACAGCGATGACCGGATTTTCAAGAACACGTTTCGCGACATTGCCTACATTCTGGAGTCGTGTAGTGAAAACGACACGCGCTTTGAGATTGAGTGCTACGACATCGGGCATCTCTACACCGCCGCGCACTTCGTGGATCGCGGGTTGATCAAACCGCCGCTACTGATTCAATCGGTGTTCGGGATCCGCGGCGGCATTGGCGCCCATTTCGAAGACATAGTGCATATGCGGCGCACCGCTGATCGCCTGTTCGGCAACGATTATCTATGGTCGGTTCTAGGTGCCGGGCGCAATCAAATCCCCACGGCGACCATGTCCGCGGCGATGGGCGGAATGGTGCGAGTGGGTCTAGAGGACTCGCTGTGGGATGGACGTGGTACGTTGGCGCAGACCAATGCGGCCCAGGTGCAACGGATTAGAACCGTGATCGAAGCCCTGTCCTTGGAAGTCGCGACTCCCGACGAAGCCCGCCAAATGCTCAAGCTGAAAGGGCGCCATCAAGTCGGTTTTTAGTGGCGGCCATGCGGCGCATTCTCGCGATCGCCGCGCTCGTGAGCGTGGGCTGTTCGACTCCCGCCGAGCGCTTCGCCGAGCGCGCCATGGAGCAGGGGCTGGTGCGGCGTGAGATCGAAGGTCTTGGTTTTCAGCATGCGGTGTTTTCGCGGCCGACCGTTGCAGTGAGTGGCGAGCTACACGTCTACCTCGATGGCGATGGCACCCCCTGGCTTGGGCCCGGACAGATCGCGCCCGATCCCAGCAGCCGCTCGCCCCTGGTCCTGGCACTGATGGCGCGCGATGCCGCGCCCTCGGTGCTCGTCGGTCGCCCGTGTTACTACCGCACGATCCCCGATCCGGCTTGCACCGCCGCGCTGTGGACCAGTCACCGTTACAGTGAAGCAGTCGTTGCCAGCATGACGTCCGTCGTGGCAAGGCTGCTAGTTGAACATCCCGAAACACGGGTGACCTTGATCGGATACAGCGGCGGCGGGGCGTTAGCGGTCCTGCTCGCGCAGCGCTTGCGTCGGACCCACGCGGTGATCACGGTTGGTGCGAATCTCGATACCGCGGCATGGACTACGCTTCATCGCTATACGCCGCTTACGGGCTCGTTAAACCCGAGTGAGCAGCCACCGTTGTCGGGCGGCATTGTCCAAACGCATTACTTCGGTGCTGAAGATTCCGATGTCCCGGCTGCCAGCGCGGCGCGGTTCTTCTCACGTCAAAAGCGGGTGCAACCCGAAGTGCTTGCAGGGTTTGACCATCACTGCTGTTGGGCGGAGCGCTGGCCAGCAATCCTGGCACGCGCCAAGCTTGTCGCGCACTCCGAATAATCGTCTCTCACGCCGAGTATGATTCTAACATGACAACGTTCTCCGCGATTTACCACGTGACCTCGAACCCAGCTGAGATCGACGCGCGAGCCGCGGCGTTGGCGTTGGAGCAAAGTGTGGAAATGCCGGCGACAGCAATCTGCAGCGACTATGTTCGTCAGCACACCCTTGGACAGGTTGCGCAGGTTGCGGCGCTCGACGCCCAGCGTTTTCGGGTGGTACTCACGCTTCAAGTCGCGACCACGGGTGCCGAACCCGGCCAGCTGATGAACATGTTGTTCGGAAATTGTTCCTTGCAAGAAGACGTGCAATTGGTCGATGTCGACTTTCCCGCCGCGTTGCTACGTGAATTTCCAGGACCGCGTTTTGGGATCGCCGGCATCCGGCGGTTGCTTGAGGTACCGGAGCGGGCGTTGACGTGTACGGCGCTCAAACCACAAGGCCTCTCGCCCTCGGAATTGGCGGCGCTGTGCGTAACATTCGCACGCGCGGGGATCGACGTGATCAAGGACGATCACGGTATTGCCGATCAAGCCTACGCACCGTTTGCAGCGCGCGTCCGCGCCTGCCAACGGGGTCTGAACCAAGTCGCGCGCGACACGGGGCAACGCGCGTGTTACGCGCCGAGCCTATCGGGCGGCCCACGGCAGTTGCGCGAGCAACTCGACATTGTTGCCAACGAAGGCGTGGGCATGGTGTTGGTGGCACCGATGATCATGGGGCTGCCGGTGTTTCACGAACTCGTGCGCGAGCACTTCCAGGTACCGGTGCTTGCGCACCCAGCGTTAAGCGGCGCGTTGCGGATCGCGCCACCGCTGTTCTACGGCAAACTGTTTCGTCTATTCGGCGCAGACGCGGTGATCTTTCCAAATTTCGGCGGCCGCTTCAGCTTTAGTCGTGAGACCTGCCATGCATTAGTTCACGCCGCGCGTATGTCGTGGGGTGATTGCGCAAGCGCGCTGCCAGTCCCCGCCGGCGGCATGTCGGTTGAGCGTGTCCCGGAGATGATCGAAGCCTATGGACTGGATACGATGTTATTAATCGGTGGCGGCCTGTTGAGTGCGGGAGACGCGCTCGCACGGCGCTGTCAGGAGTTCGTGACGGCGGTAGCTGTCGCGAGTACTGCTCACGTTTGAGGTGCCCTTATGTCGGAATATGAGTTACATCGTTCCCACCGCGGCGATTTCCATTGGGACAAGGTGCCTGTCCTCGCCTACAAGCAGGAGGGTAGTGCGCCGTTCAAGAAGGTAACTCGCCAGATTTTGTTCGAGGACGCGAGCCTCGACTGCCAATTACGTTATTTCGAGGTGGCAGCCGGTGGCCACACCACGCTCGAACGCCACTCGCATGTCCACGCGGTGATGGTCGTGCGTGGCAGCGGCAGTTGTTTGGTGGGAGCGCAGGTCCATGCGCTTAATACGCATGATCTGATCAAAGTCCCGCCGCTGACCTGGCATCAGTTTCGCGCGCCAGCGGAACACCCCTTGGGATTTCTGTGCATGGTAAACAGCGCGCGCGATCGACCGCAATTGCCGTCGAGTGCCGACTTGGTGTCGCTACGCGAGGTCGCGCTGGTGGCGGACTTTATTCGGGTGTGACCCGTGTTGGAGCCCGGCATCATCCCGCTTCTATCGACGGCACGATATCCAGCTGATCGCCGTCATCGAGCGGTTGCTGAAGATCGATCGGTTTCAATAGCCGGTTATTGTGAAACAGCAGAATGACGGGATTTACCTCGGATCGGTCTAGCCAAATGATCCGCTGCAACGGCGGGTGTAACCGCGCCAACTCGGTCAAACACTCACCGAGCTTTGCCACCGGCAGCGCAATTTGCGCGACCCCGCCGATCCGATCGGCTAAGGTCGCCGGCAAGCGCACGGTAACGGTCAAAGTGCCGCGATCTCGGGCGTAAAACACGCCCACACGCGGGTGCGCAAGGCTTCGAAGAACTCGCGGGTGATGAAGGGTTCTGTTTTTAACACGGGGTTGGGATCGTCAAAGATCTGCGAGGGCAGGGTGTACTCATCGAGTGAATAGCCTTGCTTGAGTTCGAGCGCAAGCCCGCGCAAAAACGCACGCCGCACCGCGGCTAGCACCTCGGGACCTTCGACTTTCAAGCCCGTGGTGACTTCGATTCCGGTCGTCAGCATCGTGATATCCATCATCGCGAATTTGCACGCGCCAGTCATGTCTTCGCGCACGAAATACAGGCCGCGTTCGGTGATTGCCTTGACCCAGTAGTCGAGCGACGTGTCTTTTTCCAACGCGAGCAACATGTAGGTTGCCATCGACATATGGCCACCGGCAATCGCCCAGGCATAACCCGGATTCGTGTCCGGTTGATAGGCGGGTAGCTCCAACCCTTTCACATGCATCGCGAAGCTGGGATCGCCCGCCCATTCGCCGAGGCGTTTCACGCCTTGCCCAATTTCAGGACAGCGACCTTCGCCGGTCGCTAAAATCAATTCGCGAACTTTTGCGTAATCCCCGAAACGGGCCTCGTTCAAAATCGGTCGCTCGGGATAACGCGTATTGAAATCGAGCACATAGCCGATCGTGACTCCGATCGTGATCGAGTCCATGCCGAGCTTATCGACGAGGCTGATCAAGTCCGCCGCTAGTCGCGGATCGTGGATGCCAAGGTTCGTCGACAGCAGATTAAGCGGCTCATAATCGAACTTCGCCAGGAATGCGCCGCGCCCGTGCTCGCCTGCTTGTTCGTAGACGTTTTTGTGGCAGGCGATCGCACACTTGAAGCAGGACTCGGCTTTGAGCGTGAACTGTGGCTCGACGCGATCGCGAAACAACAATTCCACCTTGCCATCGCCGGCTGGGCGAAAATTATTTTGAGGGACGAAGTTGAACGCCTGCAGCGGCTCGTAGTTTGACCATGTGCCGCCAAGTCCGCCTTTTTTCTTCTCGCGAAATTTGCGCGAGCCAGGACCTGTAACGATAAGCTTGTTAAGTTCCTGTAGATCTTTCGAGATCTTCTCTTTGTGATCCGGAACCTGCGCGACGATACCGATTAAATTCTTCGAACCCATCACCGAGCCCATGCCGCCGCGCCCGGCCCAGCGGCATTTGTCGTCGCCGGACTTAAACTGATTTTCAGTTGACAGCGCGATCGCGCCGAATGCGCACTGCCGATAATTCTCGCCCGCAGGTCCGATGACGGCGAAATACGCGTCGTCGAAGCGCGATTTAAGTTGCAGGTGTTTGTCGTGACAATGCAATCCGAGCAGCGAATCCGCCGCTTCGAGGTGAACCTCTGGCCCGCGCTCGGTACCACGGACCACCAGCATGACCGGCGTAGGCGACTTGCCTTCGAACACGATCTCGTCGATCCCCGCCCATTTAAGTTTCGGTCCGAACTTGTCGCTGCCGGTCGACCAGATCGCGGCGGGTTTTCCGGTATTCGAATGCTTGAGCGGGCTGTACGCCGAGAAATACACGCGTAAGCCGGTCATCAAGCTGGTACCGGTGAATAAACCGAGGTTCACGATTAACGGATTGTTATCGGCGTAGGCGTCGTCGACGTCGCGCTCAGCGAGGAGCTGAAACGAGCGACCGAAGCCGCCAAGAATATCTTCTAAATTGCGGCAGGCTTCGCTGGTTAAGGTGATTGCGCCGGTCGCCAGATCCACGGTACAGCGGGTCAGCTTGACCTTGCTGGGATCGTGCGCGGCGTTAGTGGTGAGGTTCAGCATTGACTCTCCGGCTATCAATCTGGAAGCGACGAGGATCTTACGGCGCTCCAGGGGGCAGCGCGAGGGTTAAGAACAAGGAAACCCCGACGCGGGGAAGCGTCAGGGTTGTTGGTGGGGAGTTGTCCTAGGATTGCGCGACGAGTTTCGCCGCCGGGCACGCTTTGCCAATCTTAGTGGTGAAGTTCGGCCACACCTTGGTAGTCATCAATTCTAAACTACGCATGCAGGCCTTGTGCGGCATGTGGTTGTAAATGAACATCCAGAAGTAATCGACCGGCAATTCCCGCAGGAGTTTTTCCATCTTGCGGTTCACTGTATCCGGGCTGCCGTGGATTAATAATCCTCGTTCGACCAGCGCCTCGAAGGTCGCCGGTGGATCGAACGGACCTTCGCCTGGATTGGCGATGGCGGCATTAAAGCCGAACGGTACGAAGAAGTTATTCCAGATAAAGGACCCGGCCTCACGCGCGATCGCTTCGGCTTCCGCATCAGTATCGGCGACGATTACTTCACGGCTCATCGCCATGCCCTGACCGAACTTTAAGTTTCGCCCGGCTTTTTGTGCTGCTTTGAGCCCTGCCTCGAAATGCCCTTTGACAACTTCGGGATGGGTCATGATGGTGACCGGCACGATGCCGCGTTCCATGCCCCAGGCGATCGAGCGCTCGGACGTCGCGAACGGCATGAACATATCGGGGATCGTCTTGTTATGCATCGGGGGCGCGATGCCGATCTCAACGATCTCATTGTTGTCGTTGATCCCTTGGCCGTATTTGCGCGCGACTTCATGTGCCATCCAGGCGATCGGCTTGCGTGGGATCTGCCAGTGTTTGCCTTGGAAGCTGAAAGTATCGTTTTTCCAGGCCTTCATGATGATCTCGAAGTGTTCTTCGAATAACGAACGCTTCAGCTCTTCGTAGTCCGCGCCTTCACCCGGTTCGGCGAGACCGACCTGCTGACCAAGGATGTTGACCCAACGCGGTTGGTAGCCGCGCGCGAAGCCGGCAAACACGCGGCCTTGCAACATCTGCGAGACCATCGCGATGTTCTCGGCAAGGTTGATGGGATTCTGCGACGGCAATACGTTCCCGAGCTGGCCGAACTTCATGTTCTTAGTCTGCATCCCGAAATAGAGATCAAGGATGACAGGGTTCGTCGAAACTTCTTCACCTTCGATGTGAAAATGGTGCTCGGTGAAGCCGGCGCCGTAATAGCCGGTGCCATCCATGTACTGGAGCTGCTCGGTGAGTTCCTTGAGCATGCGTTGGTAGAGATCGGTCCGCTTACCAGCCATCCCTTGTGAAATCTCGTCTTTGTTGCCTACCGACGGTAGGTAAAATGCGCCTACTTCCATTACTAGTCTCCCGTGAATCTTGGACAATCGGGCAGGGCGCGCTGAGCAGCGCTCCGCTAGGGTCACGCAGATTACTACGGGCCAGCGGAAAGAGTCTACGGAATGTGTCATGCACTGCATCTTCGCGCCCTCCTAAGACGGAAATCCGCGGCACGGAATTCCTGCCGTGCCGTATACTCGATGCGGCGACGAGCCAAGGCTTGTGACGGCCTAACCCGCGCCCTGTGCGCACTTCCATTTTGGAGCCGACGTTCATGAAATTAATGTGGTTTCATTTGATGCCCTACACCGAGCTGCCGGCGGATTTCCGCGAACGCAGCCCTTCAGTCTGGATCGATATCGACCCCAAACTGTTTAATCCGGCGCGCGGACATCTGATGTACAACGACTTCATGGACGAACTGGAGTTCGCGGCGACCTGCGGCTTCGATGCGATCTGCGTCAACGAGCACCACGCCAACGGGTACGGCCAAATGCCCTCACCGAATTTAATCGCGGCAAGCCTCGCGCGTAACACTCGCGACTCGGCGTTATGCATCCTGGGAAACTCGGTCGCTCTCTACAATCCACCTACCCGCGTCGCCGAAGAAATGGCGATGATCGATTGCATCTCCGGCGGCCGCGTGATTGCGGGTTTCCCGGTCGGCAGCCCACAAGATACCTGCTTTGCCTACGGCCAGAACCCGAGCATGCTGCGCCAACGCTACTACGAAGGGATCGAATTTATTCTGCAGGCGTGGACTCGCGACGAAGTCTTCGCGTTTGATGGTCGCTTCAACAAACAGCGCTACGTGAATGCGTGGCCGCGCCCGGTGCAACAACCACATCCTCCCGTATGGATCCCGGGCGGCGGCTCGGTCGAGACCTGGCAGTACTGCGCCGAGCGCGATTTTGTTTACTGTTTTCTCTCCTACTTCGGCTACAAGGTCGCGCGCGAACAGATGCACGGTTACTGGGCCGAAATCCGGCGACTCGGCAAGGAGCCGAACCCGTATCGCGCGGGGTTCCTGCAATTTGTCGGGGTTGCCGAAACCCGCGCCGAAGCGATGAAGCTGTATCGTGAACCGGCGGAATATTTCTATGGTCGTTGCCTGCATGTGGATCCACGCTGGGTAGTGCCGCCGGGTTATATGACCGAGGCGACGATCCGCGCGCGAGTCGCAAGCCAAATGCAATTGGCGGCGAAAGTCTCGGCCGGCGGCGGACCGTCGATTAATCAGAACGCGACGGATTTCGAAGCAATCGTCGACAACGGCTATGTACTCGTCGGCTCGCCCGATGAAGTCGCCGACAAATTACGCGAAATCGCGCTCGATCTCGGCGTCGGTCACCTGATGTTGTTGCTGCAGTTCGGCAACATGAATAAACAATTGACCCAATACAACACCAAGCTTTTCGCCGAGCGAGTGATGCCACAACTCAAGGATCTCTTCGATGACCAGTGGGAAGATCATTGGTGGATTAAACCCATGGCAAAAGGCGAACGTGCAAGTTCAGCGGTGGCGGCATGAGTACAGTTCCGTCGCGGACGACTGTCATGATCAACAGTCATCCGAGCCGGGTCTGGCGCAAGGGATCGGGTGCGCCGATCGCGTATTTCCCCGGGGTCGGCGGGCTGCCCAAGTGGCTGCCGTTTCTTGATCACCTGGCACAATCCCGCACGGTCATCGCGCCATCGCTACCGGGATTTCCCGGTGCGGCGGGACATGATGCACTGGATACCCATTTGGATTGGTTGGTGGCGACCCACGATCTTTTAATCGCGGCTGGCCTACGCCGCGCGGATGTGATCGCGACTTCGGTCAGCGGCGCGCTCGTGGCGGATGTCGCCGCACTCTGGCCTGAATTGATAGATCGCTTGATTTTGATCGCGCCATTTGGCCTGTTCGATGCGGTCGATCCGCCGGCCGATATTTGGGCCCAGCGGCCCGGCCATTTGAATTCGATTCTTTGCGCGGACGCCGCCACGTATAAGGAATTCGTCGCGCAACCGGACGATGCCGATCCGCTTGAGTGGAAAGTCGAACAGATGCGCGCACTCGAAGCCTCCGCGCGATTTTTGTTTCCAACCGGCAATACCGGACTAAGCGCGCGTCTCGGCCGGATCACGGCGAAGACATTGTTGATCTGGGGCGAACTCGATCGGGTGATGCCGTTCTCGTACGCGGAGCGTTTCAAGCAGATCATAAAACACAGCGTGGTGCAGCAGATCCCCGGCGCCGGCCATCTCGCGGAGATAGACGCGCCCGCAGCGGTCGCGCGCGCGGTGCTGGATTTCACGGCTTGATAGATGAACCGCCTTCAGCTCGCCGTCTTCGGGACTAACGTCAGCCACGGCTGCACGATTTCAACTGCACCTGGTGGAGTAGAAGTCGAGTGGGCCGAAACAGTCATGCTCGCGCGGCTCGCCGAGCAAATTGGGATTGAAGCGTTGATCCCAGTGTGTCGCTGGAAAGGCTTTGGCGGCCCGAGCGATTTCAACGCGCGAACGTTTGAAACCTATACCTGGGCCGCGGGTCTCGCGCAGGCGACGTCTCGCATCAAAGTGTTTGCCACCACCGCGGTACCGTCGATTCATCCGGTCCTCGCGGCCAAACAAGGTGTCACAATCGATCACATCTCCGGTGGTCGCTTCGGACTCAACGTGGTCGCGGGCTGGAACGCGCCGGAAGTTGAAATGTTCGGCACCCCGCAGCTTTCACACGTGGACCGCTATGCCTATGCCGACGAGTGGATGTCTTTTATTAAACAGCTCTGGCGCGATAACGAGCCGTTCGATTTCTCTGGCAAGTTTTTTAACGCGCCAGGGTGCATTGCGGAGCCGAAGCCGCAACAGCAACCGTGGCCGCGGATCATGAGCGCCGGGGTGAGCCCGGCCGGAAGGCGTTTCGCGGCCAAGCATGCGGACATGAATTTCATATTGGCGCCGAACCTTGAGCACGCGCGTGCAACCGTCGCTGACGTGCAACGGATTGCCCAGGACGAATTTAGTCGCCAAGTCGAAGTCTGGGGCAATGCCGCGATTTTCTGTCGCGCGACCCACAGCGCCGCCGAAGCACACTACCGCGACGTAATCCACACGCACGGGGATTTGATCGCCGCAGGAAATCTACTTGATACTTTTACTCGCGAGTCAGGTAGCCAGATCGATGATCCCGCGCTGCGTGAGCAATACCTACGCAATATGATGGCCGGCTATTCGGGCTTTCCGGTCGTAGGCACGCCCGCCGAAGTCGCCGATTTTCTCGAAGCGATGGTCGAGTGTGGGATGGCGGGCGCGACGTTGTCGTGGCCCGACTACGCCGCTGGCTTAACTCAGTTCGCGACGGAAATTCTGCCGTTACTCGAAGCGCGCGGTTTGCGTCAGCCGGTGTAGTTGTTCAGATTTACTTTGCGACAACGCAGCGAACCAGCGCTGATGATCCCGGAAGAACTCACCGCGCTGCTGCGCACCGAGCTGGGACGCTGGGGCAAGCTGGCGAAGGCGATTGGAGTTTACGGCGGAGTAAACACCAATCCGGTAGAGTCGCTTTGATTTTTGTTCTCGGAACGCCACCTGCGCAGACCAACCGCCGCGACTAACCCCGCAAGCGTGAGCAACCAGGTGGATGGCTCGGGCACCGCCGCCACCGACAGAAACGCTTCGGACGCTATGTCCCCTTTGCGGGAGAATTCCGGGACAGGCATTGATTGATGGGCTTGGCACCAAGCTATGCCTAGATGTGTCCCATATTCCGGCGGGAACTTTGATCGTCATTTCCAGACCGGCAACCGCCGCCTTGCGGGCCCAGCGACCCCTACGAGCACTGCGCAAATTGAGGAGGAGGTCGAGATGGCGACGTTTGTTCTGGTCCACGGCGCGTTCGGCAGTCCCGCCGAGCTGGCACCCGTGATCCCCGAACTCGAGGCGCTCGGTCATCGCGCGATCCAGAATTGCGCGCGGGCGTTGCCCCTCAGTCAACTGCGCCGCGGCGCTTTTGAGTGAACTCAAGAAGCTCGCCAAGCGGGTCAACGTCGCTTGTATGAGCGCCTCCTTCGCACGGGTGCTGGTGATCGTCAGACGGGTCTGTCCGGCATGCCGCGTTTGCGTCGCCACACCATGCAGCAACACGGGTTGACTCGAGATCGCCTCGAAGTGTTTGTCAGGATGCGCGAGCTGTTTTGTAGCCTGCTCCACTTTGCTACCGCAGGCGCGACGACCCGACCAAAGGGTTTGCTCGTCGCCGCCTTCGCGAGGCATCGACCAGCGCGCGTGCCCTGCGTCTGGAACGCGATGGTCGACTGCGGGATGGCGAGTCCGACAGGCTGCTAGCCGGTAGGTATTAGGCTCAGCAGTGTCGCAATCCGCTCGCCGATCATCACTGCGGGCAGGTTGGTGTTGCCCCGCGGGATTCGCGGTATCAACGACGCGTCCGCCACTAACACATTGGCTAGCCCAAACACGCGGCCCTGCGCATCACACACAGCTTGCGGATCATTCGCCGCTCCCATGCGGCAGGTGCCGACCGGGTGATAGTAGTGGGCAACTTGCGCGCGGATCGCGGCATCGGATGAACCGTCGGTGATGGGCTTACCGAGCAGACCAGCCACCGTGGGGTGATCGAGTAAGGCATTGGCTTTCTGGAGACCTTCGCGTAGAACCGCGAGATCATGGCCTTCAGGATCGCTGAGGTAGGCGTGATCAATCAACGGATGCGCCGTGGGGTCACGACTTGTAATCGCGAGTCGGCCACGGCTGCGTGGCGTCATACACGCGACTTCCACCGTCGCGCGCCCATACAACACACTGGTCTGATTGCTTCCGACCACGGGGAAGACGTGAAGATCGTAAAGGCCGTCGGAAGCGTGGCGCGAAATCGCCTTGCCTAGGGTCTGTTCCTCGGGGAGCACGCCGGTACGTGCCACCTCATCGAGCCAAGCCTGTAGTTGCGAGCCTACGGCGCGATCGGCGTGAAACATCGGGTGGTCGTGCAGGTTAGCGCCGACGCCGGGCAAATCGGCCACGACGGTAATACCAAGTTTTTTCAACAGCGCGGGATCACCGATCCCTGAGCGTTGCAAGATTGCGGGTGTCCCGTAAACGCCGGCGCATAAGGCAAGCGTGCCGGCGCGCACGGTAAGTTCCGCTTTTTGGCGATGGGCAATAAGACTTGCGCCGTTGGGATGATCAACCACTCGATCAACCAACACGTGGTCGAGGATTCGAAGATTCGCGCGATCATGCACCGGATCGAGGTACGCGAAGGCGGCGTTCCAGCGCACGGCGCCATCCGCGTTAATCGACTCGAGACCGAAAGCGTCGTTCGCCTCTAGATCGCACAGATCACTTGCGATCCGCCAACCCATCGCGTCCGCTGCGTCCAAGCACTGCGCGTGAAACGGCACTACTTCGCTGCGGTCGTAGGTGCGCACGCGCATGCGGCGCACCACGTCGTCGAAGATTGGTGCCACTTCAGCGCCAGCCCATCCCGGTAAACCCCAACTATCGTAGTCACGCCGATGGCCAACTGCCGCGATAGCCCCATTGTGCGACGAGCAACCACCCATCACCCGCGCGCGCTCAAACGTCCAACGATCCTGGGCATAGCCCCAGTCGTGACTAGTCGCGAGCATTCGGACATCGAGCAGCTCGGCCGGCCAACGTCCGCTGTCACGCGCGCCGTAATCGGGGCCGGCTTCGAGGAGGATCACCTCGCGACCCGCTTGCGCGAGTCGACCGGCGAGCGCCGCGCCTGCCGAGCCACTGCCGACCACGACTATTTCAGCTTCCAGATGCATAGCGCTGAGGGTATCGCGGTCTGTGGCCCACTGGTGCCGGCATTGGTCAATCCTCCACGACTACTTCGGTCTTGATCGAATTAGCGATGTAACACCGGTCGTGTGCTTGATGATGCAGCTGTTGCACCTGCGCCGGAGTGGGTGATTGCGATCCTACGTAGGCAATGTTGGGCCGAAGCGTCACCTTACTCACCCAAAAAATCCCGAGTTCATTCTTGGTCATCACGCCGACGGCGTCGTCGGTGTAGCGCTCTATCGCAAATCCAGCGCGCGCCGCGACGAACAGGTATGTGAGCATGTGGCAACTGGCGACAGCCGCAACAAAGGCTTCTTCGGGATCCACATTTGCCGGATTGGAGTATGGCGCCGGGACCACGGAGGGCGAAGGCGAGGCATTCACCGTGATGCCACCGTCGAACACCCACACGTGCTCGCGCGAGTACCTGCCTTTGACGAAATCAGACCCTGAATATTCCCAGCGAATAGTCGCGCGATGCTCAGACATGATCTAAACGCTTAGTGCCGCCGTCACCGTCCGGTGGAAATGACTCAACCCCGGTTCGTTGCACCCGAACACCGTGTGACTTTGGGCGCTGCTGTGCATTCCCTGCTGGATGCCTTCGCCGACCGGGAAGTCTTCGTTCTCGACCACGTGCAAAACGAGTTCGAGATTTTTATCCCAGAATTTGCGCGCCTTTTCGGTTAGCGCCGGCTCAGGGCTGTAGAGCGTTAATCGGAAATGCGATTCGTCTGGGGTGGCCCCAGGGTAGATCTGCCACAGTTCCACTTGTTGACCCTGCCACACCAGCACCGCGTTCGGGAATAACACATAGATCACGACGACATGCGGCAGTAGACGCCAGTCGTTTTCATTGGCCGTGGGCAGGGATTCGATCGACTTGCGGGGCGAGACCAGACGCAGGTGTTCGCCATACGGATCAAAGGTCGCGAGGTTATGGTAGAAAATGGAGCAGATCGAATTACGGTGCAGCACGCAGAAGTGGTAGGACTCCAAAAATGTATCGACGACGAGTTTCCAATTCATCCGGCGCGTGAGATCGCGGCTGGCATAGTGATGGAAGGTGTCGAGTTTGTAGGCGGCGAGT
>SHZM01000010.1 GCA_009692265.1 Gammaproteobacteria bacterium
AATCTAACCGATCAAACCTCATCGAATGGAGTCTCTATGACCTAGCTATTCGGAGTCAGATAACGACGAGGCGGATGCCTCTTTTTAATCACCCGACTGGGACACTTTTAACCCGCTATTCGGTACAAATTTAAGACGCGATTGACACCGGTGAGCACATCGTATTTTTCGACGACATTAAATCGAAGTATCCCTACGCCAGATCCAATACCGATCCGCCGGTGCCGGGCGACACCTCGATCCTGAATCCGTTCGTGGCGTTGTCCTACGTTGCCGCCGTCACCTCGCGCATCCGTCTCGCGACCGGGGTCTGCCTGATTCCGGAATACAATCCGCTGCTGCTCGCAAAACTTGCGGCATCGCTCGATTTCGTCAGCGGCGGACGCTTCTTGTTCGGTGTTGGCATCGGGTGGCTTGAAGAGGAGTTCCAGGCGTTGGGAATTCCCTGGGCGCGGCGCGGTGCGCGCGCTGGGGAGACCGTGGCCGCGATGCGCGAACTCTGGGAGCAGCCGCAGAGCACCTATGACGGTGAGTTCGTGTCGTTTTCCGGCGCCAGGTCGTACCCGAAACCACCCCGTAACGGCAAGATCCCGATCATCGTCGGTGGTCAAAGCGACGCGGCATTGAAGCGAGCGGCGGCTTGGGGGGATGGCTGGTGCGGTTTCAATCTGACTCCGGACGAAGTCAAGGTCATGGTCGATCGCCTCACCGCGTTGCTAGCCGAGCGCGGCCGGCAACGCGAGGGGTTCGAGATTTTTATTGCTCCGATCCGCGGCGCCGGACCCGCATCGATCGCAGCCTATCGCGACGCCGGCGTCGATGAGCTGTATCTCACCCCCATCTTCGAGCAACCATTCTCAAGCGTCGAAGAAACCACCCGTGTTATTGAAGACATCGGTCGCGAATGGGTGACCCCGGCCGCACGATTTCGCCAAATTTAAGCCCACACCTAAGGAATAAACTATGAGCATGATCTGTCTCGGGACGAACAACCGCAGCGATGATTTTCGGTTCGATACCAGCAACACAGACTGGAAACCGTTCGTCACGGACGGCTGTTTCTATCGGATCCTCGACGTCAATGTGCCGGCACGCACCGCCGAAATGTTGATCAAATTCGAACCGAATGGGCGTTGCCTTTACCATCGCCATGCGGCAGCGGTGAAAACGCTAGTACTCGAAGGTGATCTACACCTCTATGAGCCGACGCCAAACGGTGAAGTGCATACGATCAAGCCGGCTGGTAGCTTTTCAATGGGCGCGGGTGGTGAGGTACATATCGAAGGCGCGGAAGAAAAGCCGGTCATCGTCTACTTTTCGATGGCCAGCGAAACCGATGTTATCTACGAGCTACTCGACCGGAATCTCAATCTAAAGCGTGCGATCACAGTGCAGGATTTCGACGCTGACTGGAAGAAATGGCACGTTGTGGAAACCGCGAGCCCGATCCGCCAGGCCGGTTGACCTAGCAAATCGGTACACAGCTTGAGCGGGTCGAATCGCTAGAGTCGCGGGTGATTATCGTGCGAGAGGCACCGTCGTCTCGTGATCCTCCATCAACATGAAGCGAATCGATGACTTGTCGAACAGCATTTCTTCGTCGGCGCCGATGATGGCCGCGGTTTCGGGCTCGGTTAAATACGCCATGCCACGCTCGAAGTCCGCCTGATCATCGAACCAGATTTCCGTCAGCACATCGTACGGTGGTTCGGCATCGGCACCGTAAACCGCGTTGCCGTAAGGCCGGATGAAATGCCTGACGTAACGTTTCAAGTTCGGCACCTTGCTCGCGCCGAGCGGCGCGTGCCGGGTTTCGTAATAGTTAATGAATTCTTCCATGCTCATGCCGGGCTTGCGTTTGATCATCACCACTGCCTTGAACATCTGCTCTCTCTCCTAGTGAATTTTCATAATCGGCGTGTCGCGGCCTACGGTGCCATCGCTTAGTCTCACCGAATATATTTCGACATTGCATACCCGTTGTGGTGAAGAAATTCGCCAACCTTGCGTGCTTGCGCGGGCGGCGGAATGGCAAAATTAAAGCTGTCGGCCAAGCGGTCCATCACCCCAAACAGGAACGCGACAGTGTTCGCTTCGCGGATTGCGGTATCACTCACGCCAGCTGTGCGTAGCGCGATGATGTCCGCGGATGACAGTTGCGTGGGATTCAACACCAGCTTTTCGAGGTAGCCGAGCATGGCGCGCAGGCGCGAATCGGGTGCGGCGCGCCAATCCTCGAGCACGGCTTGCACCACTGCCGGATCCATCGCCAACACCGCGACCGCGGTGTGACCGCCAGTTCAGTAGCTACAGTGATTGAGCTTGGAGACGAAGGCCGCGAACAGCTCGCACTCGGCGAGGCTCCATTCGCTCGCCTGGCGCAGTCCCTGTTGCAAGCAATCGCTGAAGCGACGACCGAACCAGGCACCGCGATAGGTCAGTACCTTGATCGGGCCTGGCACATGGCCTAGGCGATGCCGGATCAACCGGAACACCAGCTTCTGGGTCCAGCGGTGGCCGTGTTCAAGAATTGCCAGTCTCATAGCGAGGCCTCGTCCAGTAATTCCAGCGTTTTCTCAAAGCGCCCGAGCGCCGCACCGACCGCGGCGGCCACCGTGAGTTCGAAAATCTGATCCTCACTCAACCCCGCCTGCGTGAGTGCGGCGAGGTCGCGCTCCGTCACCTTGTACGCTGTACGGCTGACTTTATCGACATAGGGTGTGAGTGCAGGTGGCAGTGCACTTGGATCACGCTGCGCGCCAGCCCCAAGCGCGGCGTGATCAGTCGCGGCTACGCGCAGTTCGCGCGCCAGGTGGCCCTGAGATCCGTGCAGATTGTCGAGAAAACCGCGGACTAGGGGTGGTAGGTGCATGCTGCGGTGACTAACTGAGTTCGAAACCTTCGTATCCCTTCGCGGCGACATCGGCAAAGATTCTGCGATATTCCGGCACCCCGCCGGCGAACAGCAGGAAGCGGCCGCGGACGTTCTCGGGATTTGTGCTACCGAAGAACCACGAGTCCCGCATATCGTCGATCAGCAGACCTTTCGCCGATTCGTAACAGCGCGCGGTCCAGGCCTCTTCCGCCTCGGTGGTGGTCTTGATGGTTTCGAATCCGTGCTCGCGCATATACCGAATGCAGCCGATGATCCAATCGACGTTGCTCTCGACGCAGCGGGTGATATTGCAGAACAGCGCCGGGTTGTGCGGCCCCATGATCGCAAACAGGTTCGGGAAGCTGGCGAACTGCACGCCGAGGTTCGTTTTCGGCCCGTCGGACCAATGCGCTTTTAGTGACAGACCGTTTTCGCCGCGGATGTCGAGCCGTAGAAGTTCGCCAGTGACGCTATGAAAGCCGGTGGCATAAATGATGATGTCGAACTCATGCAGCACGTCCCCCGTTGCGATGCCGGTCGGCGTGATCTGCGTGATCGGGGTTTCACGCAGGTCGACCAGCGACACATTATCCCGATTGAATGTCTCGTAATAATTTTTTTCGCCGGGACAACGCTTGGTGCCGAAGGTGTGGCTTTTCGGGATAAGTTTCTCGGCCGTTACCGGATCGTTCACCCGTGCGCGGATCTTCTCAGCGAGGAATTCGGCGACTTCATCCGCCACGACCCGTGACATGAATGAGTCGCTGTAATTCCCCAGCCATAACGAAAAGCCGCCGCGGTCGTATAGTTCTTGGTAGCGTGCCAGGCGTTCCGCCTTCGGCACATCGACTCCGGCACGCGGGTCCGGTTCGTGGATGAAGCCGGCCCAGGTGCGTTTGCACAAATCGAAAACCTCGTGCGCCTTGTGCTTGAGTTCTTTCTGCTCGTCCGGCGTGATCGGGCGGTTGCGCAGCGGTGTGCACCAGTTCGCCGTGCGCTGAAACACGGTCAGCTGGGCGCATTCTGGCGCGATGGTTTGAATGATCTGAACGGCCGTCGGGCCAGCGCCGATGACGCCGACCCGTTTACCGGTGAAGTCGACCGGCTCTTTCGGCCAGCGGGCACTGTGTAGCGAGAGCCCCTTGAAGCTGTCGACTCCCGGGTAATCCGGAAACTGATGGGCCGACAACAAACCAGTGGCACAGATCACGAAGCGCGCGCGGGCGCGCAAACCATTGGTGGTCTCGATGTCCCATCGCTTCGCCAGGTCGTCGTACACCACGCTCGCCACGCGGGCGTTCAATTGGATGTCGCGTTTCAGGTCAAATTTGTCCGCGACCACATGCAGGTAACGTTCGATCTCGGGCTGGGCCGAGAAATGTTCGCTCCACTCCCATTCGTCGAGCAATTCCTGCGAGAACGAGTACTGGTAGCTATAACTCTCCGAGTCGAAACGGGCGCCTGGGTAGCGGTTCCAGTACCACGTGCCGCCGATGCCGGTGCCGGCCTCGAACACGCGCGCCGAGAGCCCGAGTTCGCGGAGTTTATACAGCGAGTAGAGACCGGAGACTCCGGCACCAATCACGATTACATCAATTTCCTGAGCCATGCGAGCGATTACCTGAACAAATCACGGCCGAGGACCATACCACGGTGAGGGCGCCGGATGAATAACCCCGACTCCAGTCTCGGCCTTAGAACACAATCGGCAGCACCAGATGTTCGGTATAGATAAAGTCGCGATGGGGACCTAGGATTGGGCCTACCGCGGCGGCGATGTCCGGATCGTGATTGACGTAGGACGGCCGATAGCTGCTCGCCATCGGACAGAGATCGGGCGGCAGCGGATCGATCAAGGCATAGAACGTCGCGAAGTAGATGTCGAGCGCGGATAATTGCTCACCGATGAGGTAACGACGTCCTTGTCGCTGTTGCGCGGACAATTGCGCACCGAGCGCCTTCAAGATGTCGATCGCACGCGCTTTCGCGGCGAGGCCACGCTCGGGGGTATACAGATATTTATCGCCCAAGGTTTTCCAGAAACTATAACCTTCGTCCTGCGATGACATCGAGCTCAGCGCGGCGTGCACGAGCAGCAGTCGCTTATTCCACCCAAAGCCGTTTTCACCGGCAAGCTCGTTGATGAACCCGAACATGTGCATCCGCTCGGTGCTATCGCGGGGTACTAAGCGCGGCTCCGGCGCAAGTCGTTCGGCCAGGTTGATCTGATCGATCCACGAGGAACGCGGGCGCTCGTCGTTCCAGATCGCGACTGGCGCGCTTGATTGCGCCGTCCACGCATAAAGCTCGCTCTGGGTGCCACCCATGCCAAATTCGAGATCGGAGGCTCCCTGGTTGGCGGTACACACCGAGGCGTAGGCAATCCCCTTCACATCGAACAAACCCTTACAGGCCTCGCGCCACGGTCCCGGAATCGGATACGCGCCGAGTACCAGGCGCAGTCCCGAGCGCTGTTCCGCTTCGGCGATGCTGAGATAATCGAGTTGAATATCGTTAAAGCCTATGGTGTCACTCATGGGTGGTTCGTCCGCTTGGCAATGGACCTACGATAGCCGCGTCACCGATGGGTTGTCACCAACCTCGAGCGAATAATGCTCGTACCGCACAGGCAATCGGTTGGATAATAGGTGTCTGCCGGGACGGCTAGTTCGCGGCGAGGCTAAATTTTTAGGGTGGCGACTTAACGGAGGTCGAATGCAAAACCGATATCGATGGGGATTCCTGGCCGCACTGCTCGTGAGTTCGCTCGCGCTTGCCGACACCGTGGTTGACGGCGCGTCGATCACCGATGAACAGCAGGGTGCCAACTGGTTGTCGTTTGGGCGTACGTATTCGGAGCAGCGCTTCAGCCCGTTAACGGCGATCAATGTCGATAACGTCAAGCAGCTCGGTCTTGACTGGTTGCTTGAATTACCCGGCGAACGCTCGTTGCTTTCAACTCCGCTGGTGGTCGACGGCATGATGTATTTCACCGCGAGTTACAGCGTTATCTATGCGGTTGATCTGCGGTCGCGCCAAATCGCTTGGACCTATGATCCAAAAGTGCTCGATGCCGCGGGCGAGCGCGCGCGAATTTTCTGGGATTCGAATCGCGGAGTCGCCTACTGGAAAGGCAAAGTCTTTGTCGCGACTGGCGATGGCCGCTTGCTCGCGGTCGATGCCAAAACCGGCAAACAGGTGTGGAGTGCGCAGACCACCGATCCGACGAAACCGCTCTATATCAACGGTGCGCCGCGTGCGTTTCGCGACAAAATCCTGATCGGAAACGGCGGCACCGAGGTCGGCGCGACGCGCGGTTATGTGACGGCCTACGATGCTGTCACCGGCGAGCAGGCCTGGCGGTTTTATCTGGTACCGGGGAATCCGGCGGACGGGTTTGAGGACGAGACGCAGGCCATGGCCGCCAAGACCTGGACCGGTGAATGGTGGAAGCACGGCGGCGGCGGGAATTCCTGGCACGGCTGGACCTACGATCCGGAATTTAATCGGATCTACATCGGTACGGGTAATGGCTCGCCGTGGAACCGCAAGATCCGCAGCCCCGACGGTGGCGATAATCTTTTCCTGTGTGCGATTGTCGCGCTCGATGCCGATACCGGCAAATACGCTTGGCATTACCAAACCACCCCTGGTGAGACCTGGGATTACAACTCGAACATGGACATCGTGCTGGCCGATCTGAGTATCGACGGCAAGCCGGTAAAAGCGCTGATGCACGCGCCGAAAAACGGCTTTTTCTATGTGATCGATCGCAGCACCGGAAAGCTGATCTCAGCCGAGAAGATCGGCAAGGCAACGTGGGCAACCCATGTCGATCTAAAAACCGGCCGACCAGTCGAAGTCCCGGGCGCGCGTTACGAAGACGGCGAAGAATTAATCTATCCGGGCCCGTTTGGTGTCCATAACTGGCACGCGATGTCGTTCAGTCCAGCGACGGGTCTCGCCTACTTGCCGATCCTCGAATTGCCCTTTGTGTTTACCGATAAAGATGAAAAACCCGCGACCTGGCAATCGCCGAGTTTTGAGTTGGATCCCGGCGTGCGGTTCTCGCCGGGTGATGAGGTTGAGCTGAAGATCGATGCGGCATGGTTGCTCGCCTGGGATCCGGTGAAGCAGAAAGAAGCCTGGAAGGTAAAACTGCCTGGAGTGTGGAATCCCGGCACGATGACCACCGCCGGATCGCTCGTGTTCGAAGGTCGGGCCGATGGCCAACTGGTGGCCTACCGCGCCCAGGATGGTGAATCCTTGTGGACCTTCGATACCAAAGTCGGGATCTCGGCACCGCCAGTCACCTATGAAGTCGATGGCAAGCAATACATTTCACTGCTGGTTGGCTGGGGTGGCGGTGGGGCGTCGGCGGCCGGAAATGTCACGGCCCAGCACGGCTGGGCGTATGGCGTGCATCCACGCCGCCTGCTGACATTTGCGCTCGACGGCACCACCGCACTACCACCGACCCCTGCGCCACATCTCACGCAGCCGGTGGTGCAGGAAGATTTTAAGATCGATCCGCAGCTAGCGGACGGCGGCAATACAATTTATGGGCGCAAATGCTTAATCTGCCATGGCGTTGGCGGCGTGGCGGGAGGGTACGCGCCGGACCTGCGTGAATCGCAGGTCCCCTTGTACCTGGAAGCACTGCGCGACGTGGTAGTCAACGGCAGTCGTCACGAACGCGGCATGCCACAGTTCAAGGAACTAACCGACAAGGATCTCACCGCGCTTCAACACTACCTTCGTTATCAAGCGCGAGCAGGAGCCAAGGCCGCGTCGAAGTAGCTGGCTTAAACCAATTTGTAGGTTGGGGTTCGCCAGGCTCACCCAAATCTGCTTTTTCCAAGGCGAACACCCACAGCACCCCGCCTTGCGGGACGTGGGTGGTGCGGCCAAACGCTTTATCGAGATATTCCTGCTTGCGCTGCGCATCAACGCCCCAGCCGGATTGCACGGCAATGTATTGGACCCCATCGATCTCATAGGCGGTGGGCACGCCGACGACGCCGGAGTTAGTGCGCTGTTGCCACAGTACTTCGCCGCTGGCGGCGTCGAAGGCGCGGAAATTACGATCGTTAGTCCCGCCCGCAAACACCAAACCACCCGCGGTCGTTAGCACCGGGCCCCAATTGTGAAACGGAAATTTCGCGGTCCACACTTTTTTCCCGGCATTCAGATCCCACGCCTGTAACTCCCCGATGTGATCTTTCGCTTGCGCATGGGGGAAGACTTCAAGATTTTTCAACGACACGCCCAGGTAGAGTTCACCAGGGCGATACTTCGCGGGCTCTCCGGTAAACGCTCCACACAGATTCTCATTCGCCGGAATGTAGAGATAACCGGTGTCCGGGTTGTAGGCGGCAGGCGGCCAATCCTTACCACCCCACAAGCTCGGACAAAACTCGGTGCGCTTGCCAAGGTGTGGCACGGTTTCAGGCGCATAGTCCGGACGACCGGTGATCGGATCGAGCGAGCGATAGATATTTTGGCGCACATAGTTTTGGGCACCGATAAATCCGATCGCGTTCGGTTTGCGCTCCAACAGCCAGAGGTAGCCATCACGGCCGACATGCACCAGCGCTTTGCGTGTTTTTCCGTCACGGGTGAGGTCCACGAGCAAGGGTGCGGAGACTTCATCCCAGTCCCACGAATCGTTCCAGTGATATTGGTGATGCGCGCGGATGGCACCGGTGTCGACGTCCAAGGCGAGCAGCGAGCTCGAATACAGGTTATCGCCGGGACGGGTCTCACCGATCCAGGGACCGGCGTTGCCGGTGCCCCAGTAAGTGAGCTTGGTTTCAGGGTCATAGCTGCCCGTGACCCACACTGGCGCGCCGCCGCGCTTCCAGCTATCGCCGGGCCAGGTCTCGTGGCCTGGTTCACCGGGGCCGGGGATGGTGTAAGTCTTCCATAGCGGTTTACCGTCGGCCGCGGCGAACGCCTGGATGAATCCGCGCGTGCCGAATTCGCCGCCCGACACGCCGATCAGGATCTTGCCGTCGATCGCGAGTGGCGCGAGCGTCATGTAGTAACCGGCGAGATAATCCTCGACTGGTTGATCCCACAGCGGCGTGCCGATTTGGGCGTCGAGTGCGATCAGGTGTGCATCCACGGTCGCGATATAGACCGCGTCACCGTAGAGCGCGACGCCGCGGTTGGTCGGGTGAAGTTGAAATAAATCTTCGGGCAATTCGCGTTGATAGCGCCACACCAGTTCGCCGCTACGCGCATCGAGCGCGAGCAGGTGATTTTGCGGGGTGGTGATAAACAGCATCCCGGCATTAACGATCGGCGGTGCCTGATGTGCCTCCAGCATGCCGGTCGAGTAAGTCCACACCGGGCGCAGCCGTTGAACGTTGTCCCGCGTAATTTGCTTAAGTTTGCTGTAGCCCCAACTGTTATAGCTGCCGCGATACATCAGCCAATTGCCGGGCTCGGGGTGTTGCAGTCGCTCAGCGGTGACGGTGGCGTACTTCGGTAGGTCGGCCGCGGTGGCCGAGAACAGGCTAAACAGCAAGTACGAGGTCAGGAGAGAGGATCTCAGCATCGGTTATCACTCAAGATTTTGTGGTCCACGATTTTTTTGCACCAACGGCCGCAGAAAACGACCCAGCCACGACGAGTTTCCCGTTGGTGATTGTCACCGGAAGTGTGGGCAAGGCGCGTCGCGCCGGCCCGCCGGTAACGGCGCCGCGCGCGGCCGGATCAAAGGCCGAGCCATGACAGGGACACAGCAACTGGCGCGACTCTGAATTCCACTCACTCACCGCACAGGCGGCGTGGGTGCAGATCCCAGAGTAGGCGAGGACTCCTGACTTTGTGTCGGTCGTGGGCGCGATGCGTACGACGAGGATCTGATTCAGGCGCGACGACTCGCGTAACACTTTGGCAATCGGATCGTAGGGGACCGCGGTCAGCGGTGCGCCGTTGAATAATACCTCGTCGGCGACGATCGGACGGCTCGTGGCTTCCCACGACGGGAACCACAGTTCATCGCCGAGCTGGGGTGCGAGTTTGGTAGGATCGGTCGGCGCGCCAGCGCCCATCCGCGGGAGCAGTCCGCTGGCCACGAGCCCAAGGGATTTTAAGAGCGCGCGACGTTGCGGCGAACAACCAGGGTTGGCGACAGTGGAATCGGGGTCGCACGCCATCAAAATTAACCCGCTGCCTGCAACGCCGCAATCCGTTCTTCGAGCGGCGGATGCGTCATCAGTAGGCGACCCAACGCGCCCATTTTTCCACTGGATATTCCGAACGCAGCCATGCCGCCGGGCAGCGGTGCGGGGTGGGACGCTGCTTGCAGCCGCTGTAACGCCGCGATCATTTTGTGACGGCCCGCGAGATCGGCACCGCCGCTGTCGGCACGGAATTCGCGACGGCGACTAAACCAGAACACGATCAACGACGCCAGAAAGCCGAGCAGGCTCTGCGCAATGGTGTACCCGAGGTAGTAGCCTATGCCGCGTCCTCCACGATTTCCGCGGTCGAGTACGCTGGCCAAAATACTCGCGAAGACCATCACGAAGGTATTCAACACGCCTTGGATCAGGGTCAAGGTGATCATGTCGCCGTTCGCGACATGCGACATTTCATGGCCGAGCACCGCTTCGACCTCGTCCTGGCTCATCTGTTCGAGTAGTCCCGTGCTGACCGCTACCAAGGCATGGTTTTTGTCGGAACCGGTCGCGAACGCATTTGGTGTCGCGCTATTAAAAACCGCTACGTCGGGCATCCCGAGGCCCAAGCGTTCGGCTTGGCGCTTAACCGTGGCAACCAGCCACTGTTCCCCCGGCGACTGGGGATCAGTGATGATGCTTGCACCCATACCCCGCACTGCCATCGTCTTGGACAGCAGCAGCGAAACAAACGATCCCCCCATGCCCATTACCGCGGCCATCACCAGCAACGGCATCATGCTGCTACCCGGTTGATTCAAACCCACCACATTCAACACCACCGACAGCACCGCGACGACCGCAAAATTAGTCGCGAGAAATAAGCCGATTCGAAACATTCCAACCTCCGGATGTCTGTAGCTGCGAATACGCTAATATGAGGTGCATCATTTGAATTACAAGCCAAATCTGACCCGCCTTAGCCCAACCGACGTATACCACGGATGAAAATGAAATATTTATTACTGCTCTATTTCCTGTTCGCGATTTCGCCTGTTTACGCCGCATCCGCCACCGTTGAAGTGGTGCAGTCGCCGGCGTGGATGACCTTGGCGGGGAAACGGGTCGCGCTAACTCCTGGCGCGAGCCTCGGAGAAAGCGCGAACCGTTACATCGGTCCGCGCGCGGGTGTCGTCCTGCGCCTCGCCGAAGGCAGTACCGTGAAATTAGGGGAGGAGACCGCTTTTACGTGGCGGCAAGACGCTACCTCCCGCGAAGAGTCACTGTTGTGGGCGACCCTCGAAGTTCTGAAAGGTGCGTTTCGCTTTACCACTACGGCGCTCGGTAAAGGGCAGCAGCGCGACATCCGCGCGAGGGTTGGCACCGCAACGATTGGGATCCGCGGGACTGATGTGTGGGGCAAAGCGGCCCCAGACCGCGATTTCGTAGTCCTGATCGAAGGCGAAATTGAAATTACCCGCGGCGCGGAGTCGGTCTCGATGTCGCGACCCCAAACCTTGTTTAATGCGCCGAAGGATCAGCTGACGGATCCGATCGCGCCGGTCGAGGCCAGCGCGTTGGCGGGGTGGGCCGCGGAAACCGAACCGCAGGCGGGGGGCGGGATCGCGACGGCCGACGGGGGCTGGCGAGTAAGCGCGGCGCACTTTCTGCACGAACCACACGCCAACGCACTCGTGACGGTGCTCAATTCGGCCGGCTATCCGGCGGTGGTAATCCCACAAAAAGCCGACGCAAACATCCACCATGTCGTCGCGCTCGATCACTACGCGAGCGAAGCCGATGCACTAGCCACTTCGACGGCGCTGCAAGCGCTGTTTCCAACCTTGAAACCCACCGTGACGAAGCCTTGACCGAACCCCGATGCCGGGCACGAAAGAATCCGCAGCATCACCCGGTCTTCTTGGACGGCGATGACGATTGAACTTCCGTCAATTGAAACGCATGAAAAATGCAGCCGAGTCGGGCAGAAACCCGTATTCGCGCCGCCCTGACCACGCGCGTGACTGGTCATGTGGAATAGGGAGACTCAGTTCACTGCGCTGGTCAAGGCGCTTTCCAACGATCTTTATCGTTATGCATTCTGGTTGTGTCGCCATCGCGAACAAGCGGAGGATTTGGTGCAGGAAACGTTTGCGCGAGCTTGGCGGGCCATGGACAATCTGCGCGATGATCGTGCCGCGCGCGCATGGTTGTTGGTTACCCTGCGACGCGAACACGCCCGTTTGTACGAGCGAATTCGGCCAGCGCAAACAGACATCGATCCCGATTCCGTGCCGGGTCTGTACCGGGATTTGGACAGCAGCACCGAGGCGTGGGCGCTACGGCGACAACTCGCTCTGCTGCCGATTGAGTACAGCGAACCTTTAGTGCTGCAGGTGATCGGCGGCTACAGCGGTGAGGAGATCGCGAGCATGCTGGATCTTACCCCGGCCGCGGTGACCACCCGCCTCTTTCGCGCGCGCCAACAGTTGCGACGCGCGCTACGTGCCGACCCTGAGGATCTCGAGGTCGCCGCACGATGAATTGTCTGGAATTCCGCAAGAAGCTGCTGGCAGACCCGCGCGCACCGACCTCGGACCTGCGGGCGCATCGTGACCTATGCCCAGAGTGTACGGTGTTCGCCGGCCGCATCGAGCGCATGGAGCAGGCACTCACCGAGGCGGTGCTGATAGAACCACCGGAAGGTCTTGCCGCGCGTATTCTCCTACGTCGCTCGTTGGTCGACGGACCATCGGTGCGCGCGCCACCACGCCGACACTTCCTCGCGCTCGCCGCCAGTGTCGCGACGGCGAGCATCGGACTCGGCGCATTTTTAATGTGGCGACGTGGCGAGGAAGTGGACAGTGCCGTCGCCCGCGAACTCGTCGCCCACCTGCTTGGTGCCCATCCACCGGGGCTTGGTGCGCAAGTGCGGCGAGTACCTGAAGCAGACGTGGTGGGATTGTTGGCGCGCGCAGGTTTCGGCACTCGCGGATCGCTCGGTGAGGTCGCGAACGGCTGGCCCTGCGAATTTCGTCAGCAGCCGATTGCGCATTTCCTGATGGCCGCGAACCCAGTCACCGCGTTGGTATTACCGTTCGACTTTGTGCGGCGAGCCCAGCTTTTTTTCGGCGCCGGGATCAGCGGGATCCTCGCGCCGTGCGCGCACGGCACCTTGGCACTTCTAACCGCGTTCACCGGTGGTCGGGAGGTCGATTTGGAACCGCTGGTTGAACGTTTTCAAAGTGCGATCATTTCGGCGTGAAATCCCCCGCCGCTGCGCGTCGACCCTCTTTTGCAAAGGGGGTGGGTCTTTACTTCCCCCTTTGGAAAAGGGGGAATGAGGGGGATTTTCTTAACGACTACGCTACGCGCGACCGCGCGATCAACCGCACACCATCGCTCGGACCCACCGAGATCCCGCGGCGGACCGGTTTTGACACCGCGCCGGGTGGACGGTGCATGCGCAGTTCGGTGAACAAGGTCGCGAGCACGACTTTCATTTCGTAGAGCGCGAACGCCTGTCCGAGACAGGCCCGGTTGCCGCCGCCGAACGGATTCCATTCGTGCGCGGCGAATTTACGTTCGAGGAAACGCTCGGGACGAAAGGTTTTCGGCTCCGGGTAGAGATCGTCACGTTGATGGAGCAGATGGATCGCGGGGCACAGCACCACACCTTTCGGATAAGTAATCCCGCCGACTGAAAATTGCGCCTTTAACACCCGCACGACGAACGGCAGGATGTTGCGCACGCGCAGACTCTCCCGGATCACGGCATCGAGATAGGTGAGTTCCGGCAAATGCTCAGGGCGGGGCATTTCCGCGCCACACACCTTGGCAAGCTCGGCATCGATAGGTGCAATCACGTCGGCGCGTGGCAGGATCAGTTCGAGCGCCCAGGCGAGCGATAATGCGGTTGTATCGTGGCCGGCGGCGACGATTGTGACGATCGCGTCGCGCAGTTCCACATCGCTGAGTGGATCGCCATTGTCGTGAGTAGCCGCCAACAAATCGCTGAGGAGGCTCGGCGTGCGTTGCTCCGGTGGCAGCGCACGTTGCTCCGCGATCACACGGTACAGCACCGCGTCAAAGCGACGTCGCAGGCGATAGAACGGCAGCAGCCGTGAGTCTTTAAAACGGTCGGGCGGAAACACATTCCAGAGCACCAACACCAGCGGGTGTCGGACCTCGCGCAGCAAACTGCCCATACTGCTCTGGAGCGCGTCGAACGTCGGTCCGCTCGCAATTCCCAGCGCCGCCCGCAGAATCACCCGCAAGGTAATGGCCTGCATCGCTGAATCCGCGCGTACCACCCCGCCCCTGGCCCATTCGCGCGCGATGACTAGGGTCTCGCTTTGCATCGCGTCAAAAAACGTCCGCATCCGTTCGCCCTTCAACGGCGGCAGCAGCACGCGTCGCTGGCGTAAATGGGGCGCATCGTCCAATACCAGGACCGAAGTTTCCCCGACCAGGGTCGACAGCAGCACGTTCCCTTCGCCGGCGTGCAGGATCGCGGGGTCACCCCGAAATACTTCCCGAATATCCTCTGGCCGGGTCAACATCACCAGCTCCCCAAACCCCGCGAGTCGAAACGTGAACGTCTCGCCAAAGCAGGCGCAGTCTTCGAGATACTCAAGCGGCCAGAAGGAATAGCGCAGCAGCTGCCAGACCGGATGAGTGGCGGGACCGGGCGGTAATGGCGGTGTGGCGGAGTTAACCGTGATCGACGGTGGCATGGGTGTAACGTGAACCGAAGCACGGTGATCGGTCAAGCGGGCCTTCGAAAATTGACCTTCGCTAATGAGCGCAGCCCCGTACGGGGCTGCGTGGATGGGAGGAACTTGGCGAGCTAACCCTGGCTAGGTAGCCGTAGCGCTCGATACGGACAGGTCGATTAAGACCGCGCGCGGCGGCCTAGCGTGCGCATGCCGAGTAAACCAAGTCCGAGCAACGCGAGACTGCTTGGTTCTGGTACGCTCGGTGTGCCGTCGGTGCTGGTTCTAGTGCTAACCCCCTCTATGTCCTCTTGGCGGTCGCATCGACCATCTGTCGTGTCGCAGCCCTTCACGTTATCAGGATCAGGATCAGGCGTAAGCGTGGCACCTTGATTTACCTTATTGGGAACCTCGTCTTGAAACAGGTACTCAAAAACAGCGGGTTCGGTAGTAAGGCCCGGGGGATCTATCGACGCATCCCCGCCGCCCACCGATAAATCGAATTTGGATAACACGTTAACAATATCAAAATCGACCTGCGCCGAGAATAAATTCACATCGCTCAGACCTAACGCAACCCCGAAAAGTCAGTCCAACTAAAACTCGTCAACGCGTAAATTTGATCAGCTCCGTGGTCCGCAGGATCATCGAAATTGAACGAGAAGCTGCCAGACGACAATCCCGCCGTAAAATTCACGGTCATAAGGGTTGGGATCGCAGATGCTGGCTGAAGACCCCCTAGGATAAGAAGCGCGAAGCCGGCCACAAAGGCGGCTGGTTTACGTACTGAGTGGGTCTTCATGTTTTTTCTCCATCGTAATCGAGCGTTATCGGGTCATTATTAGGCGTTTGAACGGCGCAATACCTCGGGGCCTACGCGCAGTTGTTAGCCAAAGAGTGAGCAATTAATGGGCCAAGTGTTGTTACACCCCACGAAGCGTATAAAAACAATGACCTGCTAGATCCTAAGCACTCCATCGGGTGCCTACCCTGTAAAAATCTTAAAAAAAACAGGCGGCTCAAGCCCGTTGGTTTGTAAAGTTCGTTGACACTCGTCGAGGATCCCGGTGTCCTGACGTTGCTTCGGAGTGATGTGAACAGTGATTGTCGAACGCGTTCGCGCGAGTGTGCCGATCCCGAAAAAACTCCAAGCGGCACGCGCTGGCATTTAGATTGACGTTGGATTGAAACTGCTCTAAACGAACTGTTACTGTTGGCGACAGGCGCAGACCGAGCGCTACTCCAGAAATAGCAGTGACCGCCGTGGAGGCTGAGATGTTCGTCAAGAATTGTTGGTATTGCGCGGGCTGGGACTACGAATTGAGCCAGGGTAGGTGCGCCCTGCTCGCGCGCCGCCTCGCGGGCGAAGCAGTGGTGTTGTATCGCAAACTCGACGGCACGGTGGTCGCGTTTGAAGATCGCTGCTGTCACCGTCAGGCACCGCTGAGCAGGGGGACGAAGGAGGGCGATTCGCTGCGCTGCGGCTATCACGGCATGAAGTACGGACCCGATGGGGTGTGCACCGAAATCCCCGGCCAGACCATCATTCCGCCCAAGGCCCGCGTGCGCACCTACCCGGTGGTCGAGCAGGACAATTGGATTTGGGTGTGGCTGGGTGATCCGGCACTTGCCGATCCCAAGCACATTTGCTCGGCGGTCGGGCCTGGTGCGCAAGGCTGGAACATAAAAACGTCCAAAGTATCGATCAACACCAACTATCGGCGGGAAATTGAGAACCTCATGGACCTCAGCCACGTCGCCTGGATTCATCGTGACACCTTGGGCGGCTCGATGGCATGGGTCGAGGCCAAGCTCAACCACACCCCCATTGAACGTGGGATCAATACCGAGTTCTGGATGCCCGAAGCAGCAGCACCCGGCTTCGCTAAGCATCTGTTTCCGCCGGAGGCAGTGTTCGATGCCCACGCCAATATCAATTTCACCCTGCCGTGCAATTTTATAATGCGCTATCAAGTCTGGTCGCCGGGCACGATGAAGGTCGGTAAGGAAAACGGCCTATTATTGCTGGACAGCTGGAGTTCCCAGGCCGTGACCCCGCGCGATGAGCACTGGTGCGATTACTACTATTCGTGGGGCCTGAGCGAGGCGACGGATTCGCCGGGCATGGTGGATCTTTTAGTGGAAGCGGCAAACGCCGCGTTCCTGGAAGACAAGGCCATGCTCGAAGCGCAATACGAACGGCTGCGCGAATGTCCCGACGGCAACAAAATCGATATTAAGGCCGATACCGGTCCCAACAAGATGCTGTTCCTGGTGGATAAATTGTTGGCCGAGGAAGCCGCGGTCACAGCGCCGAGGCAACAGAGTGCTCGCGGTTAATTGCGATCCCCAACCGAGATAGGCACATGGCATTACTAAAACGCGAAGACTGGTATGACTTGGCGCGGACCACGAGTTGGACGCCGAGTTATGTTTCCGAAGAGGTGCTGTTCCCCGAAGAGATGAGCGGCTCGCGCGGGATCCCGATGCAGGTGTGGGAGACCTACGACGAGCCCTACAAGACTTCGTATCCCGAATATGTGTCGATCCAACGCGAGAAAGATGCCGGAACCTATTCGGTCAAGGCGGCGCTTGAGCGAGCTGCATTCGTCGACAAGGCCGATCCCGGCTGGGTTAGCACGATGATCGCGCATTACGGCGCGATCCCCCTCGGTGAATACCTGGCCAGCATCGGCGAAGCGCGCATGGCGCGATTCTCGAAAGCGCCGGGTAACCGCAACATGGCGGTGTTCGGGATGATGGACGAGAACCGGCATACCCAACTGCAATTGTTTTTTCCACACGCCAATATCAAGCGTGGACGGCAATGGGATTGGGCGCATAAAGCGCTGCGCACGAATGAGTGGGCCGCAGTGGCCGCGCGCTCCCTGTTCGACGACATCACCACCGCGCGGGACGCGATTTCGACCGCGATCATGCTGACATTCGCGTTCGAAACCGGCTTCACCAACATGCAATTTCTCGGCCTCGCCGCGGATGCGGCGGAAACCGGCGACCATACCTTCGCCTCCTTGATTTCAAGTATCCAAACGGACGAATCACGGCACTCACAGCAGGGCGGGCCGGCGTTGAAGATCCTGATCGAAAACGGCAAGCAAGCGGAAGCGCAGCAGTTGGTCGATGTCGCAATCTGGCGCTCGTGGAAACTGTTCTCGGTGTTGACGGGGCCGATCATGGATTACTACACGCCGGTCGCGGGCCGCAAGCTCTCGTTCAAGGAATTCATGCTCGAATGGATCGTGGGGCAGTTCGAACGCCAGCTATTGGATATGGGACTGGAAAAGCCGTGGTATTGGGACATCCTCATGCGCGATCTCGACTCGACCCATCACGGCATGCACTTGGGCGTGTGGTTCTGGCGGCGCACCGTGTGGTGGAATCCGGCAGCCGGGGTCACCCCCGAGGATCGCGAGTGGCTGGAAGCGAAGTATCCAGGCTGGAATAAAAACTGGGGCCGGTGTTGGGATGTGATCACCGACAATCTTCTCAACGGCCGGGAAGCGCTCACCCATCCAGAAACCCTGCCGTTGATCTGTCACATGTGCAATTTGCCGATCGCCTGCACCCCGGGCGATGGCTGGGATGGACAGGATTGGCCGTTGGAGCATGCAGGGCGGCTTTATCATTTTGGATCTGAAGTCGACCGCTGGTGTTTCGAGATCAACCCGGATCAGTACAAAGGCCACCAAACCATCGTCGATCGTTTCCTCGCCGGTCTGATCCTCCCGCCGAATCTGAAAGGGGCGTTGAAGTACATGGGCTTGGCTCCCAGCGAGCAGGGGCAGGACGCGCATGGCTATGCCTGGATCGAAAAATTCCGCGCGGCGAAAGCGGCGGCGGCTTGAGCGTGCACGATGGCCGCGTTTCCACTTCACTGCAATTTCCAAGGCGATTTCGTCTTACAGCTGATTCTCGTGGATTCCGAGGACACGATGGACGAAGCTGCGCAAAAATGTGCGTATCACACGGTGGGCCGTCGGGTCGCGCCACGGCCGGACAAAATTTTGCGAGTTCGTAAACACGGCGGCGACAGTTTTTTTCCGCGCGAACTCAAAGTCGCCGACACCGGGCTGCGGCCGACTGAAACGATCGACGTGATCTTCGCTGACAGTTAACACGCGCATGGCGTTCGAAAAAATTTGCACCCTCGAGGAGGTGTGGGAAGGCGAGATGGCGGGCTTCACGACCGCGAACGGCACCGAGGTTCTGTTGATTGGATTGCAGGATTACGTGGTGCGGGCGGTCCAACAGACCTGTCCGCATCAACAGTTCTCATTGGCGGACGGGATCCTCGATCGGCATGTCCTGACTTGCCGCGCCCACCTTTGGCAGTTCGATGTGCGCACCGACCGAGGGATCAATCCGAGTGATTGCGCGCTCGCCGTGTATCCCACCAAGGTCGAGGGCGACGACGTCTACATCGATGTCGCGCAAACTGCGCCGCTGCGCTCGCATAGCTAATTAAGGACTCGCCGTATGTCTAAATTCGATGCGCTGTTGAAGAATAATCGAGTGGGCCCGGTGATGCGCGCCGGCGAAGTCGCGGAGGCGGTAAAAGAAGCCGCGGTGCTCGATAACCCTGACAAGCGTGTCACCATTGAAGACATGAACGCGTACCTCCGGATTTCGGCGGAGGGTGAACTCATTTTGACCCGGGCAACGTTGGAAGAATGCCTCGGACGACCCTTCAAAATGCAGGAGCTTGAAGTGAATCTGAGTTCGTTTGCCGGCCAGATTGCCACGGGTAGCGATCGGTTTCGTTTCTACTTCAAGCACTCGCTTTAATGCAGAGCGTTGCGCATGACTGATTCACCGCTACCGACACTGAAGACCTGGTCGTACTTATCCACCGGCGCGCGGCGGCGACCGAGCGAGTACGAGGTCGTCTCGACTGGTCTGCACTATCACACCCTGGATCAAAACCGGCCGTGGGAACTCGATCCGAACATTCCGATGGCGCAATGGTACAAGCGCTACCGCAATCAAAGCCCGTTACGCCATCCCGACTGGGATGCTTTTCGCGATCCGGATGAAATGATCTACCGCACCTATAACCTGGTACAGGACGGCCAGGAGAACTATGTCTACGGGCTGTTCGATCAGTTCAATGAACGCGGTCACGATCAGTTATTGGACCTGGAGTGGGTCAGATTTTTAGCCGACGCCTACACCCCGTCGCGCTATTTATTTCATGCGTTACAACTAGGCTCGGCCTATGTGCACCAAATGGCACCCGCGAGCACCATCACTAATTGCGCCACCTACGCCACGGCGGATCATCTGCGCTGGGTGACCCACACCGCGTATCGCACCCGCGAGCTTGCGAACGCGTTCCCGGGGTTGGGCTTTGCTGAGTGTGAACGCGAGCGCTGGGAAACCGATCCGCGCTGGCAGGGGTTTCGCGAGCTAGTCGAGCAAGCCCTGGTGGCGTGGGATTGGGCGGAAGCGTTCACCGCGTTTTTTCTGATCGTGAAACCGGCGGTTGAGGAAGCCGTGCTGAACCAGCTCGGCGAGTTGGCGCGCGCGCACGGCGATACCCTGCTCGGTTTACTAACCCAGGCGCAAACCCGCGATGCTGAGCGTCATCGGCGGTGGGGGGTGGCGTTAGTCACGATGGCGTTGGAGCAGCCGGGTAATCGTGAAGTCCTTACGGGCTGGCTAGGTAAGTGGGTGCCACTGGCCGAGGCCGCCGTGGAGGAATTCTGCGCCGGATTCCCGAGCGACGGCCGGGCCGCCGCTCAGCGCGCGAAACACGCGATGGCGAGCTTTCGGGGCAGTCTACTTCTCGCTGCCAGTCATCTGACTCAACCAAACCTTGATCAATGACTGATAGGCGACATCTTTCGCATTGGCCTGCGCTTTGATGCGATCCAGTAAATGCTTCGGCAGGCGCAGCGAGATAGTCTGGGTCGATGGGTGTAAATTCGGTAGCGCGACGAAATTCGTTTTTGCTGGGTTAAAATTAAGGCGTCGTGTCATGCGTCGCCCGGAACTCCCGTTCCGCCGCTTCGCTGGCGAAGCGTGGCAGCCCTCTTAAGTTTTTTGGTCATACAGCGCCTCCTCCTTACGATGCATGTCACGCGCCGAAATGATGCGAACCAAGGTTCCTGATTTACGTAGCGTAAAAATTACAGTGAGCTTTCGATTTGCATCGGTTCGTCCCAACGCGCGCCATCGATTCTCGTCGCCAGAATGAACATCGTCCGCTGCCCCAGTCAAAGCCAACGATAGCACCAAAATCGATCATGAATGTATAGTAGGACAATATACGCAACCAATTAATCGTCGTTCTTTGATCAACAGGAATGCCGTACATGTTGCTAGTGCGCGAGACCTTCCAAGACATGGGCATGCTGCCCGATGAAACAGCCTTCGGCGTGCTCGGCGAAGATAAACACCATAGTCTTCGGACTGAATCGCAATCCGCATTTAGCGTGGTCGCAACTGCCGGCGGGAACGCGATCATTGGTGTTGATCAATGATGATCTCGATGTGCCAATCAAACTCGACACGTTTAATCAGGAAGGCGCGGTGGTCGCCAAGAGCCTGGCGCGTCACACGCTGTGTCACTGGGTGTTGCTTGATCTTGCGCCAGAGGGTCCACCGATCGCGCTCGGCGAATTCTCCGAAGGAGTGGCTGTGGGTGGAAAGCCTGGCCCCGAGGCCGCGCGCGGTACCCGGCAGGGAATCAATGAATACACCGGATGGTTCGCGAGCCGTGACGACGCGGCGATGAGGGGTAAATACTTCGGTTACGACGGCCCGTGCCCGCCGTGGAATGATGAGGTGCCACATCGCTACGTGTTTACGCTGTTTGCGCTGAACGTCGCGAGACTTGATCTCGGCGGTTCGCGCGAATTCGGCAAAGAAGATGTGCTGGCCGCGATGAACCGTGCACCCTGCCGGGTACTCGATCAGGCCTCGATTACCGGGCTCTTCGCGTTGAATCCGCGACTACGACGATCCTAACCGGCACGCCTGATTGAACGAGTCAACGGGAGCCGACCACGCGGTCGCTGGAAACTCGGAGGACGCGCTGCTCCGTCAGGGCGGTGATAGAAGTGCCCGGAACCCGCACGCGCTATGTTAAATTCCCAGGATGGATGCTCTGACGACTACTCTCGCCCAGGACCCGCGCATCGCCTATGCGTTGATGTTTGGTTCACGGGCGCGCGGAGAGGCTTCGAATACCAGCGATTTGGACGTCGCGATAGGCTTGGAACCCGGTATTCGCTTGTCTGCGCAAGAGTTGGGCGAATTGATCGCGGATTTGGAACGCGATAGCGGTCAGGTGATCGATCTTGTGCTCTTGGACGACTCGCCGCCTGCGCTGGCCTATCGAATTTTCGCGGACGGTCACCTCCTCGCAAAGCGCAATCATGACGCGTTCGTCGCGCGCAAAGTACGCGCAATTCTTGAGTACCTCGATTTCGCCTCGTTCGAAGCGCGCTGTGCCCAGGGTGTTTTAAAAGCAGCCGCGAATGGTTGATTCAGCACTATTAGCCGCCAAAATCGCGATGATTCGCGATGCCGTCGCGCGGATCTCCGCGGTTCTGCCTGGTACTTTTGACGAATTCCAACACGATCGAACCTCCCGCGAAGTCATTGCCCTGAATCTGTTCGTCGCAATTCAAGAATGCGTGGCGCTGGCGTCGCACCTGCTGGCTGATGCGGGTTGGGGCACCCCAAAGACTTATGGGGAATCGTTCACCGCACTTGCTGAACACGGAGTCCTGGATGCCCAGTTCGCGGCTCGCCTGCGCGCAGCGGCGGGTTTGCGGAATTTGCTCGCGCATCAGTACGGCGCAGTCGACTTCCAACGCTTGTTTGAATTTGCGAGTTCTCGCGCAACAGATCTGACTGCGTTCTGCGCGGCGGTCGCCACCTGGAGCCAGGCGCAGCGTGCTGATTCGACATAACCGCCCGCCGTGCGAGCTGCCCTGTTGCAAGGAGATCGAATTGCTCGAAATCAAACAGGCAAGTTGGTAATTGGGGGTACTCATTTTTTTTCAGGGTCATGCGGAGGCTTGCAGTGCGGGCTTTCGCGGGCTACCGCCGAGGTGGGGGCGTGCGCCGTGCACCTTTACCGGATTTCTATTGTGGTGCTCACGCGCCTGAAGGGAGTAAGTCCTGGCTAGCCGCGTCGCTACAAGCAAACCAGTGCAGGTGACAAGAAACGTTGCGAAGTCGCAGTCAACGGCACCCTGGGACATGCGTGCGACCACGCCGATATTCGTTAGGCGCTACCCCGGCATGAAACACCGGTCCGACGTTCTATTCCTGAGGTCATCCCTTGGTACCTGCGCCGTGCGACGGATAGGCCTGACTGTCCATGGGCTTTCCACTGTCCTTGAATTCCTTGTTAGGTTTTTTGGTGCTCAGGTTTGGTCGAAGGACATAACCGACGGCACTCTCACAGGCGTTTCCGCGCTTATTCGGGTGAACTATCCCCACCTTCTCGAACTCCGTGGACGGCACATGCCCAAGCCACGTCACTTGGCCGCCTGGCTGAAGGTGATTAATTCGTTCGGCCCCAACGTTTGCGTCGGTGAGCAGCACTGTATCCTTCGCAGTAACGTACAAAGTGCCGCCGATTTTGACGCCCTCATGGCCGTCGTGATCACGATAATTCACCGGATCATTGTTGGCGTATCCGTAGAGGTTGGTGGCGCCGCTTTCAAATCCGCTCGGATCGCGCGCTGTCCAACGTCCGGTCTTAGGGTCATAGTCGCGTGCGCCAAAATGAAGGAGTTTGGTGTGGCCATCGTATAAGCCGCCAGCGAATCCGAACGGCTGAAAACCGGGATTCGTGTCGATTAACACGTTGCCGAATTCGTCGTAGTCCAACCGTTGCACCACGCTTCCGTCGGTGGTGTTGACGATCATTCTGGGGCTACCGAGATGATCGGTAACGATTCGATAAGTTACGCCTTCGCGGATCATGTAATCGGGTACGTTAACCTGCGTCGCGTAAACGAAGCGGCTGACTATCGTGCCGGCGCCGTCTAGTTCCGCGACAGGCCGCAGGCTGCTTTGGTAGAGCAATCCCTGTTGTAAGGTTGCGTTGATTTTCTTACCGATCCGCATGCCGGAGCCATCCACCAGGTAGTCGATGCGTGTTCCATCCGGCAGCACGGCCGCCACGAGATTGCCGAGCAGGTTAGTTTCGAAGAGGGTTTTTGCGCTACCGATGGTATGGCTCTTCACCATTTTTCGTATAGCCGATCTTGAGAGTGCCGTAGGTCAGCAAGCGATCCTGCGTATCGTATTTTCCGCTCACGTTGATGGTCGTCGCACCGATGGTGCTCGACAACCGGCGATTGCCATTGTTGCTGTACGTGTACGTCGTGGAGTTTGGACCTTCCGTCGCACTCAGCAGCCGCCCGACTAAATCGTAGGTATAGTCGAAGGCCTTTGCAGGCTCGCCGACCAAGCTTTCCGTGCGCTGGGTGATCCGTCCGAGCTTGTCGTAGACGTAGTCCACCGACATTAAAACACCGGCAGTTGTGGAGGTGACTTCGTAAATGAGCGACTTCGCCAAAGGTGTTGTAAGTGTAGGCATCCTGGATGTCGCCTAGGGTAGAACCACTTCTTAATCCATTCTGGCTGCTGCGCAGTAAGGTTAGCGCGCCGACTGTACTGAGCAAACCATCGGCGTCGTAGCCATAAGCAATGGCGTTACCGCCATTAACCTTGACCGCTTGGGTCTGAAAGTCGCTGTTGTGGGTGAGCGTCACTTGCCCGCTGATTGGCCCCGTCCAGCTCAGCGCCTGTAACACCGGGCCATCGCGAATGAATCCGAGGCCGACGCTGCCGGGCGCGGTAATCGTGTTGAGGTACCCGTGGGTGGCGTCGTAGCCATAGGTCCAAAACAGACTGGCATTCGTCACCGAGGCGAGTTTGTTAAGACGTCCACCGGTGTCATAGCTGTAGGCGAGCTTGCTACCGTCGAACCGGGTCATCCGAGTCAGCTGATTGTCCAGGTTATACGCATAGGTCTGCTTGGGCGGGATACCCTTGGCCGTAGCGGCTGGTAGCGAAAACGCGCTCAACAGATCCGTCTTGGAATAGCCGAAGCTATAGAATTTATTAGCAGGGTTGGTAAGTTTCACGAGATTGCCAGTCGCGTCGTAGGCGTACTTCACGGTGCTCCCAGGCAGCGTCTGCTTCACGATCCGCCCTACCTTGTCGCGAACATAACTCTGAATGCGTCCCAAGGGATCGGCAATCGTCTGCAAATGGCCTTGCGGGTCATGCGTGAATTGGGTCGTGCGCTGCAGGCCCCCGCTGCCCGTGCTGACACTGTCCAGCCGACCGTGGACGTCATAGTGGTAGTCGACTTGATCGAGGCCGGCAAGCTGTTCGCTGACCATTCGGCCCTGGCTATCGATGACGGAGGTGGAGTGTCGACCCGCAGGGGTAGTCTCAGTGAATGTCTTACTCGCGGCGTCAAAGATCTGCGTGAAACTCTTGCCATTGAGAGCCACGGTTTCGGTTTGCTCGGTCAGGCTGAAGGGATCCGCATTCTCAAGCACCACGAGTCGTGCGGCGTCAACATTGTTAACGAGGCCTCCAGGAGTGGTCGTGACGGTCGTCTGTGGAATGCTGGCGGAGTCGCCGAAGCGGGGATCGGTGGCGGGGGTCACCGCAATTTGCACCCCATCGGGGGTGGAGACCGTGGTCGCCAAGTCCGCGCTTTCGTGCATGGTTTTGGTTAGCCCCGTGGGCGCGGTCACGTTACGGTCGAGGTCGCCTCCGGCCGATTCGACTGTCGCGTAAGTGGTAACTCGGCCCATCGCCGTAATGCGAGTGACGGTGTTGCCGTCATCGCTGCGTGCAAGGGTTTGTTTCCCACCAGCTGGGCTCGTATCGCGCAGCAACAGTCCAGCGCTGTCATACCCGAAGCTCGTCGCCATGCCACGGGCATTAGTGAAGGTGGTGAGCAGACCCTTGGCCGAGTATTTAGCCGTGATGAACTTGCCGGCGGGATCTTTCAAACCTGTCAGGTAGCCCGCCTTGTTCAATGTCACTGGGGACTTTTGTCCTTAGGGGCCGATAATGGCGGTGAGATTGCCAGCAGCGTTGCGCGTAAACGACGTGACATTGCCATCGCCATCGGTAACCGCGAGTAACCGTCCGGCCGCATTGCGCGAGACGCTCAGCAGTATCGCCCCGGTCAGGGCATGGCGGGTGAGGGTATGCACGCCGTCGGCATCGAATTCGTAGACGCGCCGGCCGTCTTGGGCGGCGATTAGAAGGCCCGCCGTGGCTGGCGTGACGGTGCCCAGGCTCGCAGCGCTTCGAAATGCGCCATCTCCGAGGAACAAGGTATTCGTCACGGGGTCGTAGCGGTGCACTACATTCAAGGTCCAACCGCCAAGATCCTTCGCGTAGTTTGCGGCGACTTCAGTGGCGGAGAGATTGCCCGGCACGCGATCACTCTGATAGTGCAAGCTGTAAGGCGTGCCTGCCACCGCCACCACCTCGCCCAGACTCTGGTTCTCGCAGCCAATAATCGAACCAGCAGCCAAGCAGGGATCTTCAACCGGTTTAGGTGGTGGCTCTTCGGATGTCCCGTCCTGAAACGTCGGGTATAGCGCCCAAGTCTCCGTCCAGTGGCCGCCGCTGCAACCGTCGGCGTAAGCAAACAGTCCGCAGACAATCGAAGCACCGGTGGTGAGGGGTCGGCTACCGATCAGTGCGAGGCTGCTCGCGCTAGCCGTCGGCATCGTTATCACGATGTTGTCCGCGGGACCCGATAGAACCCGGTCAAGTGGCAGCGGGTCGGGCTCTACCGTGGTTGGAAAATGGGTGCTTAGCCTTGTTCTTGTGGCGGGTAGAGATCCAACCGCGGGAGGGGTGATTTCAATTTTATTATCGGTGAAAAAAAAGGTTACTTCTGCCACACCCGCCAGATCCAACGTCGGCGTAGTCCCCGCAACCCAATCCGCCGAATGGTTGACTATCTCCTCGGTGCCGTTATCCGCGGGGTAGGTACCCTCAGTGTGGAAGGTTGCTGTCGCGGAAACTTCCAGGTAATTGGCGAGCAGGGGCAGGTCCACGTCAGCGATCGCACAAATTTCAGCGGCAAGAAAATTAGGGATAATCATCTGTGCGCTGAATGAGGCGGCGTAATTCCACGCATCGGTAGCGTGCCCGCCGTCCGCCTCGGTATACGACCCAGAGCCGGCTTGGATTCCGGAAATCGTGTAGGTCCCTTTCCATTCCTTGACGTTCGCCAGACGTTCGCATTGCGCCAGATCGTCGCCGGAAAACGACCAGGCGGCACAACACCAAAAGAAGCACAAACCGAGCCACGGCACACGCCGCATTAATTTCTTAAGACGAGGCAGGCATTTTCTACGCACGGTTAAGCAGCAACATCTGTTTCCCTTGGTGACTCGGGACTCGCTTCGATGTTGCCGTACGGATGTTTCGTTGGCACCTGAAAGGGTAGCCAGTTGAGGTCTCGACGAGTATGACCGGGCTACCCTCCGTTATCGAGAGTCAGCGGTGCCGAAGTGCGATTAGGTTGGCAATGATCTCGTGCCTGTCCTTCTATACCCCTGCTCGCTTTCGGCTGGTCCGGTTAATCCTTCAAGCAAGTCGCCACTCAAGCGCACGAACGAGAGGTTCATACACTCGACCACGCTCTTTATTTACATCAAGCAGGCTGAAGTTCCGTGACCAGTCCTTCCAACGCGTTGCGATCTCCAGCAATCGCGCGCCTCGCCCTGCACCCGATGGAACACACTGCACGCGCCGTTCAACTGCCGTTTCTAGGTTGAAGAGACCGAACACAAAACCGTGGCCTACGATACTTCCATGCCTATTCCGGCCAATACCTGCCGCGCGACGTCGCGGCTGCCGTGCAAAAGGCGAGCTCTAACGCTCAAACCCGCTGTAAGGGGCTAAAGATTTCAGCAACTCTGACCCCTGATCGCCGGTCGGGCGTATTGCGGCGGCAGAATCTCGGCGTTAGCATGGATTCCACATTTTTCAGCGAGAGGAACGACCATGGCCGCGGTTTTGAAAGAAGAAAGCATGATCAAAGTCCTGTCCGGCGCGGCGTCGAAGTCGCCCTGGATCGAGTGTGGACCAGGCATCCAGATCAAGGTGCTCGCAGTCGACCTCGAACACCATTGCGTGCAATACCTCGCGCGTACCGGCCCGGGCCACAACCCCGGCCTTCATCGCCACAATGCCGACGCGTCGATCTTCATTCTCGAAGGCAGCGTGAAGAACCTCACCACCGGCTGCGAATTCGGGCCGGGCGATTTCTGTTTTCAGCCAATTGGCGATATGCATGAAGAAGTGGTCGGCCCGCAAGGCGTGGTGAGCTATGTCTCGCAGCGCGGTGACGACGATCTGCTGATCGAGTTTCTGGACAAAACCGGCGCAGTTGCGGAGAAATACACGGTCTCCGATTTCGCACGCATGCTCTGAGCGAAATTCACGCGCTATGACGAAGGCCCCGCAAGGGGCTTTGTGTTTCCCCGAATGCCGACTTCACCATCTACAGATCAGCGTATGGATAAGACCGTTCGCAAATACGCCGACTTCGCTGAGATGAAGGCCGTTGAATATTGATACTGGCAAAGTCGGCCGGTGCATGAGCGACTGCATGCGGTGGAAGTGACTCGATTGGTGCGCCGTGTAGGATTCGAACCTACGACCAAAGGATTAAAAGTCCTCTGCTCTACCAGCTGAGCTAACGGCGCCGGGGGACAGGCAAGGGCGCGGATGATAGCCAGCCTCCCCTAGGGGCACAAGCAATCCGGCCCGAACGAACGTGGTTTCGGCAAGCGTACTGGTGGAAACCTGGGAAGAGAGGCCGTCGCGACCAGTGATTCAGCAAAGGCGACACCGCGGCGCCCCTTGAAAAATTCCGTTTAACCCCTATCTTGCCTTGGCCTTTGGTTCAACGAGATTTCCTATGCCGACGTATACCTATCGATGTGAACAGTGCGGACACAAATTTGATGTGGTCCAGCGCATGACCGAAGACTCACTAGTGGATTGTCCGGACTGCCAAGCGGCGAGCCTCGTGAAGCAAATTCAACCTGTTGGGTTCGCCTTGAAGGGAACTGGCTGGTATGTCACTGATTTTCGGGACAAGGGTAAAGCCAAGCCCTCCGACGCGGGGGAAACCCAGTCTTCGGATAAGGCTGATACCAAGCCGGACGCAAAAGCCGAGACCAAGACTGAAACGAAGATTGAAACTAAAGTCGAAACCAAGACCGAAGCGAAGCCGGCGAGCACGAGTGCTGGGGATTAGCGAACGCCACAGGTTCCCCGGTTGAGGCGGCAATTCGACACTTCGGCCACCCGAAAAATTCGATTCCGCTAAGGCTGCCAGCGCAAGGCTTCGTTTGATCCAACTTTAAGTTCCTGTCGGTCTTTTGCGGCGTTGCGGCATCTGACCGCAATCCGTATTATTCGCGCGCCTGTCGGTAAACGACTGATCCCTCTCATATATACGAGCTTTTGCCCATGCGCACCCATTATTGCGGTCACGTCGATGCACAGCTGATCGGGCAGGAAATTACTGTTTGCGGCTGGGTCCACCACCGGCGCGACCATGGGGGCGTGATCTTTATCGATCTCCGCGATCGCGAAGGGGTACTTCAAGTCGTGATTGATCCCGATACGGTGGCTGCCTTTGCGACCGCCGAGCGAGTTCGTAGCGAATATGTATTGAAAGCGATCGGCAAAGTCCGGCCCCGACCGGCGGGCACGGTGAACCCAAACCTCGCGACTGGTCAAATCGAAGTTCTGATTCACACCCTTGAGATCCTCAATACCGCGCTCACGCCGCCGTTTCAGCTCGATGAGCAGAACGTGCAAGAGGAGACCCGCTTGCGGTATCGTTACATCGACCTACGTACGGAACGGATGCGCAAGAATCTTATGTTGCGTAGTCGCGTTGCGCGCTTTTTTCGGCGGTATCTGGACGACGCAGGCTTTCTCGATATCGAAACCCCGATGCTGACCAAGGCTACCCCCGAAGGCGCGCGGGATTATTTAGTCCCGAGTCGCACGCACACAGGGCGATTTTTCGCGCTTCCGCAATCACCGCAGCTGTTCAAGCAATTGCTGATGATGTCGGGCTTCGATCGCTATTACCAAATCGTGCGATGCTTTCGGGATGAGGATCTTCGCGCTGATCGTCAACCAGAATTCACTCAGCTCGATATTGAAATGTCGTTTGTGGATGAACAAGCGGTCACGGAGTTGATGGAGGCAATGATTCGTGAGCTCTATCGCGAGGTGCTAGGCGTTGAATTGCCCGACCCGTTCCCGCGCATGACCTATCACGAAACGATGCAGCGCTACGGCAGCGATCGCCCCGACCTGCGCAATCCATTGGAATTCGTCGAATTGCGCGATGTGATGGCGGAGGTCGAATTCAAAGTGTTTGCCGCAGCCGCGCTCGATCCGACCAAGCGCATTGTCGCCTTACGCGCCCCCGGTGGTGGGGTGCTATCGCGCAAGCAGATCGATGACTATGCTGAGTTCGTCGCGATCTACGGCGCTAAAGGGCTGGCCTACATTAAGGTGAATGACCGCACTGGTGGGCGTGACGGCCTGCAATCACCCATCCTGAAATTTCTCCCCGACGCGGCTATCGAGGCGATCCTGATCCGTACCAACGCGGCCACCGGCGACGTGATTTTCTTTGGCGCGGATGACGCGAAGATCGTCAACGCAGCGCTCGGCGCGCTGCGCGATAAGCTCGCGGCTGATCTCAATCTCCTCGCCGATGCGTGGCGTCCGTTATGGGTCGTCGACTTCCCGATGTTCGACTGGGACGCCGAGGGCAAACGCTGGGCGGCACTGCATCACCCGTTCACCGCGCCCCACGCCGATGCGGAAACAGTAGCTCGTGATCCCGGTACCGCGCTCTCTCGCGCCTACGATATGGTGTTGAATGGCAGCGAGATCGGCGGCGGCTCAATCCGAATTCATCGCACTGAAATGCAACAGTCAGTGTTCTCCTTGCTAGGCATTGGGCCCGACGAGGCGCGCGAGAAGTTCGGCTTCCTGCTCGACGCGCTACAATATGGTTGCCCGCCGCACGGCGGGATCGCCTTTGGGCTCGATCGCTTGGTGATGCTCATGGCCGGTGAGCGCTCGATCCGCGAAGTTATCCCGTTCCCAAAGACCCAGACTGCCGCGTGTCCGCTGACCTCCGCGCCAACGAGCGTGAGTGATCTGCAGTTACGCGAGCTTGGGATCCGGTTGCGACGAACGGAATCGACCACCGGATCGTGAACCGCGCAGGACTTGCTTGTGCTCAAGTTGAATCATCAACATGATTGATGCGATCGCGACAGCCAACGTGACAAAGCCAGACTTCGATGTCCCGCCGACCGTCGTCGAGCACCTTGACACCGCAGAACGCGAGGCCCTGCGTGCTGAGATCAAACAACTGCTGGTGCGCGAAAACGCGGTGCTGGTCGCGCACTATTACACCGATCCCGAACTCCAAAAGCTCGCCGACGAAACCGGTGGTTACGTCTCGGATTCACTCGACATGGCACGCTTCGGGCACGACCATACGGCGCGGACTCTGGTCGTGGCTGGAGTGCGCTTCATGGGCGAAACCGCGAAGATCCTGAATCCTGGAAAGCGGGTGTTGATGCCAGATCTCAAAGCGGAGTGCTCGCTTGATCTAGGCTGTCCGATTGAGCAGTTCACGACGTTTTGTGACGAGCATCCTGACCGTACAGTCGTGGTCTACGCTAACACGAGTGCGGCAGTGAAAGCGCGCGCCGACTGGATGGTGACTTCAGGCAGCGCGGTGGACGTCGTCAAACATTTGATGGCAACGGGGCGCAAGATTTTGTGGGCGCCGGATAAGTTTCTTGGTAGCTATATTCGCGATAACACTGGCGCGGACATGTTGTTGTGGAATAGCGCGTGTATCGTTCACGAGGAATTCAAAGGCCGCGAACTCGCCGCGCTCCGCGCGCAGTATCCTGACGCCATGGTATTAGTCCACCCGGAGTCCCCGCCGTCGGTGATCGCGCTTGCCGATGTGGTGAGTTCCACCACGGGACTCATCAAGGCGGTACAAACACTGTCGTGCAACACGTTCATTGTCGCGACGGATAAAGGCATCTTTTACAAAATGCGACAGGTGGCGCCGGGAAAAACGCTGATTGAGGCACCAACCGCGGGCGATTCGGCGACTTGTCGCAGCTGCGCGCACTGCCCGTGGATGGCGATGAACGGTTTACGCAGCCTCGCCGCGAGTTTACGTACTGGGGCGAACGAAGTAGTCGTAGCGCGCGAGATCGGATTGCGGGCCGTGGTACCGATTAAGCGACTACTGGATTTTTCGGCGGCGCGCGGTCAAGTGATTCTCGGTAATAACGATGCGTAAGACTTGTGCGGCGACGGCCCAAGGTGCTCAGTGACCGTGATTCTCGGCGTTGATCCCGGTTCGCGGATAACCGGTTACGGCGTCATTAGAATGCATCGGCATCAAGCAGAACATTTAACGAGCGGGTGTATCACCGTCGGCGAACTCGATTTCGACGCGCGACTCTGCGTGATTTTCGATGCGCTGACCCAGGTGATTTTGGAGTTTAAACCCGAGGAGGCAGCGGTCGAGAAAATCTTTATGAATCGCAACGCGGATTCCGCGATCAAGCTCGGTCAAGCGCGTGGAGTAGCTGTGGTTGCGATTGCCAAACAAGCGGTGCCGGTACACGAGTATTCGCCCAATCAAATTAAACAGGCGATTGTCGGACGCGGGCACGCCGATAAAGCCCAGATCCAACACATGGTGAAGACCTTGCTGTCCTTAACCAAGATCCCTGCCGCGGATGCGGCGGATGCGTTGGCAACGGCGCTGTGTCATGGCCACACGCGGCAGGGCCTGCTTGCGGTCAGTGGAGTGACCAAGGCGCGTGCGGGGCGCTACCGATGATCGGGCGGATCCGCGGGATCTTGCTCGAGAAGCGACCACCACGCGTGTTAGTGGATTGCCAGGGCGTGGGTTACGAGATCGAAGCGTCGATGACAACCCTGTGGGCGTTACCCGAGATTAACCACGAAGTGACCTTGCATACGCAGCTGATCGTGCGTGAAGACGCGCATCTCCTGTTCGGTTTTGCGACTGTGGCGGAGCGCCAGATGTTTCAAAGCTTGCTCAAAGTTAATGGGGTTGGCGCCAAGATGGCATTGGGGATCCTGTCCGGCATTCAAGCGGACGAGTTCGTGGTCTGCATCCAGCGTGGCGACACCGCACGCTTAACGGGGTTGCCTGGGATCGGCAAGAAAACCGCCGAGCGCCTGATTGTCGAGATGCGCGACCGCGTCGCGGACTGGGCTGGGCTTGATGGCGGAATATCTACCTCGCCGAAAGTAGGCGTCGAGCCGGACGCTGTGGCCGATGCTGTCAGCGGACTCATCGCGTTAGGTTATAAACCGCATGAAGCGAGCAAGTTGATTCATACGCTCGACGCCACCGACAAGACGAGCGAAGCACTTATCCGCGAAGCCCTGCGTGGTATTGCCAAGGCGCAAAGCGGTTAACCCGAAATTCATGCGCGACACGCTACCTTCATTACTCAGTGTGGATACTCTGAGTCATGTCTAACGGGATCACTTCGCCCGCAGCCGGTGCCGACGACGAACTCGATCACGCGATTCGACCGCGGCGGCTCGCCGATTACATTGGGCAGCCCGCGGTGCACGAGCAGATGGAGATTTTCATCACCGCCGCCAGACAGCGCGGTGAAGCCTTAGACCACGTGCTGATCTTCGGACCGCCAGGTCTCGGCAAAACCACCCTTGCACACATCATTGCAAACGAACTGGGGGTGAATCTGCGTCAGACTTCGGGACCAGTGCTGGAACGGGCCGGTGACTTGGCTGCGTTATTGACGAATCTGGAACCGCGCGATGTGCTCTTTATCGACGAGATCCATCGGTTAAGTCCGGTTGTTGAGGAAATCCTGTATCCCGCGATGGAGGATTTTCAACTCGACCTCATGATTGGCGAAGGTCCGGCGGCACGCGCACTCAAGCTCGATCTCCCGCCATTTACGTTGGTAGGTGCGACGACCCGCGCGGGCTTATTGACCTCCCCGCTGCGCGATCGTTTTGGCATCGTGCAACGGCTCGAATTCTATACCGCGGCGGATCTCGCCCAGATTGTGACCCGCGCGGCACGTATTCTTGAGGTGCCGATCGCTCCCGAAGGCGCTTACGAAATAGCTGGCCGCTCGCGTGGTACCCCGCGGATCGCCAATCGCCTGCTCCGGCGCGCGCGTGATTACGCGCAGGTGAAGGCCGACGGGACGCTCAGTGCCGAGATTTCCTCGCGCGCGCTAGATCTCTTGAACGTCGACGCCCAGGGTTTCGACATGATGGATCGCAAGCTGTTGTTGACGATCATCCAGAAATTTGACGGCGGGCCGGTAGGAGTAGATAGCTTAGCGGCCGCGATCAGCGAAGAGCGCGGCACCATCGAAGACGTGGTCGAGCCGTTCCTGATCCAGCAAGGTTTTATGTTGCGAACCGCGCGCGGCCGAATGGCGACGCGCCTGGCGTGGCAACACTTCGGGTTGAATCCGCCGCCTAGCGCGTTAGGGTCGGCTGATTTGTTTGACGTCATTGATTAACAATCACGAAAAGTAATGCACGAATTTCGCTTGGCCATACGGGTGTATTACGAAGATACCGATGCCGCCGGTATCGTTTATCACGCAAACTATTTGAAATACATGGAACGTGCACGTACCGAATGGTTGCGTGGTATTGGCTTTGAACAGGATGATCTCGCGCGCCGCTTCGGTATCGCGTTTGTAGTACGCGACGCGGAGCTTGAATTTTTACGCGCTGCCCGCTTCAACGACGAAGTAATGTCGATCTGCCGCATCACCCGGATAGGGCGAGCCACGGTTGAATTCGCCCAGTCGGTGGTCGCGGGCGATACCGTGTTATGCCTGGGACAAATCCGGGTTGGCTGTGTCGACTTTCGGGCGATGGCGGCTAAGCGCATCCCGCAGGAGATTTATATGAGGATTAAGGATGAATGCTGATCTATCGATCACGGGGCTGATACTCGGCGCGAGCATGTTGGTCAAGCTTGTAATGCTCGCGCTGCTCATTGCCTCGGTTTCCTCGTGGTCGGTCGTTATCCGCAAGCGACGCGAGCTGCTGGATGCGAAACGTACTGCGCAGGTGTTCGAGGATCAGTTCTGGTCGGCCGAAGATCTCACGGCGTTGTTCAATCGCATTAGTCAGCAGCGTAAAACTTCCGATGGCTTGCAGCGCATGTTCGAAGCGGGATTTAAGGAATTCGCGCGCCTGCGCAAGAAGGAAGGTATCGCGCCAGACATGGTGTTAGAAGGTTCGCAGCGGGCAATGCGGATTGCGCTGAGCCGGGAATTGGAGGAACTCGAAGCGCATCTTCCGATGCTGGCGACAGTCGGTTCGGTCAGCCCCTACATCGGTTTGTTCGGCACGGTGTGGGGAATTATGAATTCTTTCCGGGGATTGAGCAGCGTACACCAGGCCACCTTGGCCATGGTCGCGCCCGGGATTTCGGAAGCCCTGGTCGCGACCGCGATGGGGTTGTTCGCGGCGATCCCAGCCGTCATTTTCTATAACCGGTTTTCAACGGAAATTGATCGCTTGACCACGCGCTATGAAATCTTTGCCGAAGAATTCGCGGCGATCCTGCAGCGCCAAGTTCACACCTAACGGGAGCGAACGATGGCGCACATGATTCGACGTGGACGACGTGGCAAGCGGCTGATGGCCGAAATGAATGTCGTGCCCTATATCGATGTGACTTTGGTGTTGCTGATCATTTTTATGATTACGGCACCGTTGATTACTCAGGGCGTCAAGGTTGATCTGCCACAGGCACCGTCCGAAGTAATTCAGCCGTCGGCGAATGAGCCTGTCATTGTCAGCGTTGACGCCAGTGGTCGGATCTATGTTGATGTCGGCGAGAAGCCAGAATCGTCGATTGATGAAGAGACATTGGTTGCCCGCATCGCCGGGATCAATAAATACCGACCCGAGACCGAATTTCTCGTGCGCGGCGATACTGGCGTGCCGTACGGTCGAATAGTCGAGGTGATGGCGTTGATGCAAGGCGCGGGCGTGAAGAATGTAGGTCTTCTTACCGTGCCACCAATCGAGTAAGCCCGTGGATCGCGATCTGTGAAAAACGCCCCGCGCCCAGTCGCCGCCCGCCTCAAGGAGGCGAGTCGCGGCAAATCATTCTATTACTCGGTGTTGTTGCACACGGCGTTGATTCTCGTGGTGGTGATCGGGCTTGATTGGAAATCCGAACCCGTGTCAGCGCCTGCCTCCGCGCCGAAGGTGATGAACGCCACGGCTGTTGATTCAAAACAGATCGCCGCGGAAGCGGAGAAGCTGAAGCAAAAAGAACAACAGAAGTTACTAACCGAAGAGAACCGTCAACGGGACGCCGAAGCGCAGGTTAAAAAGGAACAACAACGTTTAGAACAATTGAAACTCGAACAAGCGGAAGTCATGCAAAAAAAGGAGCAGGAAAATCGCCGCCTCGACGCGGAAAAACAGCGGTTGGAGAAAGAGCGCGAAGTAATCGCGATTCAGAAGAAAAAAGCTGAAGCAGAAAACCTTAAGATCGAAGCGGAAGCAAAGAAGGCCCTTGAGGCCGAAAAGCAGCGCGCCGCCGAAGCCGCGAAAAAGCAAAAGGCAGAAGAGGAAACAAAACGCTTAGCTGAGGAACAACGTAAACAGGATGAGGCGAAGGCCGAAGCTGCGTTGAAGGAAGCTCTGGCACTCGAAGAAGCCGAGCAGGCGGCAGCTTCTCAGGCGGGCGAGGACGCCTCGGAGCTGGCGCGATATACCGCTAGAGTTCAGGCGGCGGTGAGCAATGCGTTTGTCTATCCAGATCTCAAAGTCGGGTTAAAATGCACTCTGTTTGTGCGGGTGATTCCGGGTGGGGATGTGGTAGAAGCTCGTGTGACAGAATCAAGTGGTAACCCTGTATTCGATCGCCAAGCGGGAAACGCGGTGCGCAAAGCCTCTCCGTTACCAGTTCCCGATGAACCGCGTTTATTTCAACAAATGCGCGAATTCAATTTCGTTTTCGCGCCGGAGTTTTAATGTTGTGACGAGATGCCTGTGGATTTTTAGTGTGGTTCTTGCGGTCATGCTAGGGCCTCAGGCCCAGGCGGTGGGTGGGACACCTTTAGAGATCCGGATCACGCAAGGTGTCGAGAGTGCCTTGCCGATTGCGGTGGTGCCGTTTCAATGGGCCGGCGCTCCGCTACCAGAGGATATTGCGCAGATCATTTCGAATGACCTAACCCGCAGTGGTCGCTTTAAGTCGATGCCACGAGCGGATCTTCCGTCGCAACCGACTGACGTCATGCAGATCAATTTCAAGGATTGGCGGATAGTTGGGATGGACAATCTTGTCATCGGCCAGATCACGGCAACCAGTGATGGCGGGTTTATCGTCGAGTTTCGCTTAATCGACATTTTCACTGGCAAGCAGATAGCAGGGTTTCAGATCCCCTCACACAGTTCGAATTTGCGCCTGACCGCGCATCACATTAGCGATATTATTTTTGAGAACTTGCTGGGGACGAAAGGGGCATTTTCGACACGGGTTGCTTATGTGACCGTCGATCGCAAGGGCCCGAAGGATTCGACTTACCGCTTACAAATTGCCGACGCCGATGGGTATAACGCCAAAACCATCCTTGAATCGCGGCACCCCGTCCTCTCACCAGCATGGTCCCCGGACGGCAATCAACTGGCCTATGTGTCATTCGAGGACCGAAATTCGGCGATCTACCTGCAGGATGTTCGCACTGGCGAACGCCAGAAGGTTGTTTTCGGAGAGGGAATAAACAGTTCGCCGGCTTTTTCGCCAGACGGCCGCAAACTGGCGGTCACGCGTTCGCGGGAGGGTAACCCGGATATTTACGTAGTGGACCTGGCGAGCAAGGAACAACAGCGACTGACCACGGATTCGGCAATCGATACCGAGGCAGCATGGTCCCCAGACGGGCAGACCATCGTGTTCACATCGGATCGTGGTGGCAGTCCGCAGATTTATAGAGTGTCGCCCGCCGGGGGACCTCAGCAGCGGGTCACCTTTAACGCGGGTGAGTACAACGCGCGCGCTAGTTTTTCGCCGGATGGCAAACGTTTGGTAATGGTCACGGGTGGGAGCGGCTTTCGTATCGCGGTATTCGATCTCGATGGGGGTCGTTCAGAAGTCATCACCCAGGCAAGTTTGGACGAATCCCCGAGTTTCGCGCCGAACGGCAGTATGATCATCTATGCAACAATGGGTGGCCGGGGAACTGAGCTCGCGGCGACCTCGATTGATGGGACGGTCAAACAGCGCTTGGCGCTGCAGAACGGCCAGGTTCGCGAACCAGCATGGGGACCCTTTCGTAAGTAAATTATTCATCGTCCGTCGCGAGACGGGCAACGGCGCGTTGGCCTAGCACAATTGGTGAGGAGACACACATGCGAAGAACGATCCTAATGGGACTTTTGACGGTAACGACGGCGTGGCTGCTGGTGGGGTGTAGTAACCTCGACAAGAAAGCCGCGGCCCCTGCAAATGTTGAAAATCGTGGCATCTCGGGCGACGAAATGAGCGATATCGATGCCGCAAAAAGTCAGGGCATGGGAGACGGTAGCGGCGCGGACGCGAGCGCGCTGAACGATCCGAACAGCCCACTGTCGACACGCGTGATTTATTTTGATTACGACAGTACGAATATCCGCGCCGATTTCGAAGGCGTGGTGCAAGCGCATGCGACTTATCTTGCAGCCAATCCCGAGGTAGAAATTACTTTGGAAGGCCATGCTGACGAACGCGGTACGCCGGAATATAACCTCGCTCTCGGTGAACGACGCGCGCTCGCGCTGCGGCGCCAATTGGTGTTGCTCGGCTCGACCGCCGGCCAAATTCGTACGGTCAGTTACGGTGAGGAGCGACCTGTCGCGGAAGGCCATGATGAACAGTCGTACGGATTAAATCGCCGTGCGGAAATTATCTATCCCTAAGCGACCCCAAAGTGCGACCACAGGGGCTACTACTGCGGTTTGAACTGTTAGCATGCTGCTGAATCCACTTATTCAGCAGCTTGATTGAGGGAATTCGCCATGCGACGTGCGGCAACACGCGGAGCTATCGCCTTACTGGTTAGTCTTTTCGCACTTCCGAGCACCATTCTCGCCCAGACGGATCTCTCGGGACGCGTGGCGAAGCTTGAACAATCGTTGAGTAATCGTGGGCTGCTCGATCTGGTACGGGAACTCGAAGACCTTAAACGCGAGGTGCAAAACCTGCGCGGTGAGCTTGAGAATCAAGCCTACACGCTTGACCAGCTCAAGAAATCGCAGACAGCAATGTATCTGGATCTTGACCGACGATTACAAGGGATGCAGGGCGCGGTGGGCGTAAATCCAAACGCCGGTGCGAGCCTGCCAACACTTCAACCCGCGCCTGCCGATGCAGTCGCTGGCGAGCCGGCGGTACAGGGAAATCTGCAGGTGCAGCCAACGCCCGTGCCTGGCACAGACGGTACAGCCACTGGCGCGGTCCCCGGAGTCGACCCCACCTTGCCCCCCAACGTGCCAGCTATCGATCCCGTTACAGGGTTGGTCATCACCACACCTGAAGCCACACAGAACGTGCCACCCGCTCCAGTGTCGACACCGAATGCGCCGATACAACCGTTAGGCATAGCGCCGTCAATTGATGATGCGGCCTCGGAGGCGGCCTATCGTGAGGCTTTTGGCGCTTTAAAGGCTGGCGAATACGATCAGGCAATTGCCGCTTTCAATGCGTTCCAGCAAACGTATCCGAACAGTCAGTACGGCGACAATGCACAGTTTTGGTTGGCGGAAGCACACTATGTGAAACGCGATTTCGCGGCCGCGCTACCGGAATACCAAAAAATGTTAATCGCCTATCCGGCGAGCAAAAAGCTGTCGCACGCGATGCTGAAAATCGGCTATAGCTATTCGGAACTAAGCCAACCGACCGAGGCACGCGCCGTCTTGGAAGATTTGCAGCAGCGGTTTCCGGGCTCGGCTGCCGCGCAGCTGGCGGCTCAGCGGATCGCACAGCTTCCACCCGCGCAGTAGCCACAAAAAAAAATGAGCGCAGCGCGCGCGGTTGTCCTGTTATCGGGCGGCCTGGACTCAACAACGCTGTTAGCGATTGCGCGTGCCGAGCATCGCGAATGCTTTTCACTGAGCCTCGACTATGGCCAACGGCACCGTGCTGAACTTGAGGCCGCGCGCATGATCTCGACCCGGCTGGGGGCTGCGGAGCATAAAGAACTCAAACTTGATTTCGGCCAGATAGGCGGTTCGGCACTCACCGATCCTGCACTAGAAATCCCGCTAGAGCGGACTCCCGGGATCCCGGTTACCTATGTTCCTGCGCGTAACACCGTGCTGCTTGGGCTCGCGCTAGCGTGGGCGGAAGTGTTACAGGCGAATGAGATTTATATTGGTGTGAACGCGATCGACTACTCCGGATATCCAGATTGTCGACCTGAATTTGTCGCCGCCTTTGAAACTGTGGCGAGGCTCGGTACCAAAGCCGGGGTCAGTAAGGGATCCTTTCAGATCCGCACGCCATTGATCGCGTGGTCGAAGGTCGAAATTATTCTGCGGGGGGTCGCCCTGGGGATCGACTACGGGATGACAGTTTCGTGCTACCAGGCGGACGCCGACGGCCGCGCCTGCGGTCTGTGTGACGCGTGCTTCTTTAGGCGGGAGGGGTTCGCCGCGGCGGGGATTGTCGATCCGACCCGTTATCAGGGCGTAGTCGCGAATAAGTAGCGGCCGATAGCCGGTTCCGTGCCGGACAATGGCAGCCCAGGGGGTGCGATATCTGGGGTGGCGACCGAACTAAAGCGTCGATAGGCCCCATACAGCGACTGAATGTCACGCACGTACACGATTGCCTGCCCGTAACGCCGATCGGCGGTCGCACCGTCTGGGGGACGCGCGCGTCGTAACATCGCGGTTTCAACATTGCCGAACCACCGATTCGGATCCAGATCCATTTTTTGCGCGGCGCGGCGCGCTCCTTGAACTCGGTTGACGCCTATGTTGTAGGCGGCGAGTGCGAACCAAGTCTTTTCTGATGACGGTACGCCTTCATCAAATCCTTGACGGAGTTTGTACAGATATTTAACGCCAGCATGGATGGCGGTCTTCGGATCAGTCAAGTTACTAAAGCCGAGCGACTTAGCGGTGGTTGGCAACATTTGCATTAACCCTTTGGCGCCACCCTTTGAAACGGCGTCTGGATCAAATTGGCTTTCTTGATACATCTGAGCGGCGATTAAACGCCAGTCGAAACTATAGCGTTCAGCATAATCCCGCATTAAGTCATCGAAAGGTGATATGCGTTCGCGGCTGCGAGTCGCGGCAGGTGTGATACCAAAATACCGCTCGGCAAGTTGGGCGTTCACGCCCTGTCGGTAGCTGCGCCGCAGAAATCGGTTGATCGCCTCTAGCAAGTTGCGATCAGATCCTTGCACCAGCCAACGGTAGTCGAAGGTGTGCGGAATGGAGACACCGGCACTCAACTTTGGATGTTTTTCGAGAACGCGCTGAATATCGTCAGCGCTCACTGCGGTGGCATCAAATTTACCCGCGGCTAGGCGCTCGAACAGCTGGTGACGCGGTAGACGCGGGGATGCAGCGACGATTTTCAGTCCGGGCACCGGCTCCATCGATTTGAGCGCACGATATTCAGCAGAATCTGCATACGCGACAACGGTTTTACTTTGGAGGGCACCTTCGCTCAGCAGCGGTGACGCTCTGTTACTTACAATTGCATAAGCCGCGTGATGGTAGCTTCGCGAAAACGTAATCCCTGGATCGCCGTGGACCGCTTTAGGGTCGAGGCGTGAAGTAACGATATCGCCGGCGCCCTCTCTCAGCCACTGAACAAGTTGCACATCGTTGTCGGCCACTAGCACCTGCAGCTGCAAATCGTTTGCGTGAGCGAAGGCATTCACCAAATCAAACTCGTAGCCAGCCTGGCTGCCGTTTTTAATGAAATAATTTTGTGGATCCATCCGCGTTATAACGCGCAAGACGCCACGCTTTTTGATTGCCGCGAAATCCCGAGGTGCCTTCACCGGCTCGAAATAGGCTGCATGATAGCGCTCAATAAACTCATTGAGACTTGTCAACAGCTCGCGATTATCGCTGCGCAGAAACCATCCGACCGGTTGAAAGTCGGTCAAGTCGAATAAGCGCTTTAAGCGTGGGTAGTTACCGAGATCGTCTGATTCAATGGTGGAAGGCAACACGGTCGCGTCGTAAACCCCGTCCGCGATGAGTTGTAGGGCGGCGTCTCGATCTAAGTCACTCGACAGTGCGTTCAGCTGCAGTCCAGGGACAATTCGACGTAGCTTCTCGAAATAGGTCCACAGCGGCGAGGACAGGCGGATCCCAATCTTCATGCCAGCCAGCTCCAGGGGGCTACTGGCCGTATTTTCAACGCGTCCCAGCAGTTGGTAGCGTTCGGTCGCAAGAGGGTGGGTGCTCGCGATGGTTGGATTGGAGGCTAGTTCGCTAGGGAGAGCTCCTACTGCTAAATCGCCATCGCCGCGCACCAGTCTAGTGTAGAGCTCCCGAGTTCGGAAAACCGGAACCCACTCAATTCGGCGGCCGCTATTGCGCGCGTAATCGGCCAGGATCGAGATCTCCAAGGCGTCATTCCGATGTGGCGGTGTGGCATCGCCACCAAGGAGTAACACGCGCAGTGGCGGTGGAGGAAGCTTGCTAAAAACATTTTCCAGGTGTGAGACGCCGCCCACGGACTGTGCCGCAACCACGGGGGCCAGACACCACCAAAAACAGGCGGCAAGTAGTAGCCCGCACCGCTTCACAGCAGTGCACAAAGTAGATGGGCACAACATCCCAGCGCGAAACCTTCGTCTTAAAATTTTAGTTTTTTGCGAGCGAGTCCCTGCATTGGAACCCTGATCGGCGTCCGGTTCAACCGCCAATTACGCAACAGTGGCAGGAGAATTCTGGTTACTTTTGGAGAAACAAAAAGACAGGGCTATATTCTAATCTAAAATATCACTAAAATCAACTGATATCATGAATTACATGATATTCAATGTATCTAGACTTTCGCCCTTAGTCGCCGAGTTGGTGCCCCGCGAAGCTCCGAAAGCCGCGCTTTGGTTCCGATATCACGCCACTCGCCGAGGTACACGCTGCCAGTGACGAGGCCCTTTTCAACCGCGTCACGCAGCAATGGTGCCAACGGAAAGCGCTCCGTTTCAGGGGCAAGTTTAAACAGGTCTGGGCGATATAACGCGATGCCTGAAAAGGTATAGCGCGCCACGCGTTCGTTAGTTACCTTGGTGCCGTTGAGTCCGAAATCGCCGAGTCTGTGATCTGCGGGATTTGGGACCAAGATGAGATGGGCTAGCGAGCATGGGTTAGTAACAAGCATCCAAGTGGGATCGAAATCGGTCCAGACGTCGGCGTTTACCGTCAAGAAGCGTTCTGGACGCATTAATTTCATGGCGTGACGGACGCCACCGCCGGTGTCGAATGCACCGAGGGGCTCTCGTGAATAACGCACTATTAACCCATAACGGGTCCCATCTCCGACATGTGCCTCAATCAGGTGGCCCAGGTGCGCCGTATTGATGACGCAATCGCGAACCCCAGCGCGGCGAAGCCGATGCAAATGATGATCAATCAGCGCAACGCCGCCGACTTCGATCAGCGGTTTTGGCAAACGATCGGTTAGCGGCCGTAAGCGCTCACCGCGTCCAGCAGCTAGAATCAGCGCCTGCATTACGGTCTCCTGCGAGCATTCCGGACGGTGGTGGTTGCTAAGCGCTTGGCATACCGAGTGCAGCGTCTGTTGGTCTGACCGTGGGGCCATGTTGGGGACTCCCTGAGCTCAGCTACACTACCGAGCGCCGTGCACTTGAAGCGCACCTTATTCAGAGCGACATGTCCGTATGCCATCCCCTGCAATTGTGGTTGACGATACCCGCTTAATCGCGCTCGCCCGGGCGGTATTAGAGGTCGAGGCACGCAGCATCACTAACTTGATTCCTCAAGTAAATGATCAATTTGTGGCGGCCGCTCGCTATATGTTGGCGTGCGAAGGACGGATAGTTGTGCTTGGCATGGGTAAATCCGGGCATATCGGCGGCAAGATTGCGGCGACTTTCGCAAGTACCGGTACGCCGGCGTTTTTTGTCCATCCGGGCGAGGCCAGCCATGGTGATATGGGGATGATTACGACTCAGGACGTCGTGTTCGCTTTGTCCAATTCTGGTGAGACCGACGAGTTGGTAGTCCTCGTACCATTGTTGAAACGCCTTGGGGTCCCTCTAATCGCCATGACGGGTAATCCCAAATCGACTCTGGGCGAGTCAGCCACGATCCATATCCACGTTGCGGTGGAACAGGAAGCGTGTCCGCTCGGGCTTGCGCCAACATCGAGCACCACCGCCGCACTGGCAATGGGGGATGCTCTGGCGATCGCACTGCTTGAAGCACGAGGGTTCACCGAAGAGGATTTCGCTCGCTCCCATCCCGGGGGCATGCTCGGACGACGCCTCTTGTTGCGGGTGAAGGAGTTGATGCACACCGGGGATGAGATGCCGATGGTGAGCGGAAGCACTCGACTATCCGAAGCGTTGCTGGAAATCACCGGTAAGGGTCTGGGGCTCACCGCAGTGGTCGACGACGCGCACCAAGTACTGGGTATTTTTACTGACGGTGATCTGCGGCGTGCTCTAGATCGCGGGATCGATGTGCGGGCGATAGTGATGGCCGATGTCATGACTGCGCGCTGCCGCACAATACGTCCCGAGACCTTAGCTGCCGAGGCGCTTGCAATCATGCAAGAGAAAAAAATAAATGCACTGTTGGTAGTTGATGCTGGCAATACCTTAGTCGGCGTATTGAACATGCACGATTTGTTGAAAGCGCGCGTGGTATGACGGAGCACGCGCCTTCGGATGTCATGGCGCTGGCTGCCGCTATCAAACTTGTCGTGTTTGACGTGGATGGAGTGTTGACCGACGGGCGCCTGTTACTAGGTCCGGCCGGCGAAGAATACAAGCAATTCCACGTCCGCGATGGTCATGGAATGGTCATGCTACGAGAAACCGGCATCGAACTTGCGATCATCTCAGGACGAGAATCCCCGGTCGTGGCAAAGCGGATGGATGAACTCGGCATCCGTTTCGTTTATCAAGGCTGTCGCGAAAAGCTCGACGTATTGGACAAGCTCTGCGCAACGCTTGGCGTCGCGCACCAAGAAGTGTGTTTTGTAGGGGATGATTTCCCCGATCTTCGCCCGCTGCGCGCGGTTGGGCTCCCGATCGCGGTTGCAGATGCGCATCCCACGGTGTGCGCCGCGGCCCGCTATGTAACCCACACTAATGGGGGATTCGGTGCTGCACGCGAGGTAGCCGAATTGATCTTGCATGCGCAAGGGGCTCTCGCGCGCTTCATTAGCACTACCCGCGATTGATTTCGCTCGACTCATGAAAAGGCCATGGCTCGTTGCGTGCATTACGACCATCCTTGGAATGGTGAGTTTCTGGTTATGGCGGCAGCTTGAAGATGACGGCGCGTTAGCGCGAATCCAAACGCACGAGCCCGATTACTATTTGCTCGAAATGGTTCGCCGCACGATGAATCGCGAAGGCGGCTTGCAAAGTGTGTTGTCAGCTGAACAGGTGTTTCATTATCCCGATGACGACACGACCGAGCTGGCCCACCCCCATATGGAGATCTACAATGGCGGGGAAAATCCCTGGCAAGTTGTCGCGGAACGCGGCTTAATCAAATCTGATAATGAAGTGGTCGTCTTGCAAGGTCGCGTTGAAATCTGGCGCGTAGACCAGCACGGTTGGCGTGAATTCGAAATCCTCACTTCGGAACTCCGCGTCTTCCCAAAAGTGCAATATGCGGAGACCGACAACGCCGCGACGATAAAAGGGCGATCTACCGTGACGAAAACGCGAGGTTTCCGCGCGAATTTCGAGCACAACCGACTAGAACTCTTGGAGAAGGTCAGAAGCCGTTATGAAAAACGTCCTCCCTCTTAGTCTGACGGCGCTGTGCCTAGCACTCTTCGCCAAGGGCGCTGTTGCGTTAGCCACTGATGTCGAGAAGCCCATCGAGATTGAAGCCGATTTCGCGGAGCTGGATGACCAAGCCGGTCGCACGACTTATACGGGAAACGTCGTCGTCGTACAGGGCACGATGCGTATGACGGGCGATAAACTGATCGCGAATTTTGACGAAGACCAGCAGCTAGTTGATGTCTATTTAAGCGGCAAGCCTGCGTATTTCAAACAAACCCCGGATGGCGACAAGCCTGAGATCGAAGGTGAAGGGTTGCAGATCGAATACAACCAGAAGAAATCATTGCTTTACCTAATCGAAAAGGCGAGCCTCAAGCAGGGCGAGCGACTGTTCGAGGGCTATCGCATCAATTACGACACTAAAAGCAGCATCATCACCGGGCGCGGCAATAATGCGACAGGAGCGGCTTCGAAGAACGGGCCGGCTTCGCGCGAGCGCGTGAAGGTGATCATTCCACCCAAGCGGAAAACCAGCGAGTGACGCCAACCGTTTTATCAGTTCGACATTTATCCAAGACCTATAAGTCTCGGGCGGTAGTCAAGGATGTCAGTCTAACCGTCAACAGCGGTGAAGTGGTTGGCCTGCTTGGCCCGAACGGCGCCGGCAAGACGACCAGTTTTTACATGATCGTTGGCTTAATCGCCGGCGAGGGCGGAACTATCCATTTAGACGATGAAGATTTAACGGACTTGCCCATGGACCTGCGCGCGCGACGCGGGCTTGGGTATTTGCCGCAGGAAGCTTCGGTATTTCGCAAACTTACGGTAGAAGAAAACATCGCCGCAGTGCTCGAAATAAACCCCGAGCTCAGCCTGGATCAACGCACTCGGCGGCTAGAAGGGTTACTGCGCGAATTCCGCATTAATCACATCAAAACAAATCTCGGAATGTCCCTGTCTGGCGGTGAACGACGTCGGGTTGAGATCGCTCGCGCGCTTGCGTCCCAACCGAGATTTATTTTGCTGGACGAGCCATTCGCGGGGGTTGACCCGATTTCCGTCGGCGATATTCGACGAATCATTCAGCATTTGAGTCGTTTAGGGATCGGCGTTTTAATCACCGACCACAACGTACGAGAAACCCTTGGGATCTGCGATCGCGCTTATATCGTCAACGATGGACGCATTATCGCCTACGGTAATGCCGAACAGATCCTAGAAGACGAGCATGTTCGCGAGGTTTATCTTGGCGAGGACTTCACACTCTGAGTGGGGCGATACCGCGGTTTCTCCAGCGCTCCGGCGGTCAAGCGATCGAGCGTTCTTAGCAGCGACCCCTTCCGGCTTCGGAAGATTGCGCTACACTACACGTACGCAAGATGTGTTCCGCTTCTCCGGGCTTTACGCTAGACCATGAAACAAACGCTGCAGCTTAAACTTGGCCAGCAGCTGACTATGACACCTCAGTTGCAGCAGGCGATCCGCCTGCTGCAACTCTCTTCGCTCGAACTCAGCCTCGAAATACAACAGGCGCTGGATTCCAACATGATGTTGGAGCTCGAGGATGAGGAAGATCACTTCGAAGCGCCGGATCTTGTCGCCCCCGAGTACTCCGTCGCCGAGTATGAGGCCGAGGAAAGTGATTTTGGCGGCGACGACTGGGAATCCAGCGCACCGTCGACCACCGAGGATATCCCCGAGGAACTTCCCGTTGATAGCGACTGGGAGGATCTCTTCGATAGCACGTTACCGCAAGGCGCGCCCGCCAACCCCAACGACGACGACGCCAGCTTTGAGACTGCGAGCGCTCATCAAGAGAGTTTGCAGGAGCACCTACTGTGGCAAGTTAATCTTTTGCCGATGACAGAGCTTGACCGCCGTATCGCTCACGCGGTGATCGATGCGATCAATGACGCAGGCTACCTCGAAATCGACATTGACGAAATCAAGGACGTCGTCGTGCGCGACACGCAGGAGGCGGTGCTAATCGAAGAAGTCGTCGCGGTTCTTAAGCAAATCCAGGCACTAGACCCAGCCGGAGTCGGTGCCCGCAATCCACAAGAATGCTTGCTGCTGCAGCTACGACAATTTGCAGTCGAGACGGCATGGCGCGAAGAAGCAATCCGGGTCTGTGAAGATTATCTGGAGCTCCTGGCGGCGCGCGATTACCCGCAACTGATGCGACGTTTGAAACTCTCACAGGAAGAACTGCGTCAAGTCATCACTCTTGTTCAATCGTTGAATCCGCGGCCCGGATCGACCTTCGGTGACTCCAAAACCGAATATCTAGTGCCAGACGTATTTGTTAGGAAAGTGAAGTCACGCTGGAAGGTTGAACTCAATCCTCAAACAATTCCGCAGGTACGTATTAATCCTTATTACGCCAGCATGATTCGTCGCGCGGAGAATGGCGCTGCGAACAATTCGCTGCGAACGCATTTACAAGAAGCTAAATGGTTTATCAAAAGCCTCCAAAGCAGAAGCGAAACCCTGCTACGCGTAGCGACCGCGATTGTAGAGCGTCAGCGTGCGTTCCTAGATCACGGCGAGGAAGCAATGAAACCGCTGGTTCTTCACGACATCGCCGAAACTCTCAGCATGCACGAATCAACGATTTCGAGGGTAACCACGCGTAAATACATGTACACCCCGCGCGGGACTTTCGAGTTGAAATATTTCTTCTCAAGTCACGTAGCAACGTTATTAGGTGGGGAAGCATCATCAACGGCGATTAGAGCGGTTATTCGTAAACTGATCGCGGCCGAAAATGTAGGCAAACCTTTTAGCGACAGCAAAATTGCATCGATCTTACTCAAACAAGGAATCAATGTGGCGCGGCGGACTATCGCGAAGTACCGGGAAGGCATGCAAATTCCGCCTTCTAATGAACGTAAGCAACTGGCTTAAGTGTGCGAATTCCATCTTCCTTCAACACAACAAAGGTAGCTTTAATTTTAAAAATAGGCCGGACTCCTATTGTCCCTCTGTTATCAACCCGTAACGACTAGGGAGCATGCAATGCAACTCAACATAACCGGCCTTCACCTAGAACTCTCGCCGGCTCTAAATGATTACATTAAAACTAAACTTCAAAAGATTCAGCGCCATTTCGATCATGTCGTTGACGCCCACTTCGTTCTAGGCGTCGAGAAGCAGTTGCACCACGCCGAAGCGACGATCCATGTCTCGGGCAACACAATCCATGCGATCAGTCAGCATGCCGATATGTATGCGGCAATCGATTCAACGGTCGACAAGCTCGACCGACAAGTCAAAAGGCATAAAGAGAAAATTACCGATCACCACCCACGAATAAACATTAAACATGAACCGTAGGCGAAGTCGTAAGCTAAGGTCGAACAGCGCCAGGCGAAATAGCGCCCTGCGTGACGTGACGATAGGCTAATCGGATCCAGGACTCTATGTCACTACAACGATTCGTTATCGTTTCCGGGCTTTCAGGGGCGGGGAAAACGATTGCTCTACACGCTCTCGAGGACGCCGGATTTTATTGCGTCGACAATCTACCCGCCGGATTTCTTGCTGATTTCGCTGACTTCGTCCGCCACAGTCCGTTGCCGCATTACACGCGGGTCGCGGTAGGAATTGACGCGCGTAATCCGGACACGGACCTGCGGAAGCTTCCAGAGATCTTGGATTTATTAAAGACCCACGAATTAAAAGTCGAGGTGCTTTTCATTGAAGCAAGCGATCAGGCGTTGATTAATCGCTTTAGTGAAACGCGGCGACGGCATCCATTGTCGACAACCGAGACGCCACTTCGTAAGGCAATTTCACTCGAACGCGCCGTGCTCGAGCCCGTCATCGCGCGCGCCGATCTCAGGATCGATACGACGCATACCCATATTCATGAATTCCGAGCCCAGATACGTGCGCAAGTGAGTCCACGGGAAAGTGGCTCACTAGCCGTGCAGATCTGTTCGTTCGGATATAAGAACGGTATCCCGCCGGATGCGGATTTCGTGTTCGATGTACGTTGTTTACCGAATCCGCATTGGGATCCTCAGTTACGCGAATTGTCCGGTCGCGATCAGCCGATCTGCGATTTTTTAGAGCACACGACCTACGCGGGAGAGATGCTAAGCGAACTCATTGCATTACTAGATCGCTGGATATCTCGCTTTGAACAGGAAGACCGGAGTTATTTAACCATTGCCATCGGCTGCACTGGTGGTCGGCACCGCTCGGTTTACATTGCCGAGCGCCTAGCCGCTCACTTTAGAGCTAAGTGGCATATCGTGTTAACCCACAGAGATCTTTAAGGAGCCTAAAAATTAATTTCGGGTCGTTGACCGGATGTTTAAGTCGAGACTATGCTAACAATCAACATCGAGATAATAAACCGCTTAGGGTTGCACGCTCGCGCAGCGGCCAAGTTCGTTCAAATTGCCGCCGGTTACACCTGCGAAATCGCCGTTGAGAAAGGCGCGAAGAAAGTCAACGGAAAAAGCATTATGGGCCTGATGATGCTAGCTGCCTCAGAAGGCTCAACGCTTGCGATAACCACAACCGGAGATGATGCGGACAGCGCATTAGCAGCGCTTATTGATCTCATTAACAGCAAGTTCGGAGAGTCTGAATGACATTTTCTCTGCACGGCGTCGCTGTCTCGGGCGGCATCGCGATAGGAAATGCTTACATTATCGTCCACGACGAATTTGAGGTTCGGGACAATTTAATCGAGCCGAGTCAAATCGATGCAGAGGTTGTCAGGCTACACGCTGCGATCGACGCTACGGCATCCCAGCTCCGAGCGATGCGGGAGAAAATACCGGCGAACACTCCGTCCGACGTGGCTGCGTTTATCGACACCTATCTTCTGATGCTCACCGATACGACGTTATCCGATGAACCCATTCGTATGATCCGCGAGCGACGGCATAACGCGGCGTTCGCATTGAGAAATCAGCGCGACGCGATTGTCGCCGTGTTCGAGCAAATGGATGATCCTTATCTTCAAACTAGGCATGATGATGTCGACCACGTGGTTAATCGTATTTTGCGCACCCTTTTTCGAGATGACTTGACGAGAACCGATGAAAATACGCAACGAATGCAGGGCGCAATCCTGCTTGCGGATGATCTCGCACCAGCCGACGCTTTATTGATGCAGCACTACGGGGTCCTTGGTTTTGTCACTGAATACGGTGGCCCGACCTCCCATACTTCTATTTTGGCGCGCAGTTTGGGAGTTCCGGGCATCGTTGGCGTCCACCATGCGCGCCGCTTCGTGCACGATGGCGAAGTCCTGATTATCGACGGCAACGAAGGAGTTGTGATTGGAGATCCCGATCAGCGAACCCTCAATCACTACCGTCGAAGGCTCGATGAACGTCTCAAATATGTCGCAAAGCTCAATAAGCTTAAGCGTGCGCAGTGCGTAACACGCGATGGCGTGGCCATTGAACTCCAGGCAAATGTCGAGTTGCCAACCGATTTTGCAGCAGCTCGAGAGGTCGGCGCGAGTGGTGTGGGATTGTACCGAACCGAGTTTCTGTACATGAACCGAGTGGATATTCCAACTGAAGACGAACACTTTGACGCCTACAAGCACTTGGTCGAAACAGTGAGAGGTGTTCCGGTCACAATTCGGACTATGGATATCGGAGGTGATAAGCAGGTCGACCCGGCGCTGACGAATCGAGCAAAAGGTGCCAACCCAGCCCTGGGTCTTCGCGCGATTCGCTTAGGCCTAAAAGAACCTCAACTTTTTGTCCCGCAAGTCCGCGCGATTATAAAAGCGTCGGCGTTAGGCGCTGTACGAATGATGATTCCGATGCTGTCCCATATCGACGAAGCAAAGCAGGTTCGAGAGATCGTACGGTCCATCCAACAGGAGTTTAAATCTGGGGGTGTGGCCTTTGATCCTGGGATGCTCGTCGGGGGCATGATTGAGGTGCCAGTTGCAGCGATCTACGCCGATGGGTTTGCACAAGTCTTGGATTTTTTCTCGATCGGTACCAATGATCTTATTCAATACGCAATCGCAATCGACCGCGTGAACGATGAAGTCAATTATCTCTATGATCCGTTGAATCCCGGCGTGTTGCGATTAATCGCGATGACGATTAAAGCTGGCCAAAAAGCCAAGGTCCCGGTTGCGATGTGTGGAGAAATGGCTGGTGATGTTCGTTGCACGCGGATGCTGCTTGGCATGGGCTTGGAAGCCTTCAGCGTTCACCCCGCGATCCTATTGGAAATAAAGCGCGTGATTAGCGATACCGAACTTCAACACGTCAGGTCGATCGCGGAGAAAGCACTGAAAACTACGGATATGGATCGGTTCAAGGACTTGCTACAGCAGCTTGGTTAGCTACACTTGTCTAAATGTCAGAGACCGCTTACAGATTTCGACGTTGCCCAGACGCGACAAGGGGGATCGCGCTGACTTAGGTCGGTAATCGCTGAATTCTGAGCGGTTTGCGGGGATTTTAAGCATTAAATTTACTTAGATCGTTAATGCGTTGCGGCTCAGGTCTGTGTTATTCTTTGCGTCAATAACAACATTTGTTGTTATTGTGCAACAGCTTGATATGTCAAATCTTCGTCTTGAATTAACGTGGGAAAGCTCGAAATGGATAAACGATTCAAAGCTGGAATAGCGCTATCGTTGAGCGTGCTGCTGGTAGGCTGCGCGAATCAAGGAGTTAAAGCGCCACATATTCTGTGTCCGCTAGTCGGTGCGGTCGCGGGTGCAGGCATTGTCGCCGCTGCGGCAGACTCTGATGATCCCGAAGCCTACGTCGCGGGTGCCGCGCTAGGCGGTGCTCTTGGTTATTTCTTCTGCCGCGACAAACCGGAACCAACGCCGATCGCCGCAGCGCCAGCACCAGCACCGAAACCAGCTGCTCCGCCGCCGCCAGCACCTGCCGCGCCGGAAGCCGGTACTAAAATCGTAAGCCTCGACGGCACCAATTTCGATTTTGACAAAGCGACTTTGCGCGAAGATGCGATTACTAAACTCGATCACGCCGTGCAGGTCATGAGTGACAACCCAGGTATCAAGGTTAGCGTTGAAGGCCACACCGACAGCGTTGGCTCGGATATGTACAACCAGGGCCTGTCGGAACGCCGTACCAAGTCGATCGTCGATTATATGGTTGGTAAGGGCATCGATAGCGCGCGTCTAATTCCCGTAGGTTATGGCGAAAGCCGACCGGCTGCGTCGAATGACACAGACGAAGGCCGCGCGCAAAACCGCCGTGTCGATTTGATTGTGGCCGGAGGCTAAAGCAACCCCCAGCGCCCATCGACTAGCTAAGCGCAATGTAAAAGGCCCTCCATGCGAGGGCCTTTTACTTTTCAGAGCGTGAGTTCTAAGGACGATGAATCGTTTTGCCCAGCGGCGTCCGGGGAGATTACCAGCTGAAGATCACCCATTGTGGGACGACCGGGTCGTTATAAAGACTGCTCATCTTGGATTCCATTAAGCCATCGCCGTCTTTGTCGACTAGGTAGTACGGTTTACCTACCACCGGTACGACTTTAACCATATAGAGCCTGCCGTTGAGCCGGTATTCCTCAATCGTCGCATCTTTTTTCTGAACAATCGTGACGTCGGGTTCGAGCTCTTCTTCGTTTCTACGCGTTTGCTCTTCATCGGCCTCGGTATTGCCCAAGATAGGCGTACCGTCTTCTATAGGTGCCGGCGGCGCAGGCGCCGCTTCAGGAACATCAAGGAGGCCATCGGGATCGGCGCTGGAAAGCCCAACGTGCAAACAGAGTGTGCCGAGGAGCAGGGCATTTACGAATCGACGCATGAGGGCTTTCTCGTGGCCATTTTATGGCATGGTTGGTTGCACATAGCATAACATCTGTCGTGCCGATGATCCGCTCATAAAAGATGCTCCACACGAGCGATCGACGCTTCCTATGGACAACGGACGTGCATGTGCCAGACCAATCAACTTTAGTGCTCATAGACGGTTCTTCCTACTTATACCGGGCGTTTCACGCGTTACCCGACCTTGCGACCGCGGACGGTACGCCTACTGGAGCGATCCACGGCGTAGTGGCCATGATTAAAAAACTGTATGCGGAGACACAAGCCAAGTTCTTTGCGGTCGTGTTTGACCCGCGTGGTGCGACTCTTCGCGATGAGTGGTACCCGGACTATAAAGCACACCGGCCGTCGATGCCGGATGAACTCTCGGTTCAGGTTCCACTGTTATTTGATGTTATCGATGCGCTTGGATTTCCGCGTGTTGTGATTAACGGTATCGAAGCCGACGATGTCATTGGCACACTCGCGCGCCAAGCCGAACAAGCCGGTTATGACGTCCTGATTTCAACAGGCGATAAGGATTTCGCGCAACTCGTGAACGCGCGCATTCATCTTGTGAATACCATGGATAACTCCCGGTTGGATCCCGCTGGTGTCAAGGCCAAATTTGGCGTCGAGCCTGGCCAAATCGTCGATTACCTAACCCTCGTTGGAGACGCCGTCGACAACGTTCCTGGCGTGCCCAAGGTTGGTCCGAAGACGGCAACTAAATGGTTGCTGGAATATGGAACTTTGGATGGGATCATTGAACATGCGCCGACGATCAAAGGCGCTATCGGTGACAATCTGCGTGCGGCGCTAGCGCAACTACCATTATCAAGAAAGCTCGTGACGATCATGGATGGCCTCAAGCTTGAGATCTCGCTTGCCGATCTCAAGCCTCGTTCACCAGACGATGCGCGATTAAAGGGGTTATTCCAGCAACTGGAGTTTAAATCCTGGCTGCGCCAACTTGCGGAGTCAGCCGAGGTAGTCGCCGAAGCTCCTCCAGCGCAGGACGCGCTGCCAACCTACGAGACGATTTTAACGCAGGAACAGTTAGCGCGATGGATGGCTAGATTGAGTGCCGCGCCGTTTTTCGCGTTCGATACGGAAACGACCAGCCTCGATTATATTGAAGCACGGATCGTCGGTGTTTCCTTTGCGATCGAGGCGGGGAGTGCCGCCTATGTGCCGCTTGCGCACGATTATCTTGGTGCCCCTCCCCAGCTCAATCGCGAAGAAGTTCTCGCGCAATTAAAACCCCTTCTTGAGAGTTCAACGCGATCTAAACTTGGCCATAACCTGAAATACGACCGCAGCGTCCTGCTCAATCATGGCATCGAACTGCGCGGGATCCATTACGACACGATGCTCGAATCCTACGTCTTTAATAGCACCGCCAGTCGCCACGGTCTGGATTCCCTGGCGTCGAAGTATTTAGGCGTGAACACGATTCATTTCGAAGATGTCGTAGGCAAGGGAGCGAGCCAACTTACCTTCAATCAAGTGCAGGTCGAACAAGCAGCAATCTATGCCGCCGAAGACGCGGACGTCTGCCTCAAGTTGCATTTGCATTTATGGCCTCGTATAAGCGCACACGAGTCGCTTGTGCAGTTATTGAACGCCACTGAAATCCCGCTTATCCCGGTCCTTTCGCGAATGGAGCGACATGGTGTGTTGATCGACGCCAGCATGTTGCGGGCTCAGAGCACTGAACTTGCGCTAAAGCTCGTCGAGATCGAGCGCGAGGCCCACACCGAAGCCGGGACAGAATTCAATCTCGGCTCGCCCAAGCAAATTCAAGAACTCCTCTTCGACAAACTTGGGCTGCCGGTCACCGCGAAAACACCGACGGGGCAACCCTCGACCGCGGAGTCAGCACTGCAAGAGCTCGCGGACGACTACCCGTTGCCGCGGTTGATCCTCGAATACCGTGGTTTGAGCAAGCTGAAGTCGACCTATACCGATCGCCTCCCACAAGAAATTAATGCCGCCACAGGGCGAATCCACACCAGCTATCACCAAGCAGTTGCGGCAACGGGAAGATTATCGTCAGCGGACCCCAACTTGCAGAACATACCGATACGCACCGCCGAGGGTCGGCGGATCCGGCAGGCGTTTATCGCTCCGCCCGACGCCGTATTAGTGGCTGCGGATTATTCGCAGATCGAACTGCGAATCATGGCCCATCTATCCGGCGATGAACGCCTGCTGGCTGCGTTTGCTGCCGGGGCCGACATTCATCGGGCGACCGCAGCGGAAGTCTTTAGTGTGCCCTTGGACCAGGTTCCCGATGAACAACGAAGAGCCGCGAAAGCGATCAATTTTGGATTGATCTATGGCATGTCCGCCTTTGGTTTGGCACGGCAGCTCGGCATCGAGCGGAGTGCGGCGCAAGCGTATGTTGACCTCTACTTCGCACGCTACCCAGGCGTAAAGTGCTACATGGATAAAATCCGCGAATGCGCCCGCGAGCAAGGCTATGTGGAAACGGTTTTCGGCCGCCGACTGTATTTGCCGGACATTAATTCGCGTAATCAGCAGCGTCGCCAGTATGCTGAAAGAACCGCGATCAACGCCCCGATGCAGGGTACGGCGGCGGATATCATTAAACGCGCAATGATCTCGGTGGACGCGTGGATCGAAACCAACCAGCCCCCTGCGCGGTTGACCATGCAAGTTCACGACGAATTGGTGTTCGAAGTGAAGATCGACGCTGTCGATAGTGTGGTCGCTCAGGTCCGATTGCTCATGGAATCAGCCGCCGCGCTTGCAGTTCCACTCGTGGTTGATATCGGGGTCGGCGCGAATTGGGACCAAGCCCATTAGGTTTAAGTAAGTGAGACTCACGATCTTTGTAAATTCGTGTGCTAACATTTCCCTAACACGGACGCTTAATCGTTAAACCACCCGACTTTACCGCCACTACCGAGCCCGCCCCTGGTTTTAGGCCCATGCTGCTGATCCCCGCCATTGACATCAAAGACGGCAAATGTGTCCGTCTAAAACAAGGTCGGATGGAAGACGATACCGTCTATTCGGACGATCCCGTGGCAATGGCTGGCCGTTGGGTGGAAGCGGGTGCACGACGTCTGCACTTAGTCGATCTTAACGGCGCGGTCGCCGGCAAACCGGTGAATTCGTCGGTCATCCACGAAATCGCGAAGGCGTTTCCGCAAATCCCGATTCAAGTCGGCGGTGGGATCAGAGACGAGGACACGATACAGACATACCTCGACGCAGGCGTCCGCTTTGTCATTGTGGGGACCAAAGCCGTCACCGCGCCCCATTTCGTCTCGGATATTTGTTTGGAATTTCCAGGCCACATTGTCGTTGGTTTAGATGTGCGCGACAGTAAAGTCGCGATTGACGGCTGGTCCAAGCTGTCTCGCCATGATGCGGTAGATCTTGCGCTGAAATTTGAAGAAGACGGCGTGGAGGCGATAGTTTTTACGGATATTCGACGCGATGGCATGATGAATGGGCTTAACGTCGACGCAACAGTCTCGTTCGCGCAGAATCTCAAGATCCCGGTCATTGCTTCCGGCGGCGTGACGAACCTTGATGACATCCGGGCGCTGTGCGCTGTGGAGCACGAAGGAATCGTCGGGGCAGTCACGGGACGCGCAATTTACGAAGGCTCACTAGACTTCAAGGTTGCCCAAACGCTTGCCGATGAATTGTCTAAACCTGGATAACCTAACCTCAGCTCGGCACAGACGGGTTCACTTCGACTAAAATTCTCCCGAAATCGCCGCACTTCGGGCGCCACGAAAATGATTACCGACTCGCTATGAGCCTGGCTAAGCGTATCATCCCCTGCCTTGACGTCGACGGTGGCCGTGTTGTCAAAGGCGTCAAATTCATCGACATTCGGGATACGGGCGATCCCGTGGAAGTCGCAGCGCGCTACGATCAGCAGGGCGCCGACGAAATCACTTTTCTTGACATCACCGCAAGTAGTGATTCGCGTCAAACACTAGTGCAAGTTGTCGAGGCGGTTGCCGCTCAGGTGTTTATCCCACTGACGGTCGGCGGCGGCATCAGGGAACTGGCGGACGTGCGCCGAATGTTGGGGGCAGGGGCCGATAAAGTCGGCATTAACACGGCCGCGGTAGCGAACCCCGATTTTGTCCGAGAAGCGTCGTCGAAGTACGGTTCCCAGTGCATCGTGGTGGCGATCGACGCGCGACGAGTGAATGATGCCGAGCGCTGGGAGGTCTACACGCATGGAGGACGCCGCCGCACTGGACTCGATGTCGTCGAATGGGCTGTTCGTATGACTAACTATGGCGCTGGTGAAATCCTTTTAACGAGCATGGACCGGGATGGCACGCAAGACGGATTTGATCTGGCGCTCACCCGCGCCGTTGCCGACGCGGTAAGTATCCCCGTGATCGCGTCCGGTGGAGTCGGCACGCTGGACCACTTGGTTGCTGGTGTTGCATTAGGACATGCCGACGCAGTCCTGGCGGCGAGTATTTTCCATTTTGGGCGGTATACGGTAGGTGAGGCGAAACTGCATATGGCTGCGGCCGGCATCGAGATGCGACTATGACTTGGTTGGAAGAAGTTCAATGGAATAATGAAGGTTTGGTGCCTGCCATAGCGAGCGATGCAACGACGGGTCAGGTCTTGATGCTCGCCTGGATGAATCGCGATGCGCTGGCTGTTACGGTGGCCGAACGTCGGGCAGTTTATTGGTCGCGCTCGCGCGGCCGCCTATGGCGCAAAGGCGAAGAATCCGGACACCACCAAGAAGTGTTAGAGATCCGCCTGGATTGTGATAACGACGCAATTCAGCTTAAGGTGCGGCAAGCTGGTGGCATTGCGTGCCACACTGGCCGACACTCGTGCTTTTATAGACGGCTCGAAGGGGAGGTGTGGCAAACGATAGAACCGGTGCTTAAAAGCCCGACGGAAATCTATCGGAGCGAGAACTAGCGCAGGTTTCGCGATGACTGATGAACTCTTGAACCGACTGACCGCGATCTTGGAACAAAGAAAAGCGGCGGACCCTAATTCCTCGTATGTCGCGAGCCTATATCGTGATGGGATTGACAGGATCCGCAAGAAAATTGGTGAAGAAGCGACTGAAACGGTGATCGCGCTCGGCGGAACCGATGACGAAGCGATTGTTCACGAAGTCGCCGATTTGTGGTTTCACTGTTTGGTGGCGCTAGTGCATCGAGGGATCCCGCCTCAGCAAGTAATCGCTGAGTTAGTACGGAGAGTTGGTCGCTCCGGCCTTGAAGAAAAAGCGTCTCGTCAGAGACAGTAGCGAGTCATTTACACACGTGCTGCGTACTTAGCAGCGTTGGAGACCTACCATGGGTATCGGCATAAAAGAATTGATCGTCATTTTAGTCATCGTGATGTTGGTTTTCGGGACTAAGAAAATTAAGGGCATAGGCTCGGATGTCGGAGGTTGGATCCGGGATTTTCGCAAAGCCATGAAAGATGGTAACGAAGAGACACCGGTAGTCGATTTGAACGGTGCGAAGCGGGTGCTTGACGGAGACGCGGTCTCCAGTGGCGATAAGCAGAATACCTGAGCGACCCGTGTTCGACGTTGGTTTCTCAGAGCTCGCGCTGATCGGGTTAATCGCGCTGCTGGTGCTTGGACCCGAGCGCCTACCACCCGTTATCCGTAATGTTGGGCGGTGGATGGGCCGCGCGCAACGTATGGTCCGCGATTTCAAATCTCAAGTTGATAATGATGGCAGCGTACGTGAGTTAAGTCGCTTCGAGCAATCGCTGCGGTCTAACGATCTCAACCGGTTGATCGACGACAAGCCAGCACCGGAACCCACTGTCGCGGACTCAGATAAACGCTAGTTCCCATGGCCGCGCCAGTGAATTCTGAAAATCTCGACGCCACGGAACAAGGCTTTCTTTCACATCTGATTGAGCTCAGAACCCGCCTGATGCGTGCGGTGTTATGCGTGCTCGCCGTGTTGCTCGTCTTAATGCCCTTCTCGAACACGCTTTATGAATGGCTATCGAGCCCGCTGATGGAGCAAATGTCTGCGATCGGGGCACAGATGATTGCCACGGAAGTCGCCTCGCCGTTTCTTGCGCCCTTTAAACTGACCTGTTTCACGGCGGTAGCCATCAGCGCACCGTACATCTTCTATCAAATCTGGGCCTTCGTGGCACCGGGTCTCTACCGCCACGAAAAACGCTTGGCGCTGCCCTTGATGGCATCAAGCACCCTGCTGTTCTATTGTGGGATCGCCTTTGCGTACTTCGCGGTATTTCCAGTCGTCTTTGGATTCTTTACCGCCGCCGCGCCCACAGGTGTAACGGTGATGACGGATATCAGCAAATATCTGGACTTCGTAATCGTGATGTTCTTCGCCTTCGGCGCCGCCTTCGAAGTACCGGTCGCGACCTATCTGGTGGTGCGCACCGGGATCGCAACTCGCGAAGAGTTGACCGCCAAGCGACCGTACATCATCGTCGGCGCTTTCGTTCTCGCCGCAATCCTCACGCCACCGGATGTGATCTCGCAAACCTTGATGGCGATCCCGATCTGTCTGCTCTACGAAATCGGCTTATTGTTTTGTCGGTTATTTATTCGAGACGAGAGCGAAGAATCTCAGGCGTTGACACCTGCGGCAGGGGATACCAACAAATCCTAGGGGCGTGACGGCGCGGTGACTAGGTCACTCGCTCAACGCCGTCTTCAGTACCGATTAACAGAATATCTGCCGGCCTTAGCGCAAACAGTCCGTTCGTCACTACCCCCGCAATCTGATTGATTTTTTCTTCCAGCCGCTTGGGATCGGCGATCTCCATGTTATGAACATCGAGGATCAGATTGCCGTTATCGGTGGTAAAACCTCTGCGAAGTTCGGGTTGACCGCCGAGTTTGACCAATTGACGGGCCACGAAGCTGCGCGCCATCGGGATAACTTCAACCGGCAACGGAAAGCGGCCCAAGCGATCGACAAGCTTCGAGTCATCAATGATGCACACAAACCGCCGGCTCGCGGATGCGACAATCTTTTCGCGGGTTAACGCACCACCACCGCCCTTAAGCAACGTGCGGTGCTTGGTGGCCTCATCCGCCCCATCGACATACAGCGCTAAATCGCCGGTTTCGTTGAGTTCATAGACCCGTATTCCGTGAGTTTTTAGACGGCTCGCGGTGGCCTCCGAACTCGCGACCGCGCCGTCAATCCGGCCTTTCTGCTTGGCCAGGGCATCAATGAAGTAATTGGCTGTGCTGCCGGTGCCGACCCCAATGACGCTGTCGTGCTCAACGAAACCGATGGCAGCTTCGGCCGCGCGCTGCTTTTTAGCATCTTGATTCAAGGAGTGTCCTCCTGACGAGTTTCATAAGAACTACCGTTGCACGGCAACGCAAATGGTATCTTACGCGGATGCTGGATAAGTACCTCAAAATGATCCTGAAAGCGCCCGTGTACGACGTGGCACGCGAAACTCCGCTCGAGCCAATGGCAACTATTTCGCGTCGAACGAGCAACAAGGTATGGCTCAAACGTGAAGACATGCAGCCGGTGTTTTCGTACAAGATCCGCGGTGCGTACACAATGATGGCCGCGTTGAGTCCAGGGGAGCGTGCGCGCGGCGTGGTCACAGCCTCCGCCGGCAATCATGCGCAGGGAGTAGCGCTCGCGGCTGGTCGACTCGATATACGCGCCGTGATTGTGATGCCGAAAACTACCCCCGATATTAAGGTAAACGCAGTCAGGCGGCTGAATGCGGAGATTATTCTGCACGGCAATACTTATGATGAGGCGAGCGTTTATGCGCAAGACCTGGTCGCGACGTACGGGTATACCTACGTCCCGCCGTATGACCATCCTTTAGTGATTGCAGGCCAGGGCACCGTCGCAATGGAAATTCTGCGGCAGCACCCCAGCCTTCCTTTCGCGATCTTCGTCCCGGTCGGCGGCGGTGGCTTGATCGCTGGGGTCGCCGCGTATGTGAAGGCGTTAGAACCCGACGTTCGGATCATTGGCGTTGAAGCAGAGGACGCCGCTTCAATGGCCCGCGCGCTCGAAGCCGGGTACCGCGTGGTCCTCGATAAAGTGGGGATATTTGCCGACGGTGCGGCCGTTCGTCAGGTCGGGGTCGAACCCTTTGCAATCGCACAACGCTACGTCGACGAAGTGTTAACGGTCTCGACCGACGAAATCTGCGCCGCGGTGAAGGATATTTTCGAAGATACACGCTCGATTGCCGAGCCTGCCGGCGCACTCGCGTTAGCCGGACTGAAGCAATATGTGGCGCGCGATAATATCATGGGTCAGGAATTGGTCGCGATCTTAAGTGGCGCGAATGTGAATTTCGATCGGCTGCGTCATATCGCCGAACTTGCGGAGCTTGGTGAACGCCGTGAAGCACTCGTGGGCGCGATCATTCCCGAACGACCAGGTAGTTTCAGGCGCTTCTGTCATGCGCTGGGACCGCGCGCGATTACAGAATTCAATTACCGATACGCCGACAATGAGCGTGCCACGGTGTTTGCCGGGCTACAGTTGCGCAATCAGGACGCCGACAAAAAGGCGTTGCTGTGCAGCCTCCGAGACAAAGGCTTTGAAGCTATCGACATTACTGACAATGAACTCGCCAAAATGCACGTGCGCTACATGGTGGGTGGCCATGCTGGCGCACTTCACGACGAACGGCTGCTGCGCTTCGAGTTTCCCGAACGACCTGGCGCCCTAATGCATTTTCTCAATCAGATTGGCGAGCGCTGGAACATAAGCCTGTTTCATTATCGTAACCACGGCGCCGCGACCGGGCGGGTGCTGATGGGGATCCAAGTTCCCAGCCCGCAGGCCGACGCCTTCGAAGCGTTCCTCGGCGGACTCAACATGGACTGGACCGAAGAGCGCGATAACCCTGCCTATGCCCTCTTTTTGCGGTGACTTGAACACTCAGGATCCACGCGACGCCCTTACCGCAGTGATGCGTGGCTTGGAGGACTCTGGGTTGAATCACGGTGCCGCGGGCAACGCCAGCCTTCGCACCGCCGAGGGTTTTTTGATTACGCCAACCGGCGTGCGACCGCGGGATCTCACGGCCGATAGACAGGTAGCCCTTGACCCTGTCGGTGCCAGTCTCGGCTCGGCTTGGCGCCCCTCCAGCGAATGGCGTTTTCACTGCGATATTTACCGGATGCGCCCTGAAATTGGTGCGATCGTCCACGTTCATTCGCCGTACGCCACGGCCCTAGCGACGATGCGCCGTGATATTCCGGCGTTTCATTACATGATTTCGATCGCCGGGGGAGATTCGATTCGTTGCGCACCGTATGCGTTGTTCGGATCGCAGGCGCTATCGGACGTCGCACTCGTCGCACTTGTCGATCGACGCGCCTGTCTACTCGCGAACCACGGTCTCATCGCGACCGGCACGAGTTTGCAAGTAGCATACGATCTGACTTTGGCGGTTGAGGATCTTGCCCATCAATATTGCCTCGCCTTGCAGTGCGGCGGACCAAGTCTATTATCGGCAACGGAAATGACGAAAGTGTTGGAGCAATTCAAAACCTATGGCCAGCAACGTTAATTCGATAGGCCCCCTGGCCGAATTTTCGGTCCGCCCGCAGTTTCAATTATCATTGCCGGCGACCGATATGGCAGCCGTACGTGGTTTCTATGTTGACGTACTAGGATCGCGCATTATCAGAGAGGCTGCGAATGAACTCGATCTGTCATTTTTCGGCGGCATTCTCGTCGTATATCTAGTGACTGCCCTGCCGAGCACGGCGCATAGCGAATTTGGTGGCCGTCAGGTACCGCTACCGAATTTCGGCTTGGTCATGGGCTGGGAAGATTGGCACCGCGCGGTTGATCATTTGAATTACATCGGAGTGATGTATTGCGTGCCTCCAACCTTAGTCGACGCAGAAGACGGCGGGCTGGCGGCGTTATTCGCGATCGCCGACCCGAGTAAGAATTGCTTAAGTTTCCGGGCCTACAAGCGCGCGGATTAAACTTGAGGCTCGAAGGTTGGATGTAAGGACAACACCCGCGCTATTCCTCCGCAATCTCCTTACCCGCCCGGTCCATCTGTCATGATATAGCCTACGAGATCGCCTACATTGCGCTCCATGTCGTCCAGCAGATCGTAGAGCACGTAGCGAAGTGCCGGTACGCCGCGCAATGCGCCATGCTCATCCAGAACGACCAAATGCCGGATGTGATGTTCGCGCATTAATGCCGCGGCCGTAGCGACCGAGGTATTCAGGCTGATTGAGATTGCTGGGCTCGACATGATGTCCCGAACCTTGGTGGTTTTCGGGTTGCAATCCGCGGCAACAACCTTTTGTAGCACATCGCGCTCGGTCACGATTCCAATTACTCGATCGCCCTCCACGACAGTGGCGGCGCCCACGCGCCGTTCAGTGAGCGCGCGTGAGGCTTCGGCGACCGTATCCTCCGGGGCTACCGTCAAAGGCGATTTCTTGCCCAATCGGATGAGACTCATGTGAGCTTTCCTCGCGAAGGTGTGCGCCTATGTTAGCGCCGAGATCGGCGCTCAGGAAGCACGCTCCAAACGACTACTAGATCACTCGCGCCTGCCGGAATCCGGAAATCGCCGCCGGATCAAACCCAAGCTCTTCTAATATTAGGTCGGTATGTTCGCCCAACATCGGTGCGCGCAGGCGCAGTTGACCGGGTGTTTCCGAAAGATCGACCGGCGTCGGTGCCACCAGTACCTGACGAGGCAATCCCGGGTAATCCATGGGGGCCAGCATGCCAGTCGCTTTTATGTGTGGATCCTCAAGTGCCTGGCGGGGCGATAACACCGGTGCCGCAGGGATCATCGCCGCCTCTAACGCGCCTAATGCTTCAACCGTGCTCCGCGCCTGGGTCCACTGCGTCATCCGTGCTGAAATCACCTCGCCATGAGCACCGCGAGTGATGTCATCCTTGAAGCGCGCATCGGCTAGCCAACCTTCTTCGCCGACGAGCCGTGTCCAGCGCTTAAACATCGGATTGCCGATCGCGGCGACCATGATCCAACCGTCCTGGGTGCGAAACAAATCCGAGGGTGCCGACATAAAGCCCCGATTCAAGATCGCGGTACGATCGGGTGCCCTAATGTCTTGTTCCAGCAGGATCGGGTTATTGAACGCGACGGCGGTGCGTAACAACGCGGTCTCGACTTTCTGGCCCCGGCCCGAGTGTTGTCGGGCCATTAACGCGGCCAAGGTCCCGAACGCCGCCAGTGATGCCGTGCCGCAATCAACCCAGGCCACCGACGCACGCATCGGTTGTTCGGGGGTGCCCGTCAGCGAGACCGCGCCACACATTGCTTGGCCAATGCCGTCGAAGCCATGCTTGTGACTCCACGGTCCACCAGCACCGAAGGCCGTCACCGTGGTTAAAATAATATCCGGTTTAATTTTGCGCAGACTTTCAAGGTCGAGCCCAAGGTTGAGCAGCACATCCGGTGGCAAATTCGCCACGACGACATCCGCCGTCGCAACGAGTTTCTCGACGATGACGCGCCCTTGCGCACACGCCGGATCAAGCGTCATCCCACGTTTATTGCGGTTGACTGCGAGATACAGCGCACCCTCTCCGTGATCGCCTACGGGCAAGACCCCGCGATCTTCACCCCCGTCGAGGCGCTCGATGCGGATTACATCGGCACCTAGATCACCGAGCAATGCCGCGCAATAAGGTCCAGCGATATAACGACCGAAATCGAGTACGCGAATCCCGCTCAATACTTGATCCATAAATCCTCCCTTTTCCCTTTGAAGGATAACACCTCGCGCAAGTTGAACCTCGGCTGGTCTAGTCGCGACGGCCTACCTATGATGAGCCATGGTTTCAACAGGAGGTCGTCGTGGCCTTAATGCCTATCGGCCAGATAATCGAGTGGCTCGCTGACCAGGATCCCACCGGCCCGGCGCTAACCTTCGAAGGCACAACGTTAACGCGTCACGCCTTGGAGCAACGCACGAATCGTTTAGCGCGCGCGTACCAAGCGCTTGGCGTAGTTGAAAATGATCTCGTGACGATTGCACTGCCAAATGGACTAGAGTTCCTAGAGGTCGCCATCGCGACTTGGAAGCTTGGCGCGACACCGCAACCCATTTCGCATCGGCTACCGCAGCTCGAACGTGAAGCAATTGTTGCCCTCGCCGATTCCAAAATAGTGGTCGGTGCAACGCCGGGATCTCTGGGACAAAGAACCGTGCTCGCGGCCGGCTTCGAACCCGACCCAGACTTACCGGATACCCCACTCCCGCCGCGGGTCGCGCGGCATTGGCGAGCACCGACCTCCGGTGGCAGCACCGGACGGCCAAAGTTAATCCTGTCCGGATTCCCAGGCCAATTCGATCCAACGGCTTCCGCCTATCGCATCCAGCCGAACGGCGTTCAACTCATCCCCGGTCCGCTGTATCACAACGCGCCGTTCACGTTTGCCGCACGCGGCTTGTTTCTGGGGAATCACGTAATAGTTCTGCCGAAGTTCGACCCAAAACATACGCTTGAGTGCGTCGAACGTTATCGCGTCGACTACACGCTCCTGGTTCCGACGATGATGCACCGGATCTGGCGACTTGAACCAACAATCCGCGACCGCTTCGATCTCAGCTCGCTGCAAGTAATGCTGCATTTGGCGGCACCGTGTCCGCCTTGGCTTAAGGCGGCGTGGATCGACTGGCTGGGACCCGAACGCATCCACGAGTTGTACGGCGGAACTGAAGCGCAGGCCACGACCTGGATCACGGGCACCGAATGGCTCAGCCATCGCGGATCAGTCGGGCGGGCGCAAGTCGGTGGGCAGATCAAAATCGTCGGTACCGATGGCCAGGAATTACCGGCTGGCGAAGTTGGCGAAGTTTATATGCTGCCCGATACAGGGCCGGGCACTACGTATCGCTACCTGGGTGCCGAACCAAAGCGACTTGGCGACTGGGAGTCGTTAGGCGACATTGGCTCGCTCGATCCGGATGGCTATCTGTATCTCGCCGATCGCCAAACCGACATGATTCTGCGCGGCGGTGCGAACGTTTATCCGGCCGAAGTCGAAGCGGCGATCGAGGCACACCCGGCGGTCCGTTCGAGCGCCGTCATCGGCTTGCCGGAAGAGGCGCTCGGGCAACGGGTGCACGCGATCATCGATGCGCCAGGCGGGGTAACCGAGACGGAACTGCTGGCCCACCTGGCGTTGCACTTAGTGCAGTACAAGATCCCGCAGAGTTTTGAATTTGTCTTAACCCCGGTGCGCGATGACGCAGGGAAAGTACGGCGTTCGGCATTGCGCGCGCAACGTATCGATGCTCTGAAGGCTGCGGCTAGCTAATCTCAGTCAAGTTTTTCAACCTAGAAACGGCAGTTGAACGGCGCGTGCAGTGTGTTCCATTGGGTGCAGGGCAAGGCGCGAGGAGGAGGAATAGCCAGCACACAGTCGAGATAGACGCCTATCGGTAAGGTCGCACTTGGTCGCTAGCGACGAACGAATGCGCGAAGTTGATCTCGTCGTCACTGCTCCACAATCTCAGCGCAGCTCTTCCAGGCTCCAACGCAGATCACGCAGCGGTGGGAAGCTCCGGCGATGCTGGATCTCCATACGCACCCGACCATCGAGTCGGCGCCGCAGACCAAAGCGCAACACACCGACCGGCGTTTCCCATTCCATCACGCGCAAGAGTCGTTGTGCATTGATGTCCACGACAAAGTTCGGGGTGAATTCGCCTTCCTCCAGCACGAAGGTCGGCGCGCCATAGCGATCGATCAACGCTTTGCGCACCCGTTCGAAAGTCTGTGCGACGCTGTCGACGCCGCCAGTGCTGTCGAAGTCGATCACCAGGGCGCTGGTGTCGATCTGATCGGCGCTGTGCACCAGCGCGAGACGTTGGCGCTGCTCGATGTCGCGCAACACCCGGTACTCGTAGACTTCGAAGCGCCCCTGCGGCGAGCCGCCCGTTAGCTTGAGCGCGGCGAGGCGTTCGACAGTTGTGGCGAAGCCAAGGCCCGGAGCGAGTTCAACTAAATCGATACTGCCAACTGCGCCGGTGTACGGTAACGCGCCGCGCGCAAACCCTGGTCTCGTCGCTGGACGATCGAATTGATAGGTCCAGTACACGCCGACGTTCCACGCATCGGTATTCAGACCGGGATCGGGTTGAAACCCAAAAAATTCAATTCAGCGCCGAACACGTGTCGGGCTCGTGTGTAGCGATAGTCGGCCGTGACCGTGTGGGTGTTCACGTCGGTGGTGCCGGTGTCGAGCCGCTCCTGGATGAAGGTGCCGTAATTGAATCCCACTGAATGTTCTTGATAGCCGAGGGCAAAGGCCAAGGTCGGTTGAAACTCATCACCCTGGGGTCGGGTGTCGCGCAGCAGGCGCACCATCATGCCGGGCGAGATCATGCCGGAGAGCGGTCCCAGCGCGAACGCGTGATCGGCGCCGAGGGTGGCTTGCCAGGTATCGTTGTCCGCGTCGAACAAGGTCCGGTCGTCGAAGTCTTGGGCAAAAAGACCGAGACGCCCGAACCACCCGGCCGCGAGGGGCTGGGTGAAATCGGCAGCGAGATTGATAGTACGAAGGTCAATCGTGCGGGTCGGGTTTCCGCGGGTTTGCACAAAAAAATCAACCTGACCAATTAAATTCGGCGCAAGCGAAGCCAGCAACGGCCCGCTGAGATTTGCGCCGCCAACGCGAGTCTCGATCTCCGCGCCGGTCTGGAACAGGTCATCATAGAGTTGATAGCGTCCACGTAGATTCAGACCGGAGTCGAACCGCCACCCGGCATGCATTTCGGCGGAGCGCCGATCCGCACTGACCACGCCGCCGTGCGGTCGAAAGTTTTTCGTGTAACGCTCGCCGCGCAACCGGTAATCCAGCGGAAGCGCGTCGCTGAAGCCCCGCAGCTCCATGAAATAACCCTTGCCGGTGCGGCTCTGGCCGCTGGCGACATCGGTCAAGCCATCGTGATCGCCGTCGAAATGCGCGTACTCGCCTTCAAACGTTATCTGCTGTCGGGCGACCGCGACCGTGCGTTCGACCGCAGCACTCGTCACGACTTGATCGCGATCCAGCTCTCCGAACAGCGCGCGTCCACTGCGATGGTTGTACACCGCATTGAAACTCCAGGCTCCTAAGGTTTCCGAATTCAACAGATACGAGGCGCCACTCGAATAGTTATCGCCAACGGTTAGATCCTGCCACTGCGACTCATTCGCGCCCCCGAACACCATCAACGAGTCCACGCGGTTCCCGAAGCGCGGCTGCAATTCCAGTTGCGCGCCCTTCAAGGAGCGCTGTTGGGTCATGTAACTCTGGTAGGAAAAGTAATCGCCCAGTTCCCAGCGATACGGGACCACGCCATCGCCAGCCTCGCGGGTCAAATTCAGGACCTCCGGCACCAGGTCATCATCCGAAGATCGATATTCGTTAGCGTTCAACACGCCGAATATCTGTCCCCGCCAGCGCGCATATTCACAGTCCTGGTGATCGAGGCTGAGGCCAAACTCGTCATAAATCATCGGGCCTTCGAACGGATAGGGGCTCTGTGCACCAGGCCCGTAGACATCGTAGTGATCGACTCGCAAAGTGTTTGAGCCGTAGAGATTCCATTCCGGGAGCACCCCGGCGGTGTCGTCAGCGCTAACGACGGTTACGTTTCCACTCACTGTGAGCGCCAAAGCGAAGAGCAGGTGAACGCGCATCCTCATTGCTCAGGGTGGGTAATGCGCAGGATGAATTCGTTGACCCCCGGACGGCGGGTGAAGCTGCCGTCGCCCGCCGTGAATTCGAGTTGGGTTCTCGCGGTAACCGACACCCGACTCACGAGGCGAGTGCTGCCCTCGGTCACCGGATCGGGTTCGAGGTACTGCTGCAGGGTTTGAACGCCCTGGATCGACTGCAAACGCAGGCTTGCATCGCGCGGTGCGGTCGTATCGATGGCGTCCAGTAGACGACTCTTGTCGTAGAAGCCGTCGCCGAGCTGTTCGCCTAGTGCCTGCGAATTCCAGCTTTCTATTACCCGGGTCAAGGCCGGTTCGACTTGGTCACGGCTCAGCGCAACAATCGGTTCGACCGGTGTGGCACCCGCCGGTAACGCTGCGCTACGGGTGCTGGGCGTGGCGATCGGTTGCAAATACCTGAACTGCCGTGCGTCGGCCGTGACGAAAACAATCGCGACCGCCATGCCACCTAGCAGCATTCGCCTGACGGCCGTGCGCGAAATCATGGTGGCGTTCATCGACTGAATGGCTCGGTGCATGACGCACCGGGCCTGAAGCAGAACAATGTGAAGCTATTGTTCTGCACATTGAAGATCTGACAGCTGTGTCCCACGTCGCCCAACACCGTGAGGTTGTTGCCCTGTGAATTCGCGTTGCCGGTGGCGGTGTCGATGTCGAAGCGCGCCGTCCCGTTGCCGGTTAAGGTTAAGGTGACGACGTTGTTGCCGCTCGTGCCCAGTCGCGTCAGGCTGAAGCCGCAGCCTGAATTACCGCTGTAATTGCCCGTGTTGTCCGTGAATGGATTACTGCCGCCGGGGGTGATGACCGGTCCAGGGCCACCGCCGGGGGGGGTGATCACCGGTCCCCGGCGCGGCTCGCTAATAATTCGGCGCAGCTGATTCTGACCGTCGGCGAGCGGATCACGGGGATCAAACGGATTATTGCCAGTCACGGTAAACACCTGCTCCACTTCAACCCAGAATTTGTCACCAATAAAGCGTTCCGGATCCCAGTAGGGAGGAGGATCCTCGACCTGGGTGCCGCTGCCAAACTCGAAGTAGACCGGGTCGATCGTCGTAAACCCACCGGTCCCGCCAGTCACGAGTACCGACCCGCTACCGGCTCCGCCGCCGCCGGTCGCACCACCACCTGTCGTCGCGCGGCCACTGGTTTCGGTCGTAAGTGGGGTGATGGTTGGATCGACTAAGTCTACGGAGTCACTCTCAAGTTCGTCGCATTCACCGACCCCTTGCGCGGTGACGACGATTCCTGCCGCCGCCGCGCGATTGGCGAGTGACACATTCTCCGCCAGGGGCGCGAACTTGCCTGTTGGAACTCTATTCGGATCGAGGCCCCAGCCTGGCATGGCTTCTAAGTTGTAGCCGAGCTTGTTCCAGGTGTTGTAGAAATCGTTGAGTTCGTCTGGGTTCGCTAGCGTGTGAACATTTCCATCTGGAGTGAAAGCAGTAATCGGAAAGTCGGATTTCGGATTCAGCGCATTTTCGAAGCGATTCGCCGCGCCGTGATGCACGACGTTGCCACCCTCATAGCCAGCGGTCTTCACGCCACCGTTGATCGCGTCCGCGGTCACCATTTCATTGGCCGTGATCCCGCCCATTTCGTCGTGCATTCGCGGCTTCCCGGTTTTGGGATCGATCGGGAACGCAGCGCCGGGCCCGCGTTCGTTACCAACGGCGAAGAGATCGTAGTCGGCAGTGATTGGGCGGCCAGTCTGCGGATCTCCGAGCACCTCGATCATTTTGCCGTCTGGGCCTTCAACCTGCACTTTCTTAGCGAGCGCGGGGACCGCCTCGTGCTGCTCCCAACCCGAGACGTTTCCTAAGTCGTCTTTGATCGGTGTCTCGTAGGGTTCGCCGAGCGCCTTCTTGTTGTAGTTCTCGTAGAGCCTTAGTTCATTCGGGGTCGGCGGTGCTGCGGTCGGATTGCCAAGTTTGCTCAGTTTCGGGTCGACGGGGATGGTGCCGGCGTGCGGACCCCAGTCTGAACTCTTGCCCTTGATGCCCATGCCCTTGGTCGCGTAGTTGTCGGCGATAAGACCGGTCGAATATTGATTGACCGGGCGCATGAGGATCACTTCATTGCGCGCTTTCGCAGTATCGGAAATGACATCGCCGTGACTGGGCACGATATTCGAGCGACGCCGCGCGAGAAGACTACGGACCCGCGAGACCAGATCGAGGCGGCCTGGACCAACCGCGCGGCCTGGCGCGGGACAGCTCACGGCGCCGGTGGGCGTTCGGGCAGCGGCACCGGCACGCTCGCCGGCAACTGCGGTGTCGCCAGCCGTGTCGGCGACTCGACCGGCGGCACCGACATCACTCGCCACGCCGGCTGCTCGCGCCGCCGTGGCAGCGTCCTGCGCCTTGCCGGCACCAGTGATCGCTCGCCTCCCTGGCCTGTGACCTTCGCGGCCGCGCCTGCCGCCTGCAGTGGGTCGATGAGCACGTTGGCGGTGGCCTGGCCGGTGAGGTTCAGGCCTTCTTGTATCCCGCGTTCACCGGAACCCGCCAAGGTTTCGGCTTTGCGTTTAATCACTCGCTGGATCGCCTCGGCGGCCGCGACCAGCTTACGGGCTTCTTCGAGACCCGCGCCATCCTCGTTGCTAATGAGTTTGTCCGCCGATTCGATGATCTTGCGCGCGGCCTGCAGGTTCTCATCGCCGAAGATATCCAATTCGGCGCCGGTCATCCCTTCTACGGCTGATTCCAGGTTCTCACCGGTCAAATCACCGAGTTCGACGACGAGATTAAACAGATCTTTGACGACTCCCCACGCGCCTTCGCCGACCCCGGCGATATACCCCTTCAGAACCCGGCTTTTGAAGCCGTCCCATGAACCATACGTTTGGCGCGCTTCCGCGGCATAATCGAGTGCGAAATCGGACAGTGATTCAGTGCTGACTTCGTTGAAGATGCTGACATGCGTGGTGCTCGCAGGTGCCCCGGTTGCCACCCGTTTGGCACTCTCTTCGGTGGCCGCGACTGCTTCGGCGCTCTCCACTGAATAGAGCGCCCGCTCGACTGCGCGTGACGGATCACCGCCGCTGGCGGTGGCCTGCCGACGTATCGCGCTGTGCAGTGCTCCGGTGTTGGTTGGGGGCCGATCCCGTCGTTCCTATTGTCGCTGTAAGCAGCAGCGAGCGCGTCCGTGGCACTCGCGAGGGCCACTTGCTGTTGTGCGAGCCACGCCTGGTGCGCCTCGAGGACTTTCTGTCGGTCTTTCTCGAACTGCGCGGCGACTTCGATCTGTGTCTGTCTAGTGGTGACCGCGCGCGCGAGATCGGTTGCCCGTGCTACCCGGGTGGCTTCTTCTTGCGCGCGAGGCTCGGCTTGCGCCTTGGTGATTTCGAGCTGTAAGCGCTGCTCGTAACCCACGATCTCCTGGGTTTTGGCGCGGATTTGTTCCCCGAAAATAGCGACCACTCCTGTCTGAGTCGCGATTTTCTGTTTGTCCTTGCTCTGTTCCGCCGCCGTGAGCTTGCTTTGTGCGCTGCTCAATAGCCCCTGCAATTCGGATAGTTGATTGGCGTGCTCGTACCGCGAAATCTGGAGTTGATTGGTCAGTCGGGTAACGGCCGTTTGTTCGGCCTCGCGTTGCGCCGCGAGCCGTGCGGCTTGCTGGGCTGCTACTTTTTGATCGGCCTCTAGGATATGGGCAGGCGTCGAACCCGGCGTGGGCTGCGCGGGTGAGATTGGGACGTTGGGATCGCGCGCCCCGCCGCTTTCGAAGAAGCCTTTCTCAGTCTGCGCGGCTTCGGCTGCGCGACGCTCCCAGTCTTCTTCCGCGATCAGCGGCGCGGCCCACAGCAGCGCGATCACGATTGGTAGCCACCTGCGGCGGTTACAGTTCGTCAACGCGGTGGATCTAACGTCGTTCATTGAATCAGGACCCGCCCATCAGCGCGCTGGCGTGGGCTTTTAGATCGAGCAGCTGTGGTACCGAGAAGGTTTGGACATCTTCGCTGCTCGGTAGCCACAGCCATTCTTCAGGCGCATTGGTGTAATAAGGTGGCAGCACGCGTTCGCGGAACGCGGTGGCGAAACCGCGCATCTCCTGCGTACAGTCTTCGCCTTGGTACGTTGCCGGCGGCACCCCGATGTTCCAATACACTTGGCAGACGCTGGGCGAGGCAATCTTTTCCGGCCCACCCGCACCCTCCGGCGGCGGCGGGCGAAAGTGAATGTGCCCGCTGACCGTATAGGTCTGGCGTCTCGGACTGCATTCTTCGGTCGGTGCCCACGGATGCCAAGTGACAACACTGCCGACGATGGGGGTGAAATTCGGTTGATGGAGTTTGGGCGGTGGGAAGGTAGGCGCGATGAACGACGGAAAATCTACATGTCCCCACCCCGGCTCGCCGGGCAAGCCCAAGCGCAGCGGCGGTGGCGGCTCGGGTGGCAGTGAGACGTTGCCGTCAACCTTGGTCTGTCCCGGAGCTACCGTGAGCGTTGCTGGCAAGGTGAGGTAGGGAATATCGTTAACGGTAATCAGTACCGGCTGCGGTGATTTGCAGTTATTAGTGATGATGGAGGCCGTGAACTTGTCGTCAAAATGACGCTCGCCCCAGTTCCAATCGGCACTCGCGCTGCCGACCGACGGGCTGCCGTCTCGTCCAGATTCAGCCCCCCATTTCTCGCCCGGGTCTTGATTTGGGTTCTTCAGCGGGTGATGGGGATCAAAGTAGGCGTCGTAGTGTCCGGCAGGACCCAGCGTCGAGGCATCGAGCCCTTCACCGAAAACAGGGGGGTGGTCTGGCGAATAAGCGTCGCTTGACCAACCTGCGGGCGGGGGAGCGTCGGACCAACCCGCGTATTTCGGTTTGTTCGCCGCGTGCGCAAGGCCCGACGCGATCGCGAGTACGGCACTGAGGATCAGGCGAAGTCGCAGTGGCGATTGTCTCGGCATTTTCCACCCAGCGGACGGGCTATCCAGCACGGGCAAAATCTACAGCAGGATCTCAACCCTTCAGACTCATACCTCGATTGGAATGTACTCCCTGTCACTACCAGTGCAACTGGTCTGGTCGAGAAATCCTAACGCGGCTTATCGCCCTTCAAAGTCACTCTGTGTAGCAGGCGTTTGTAGCCGTGATAGTCATTGATTGGGTTATGCAACACGCAGCGATTGTCCCAGAAAGCGATGGAGCCAACCCGCCACGTGAAGCGACACGTGAACTCAGGGCGGCATTGATGCGCGAACAGAAAATCTAGGAGTGGTTTGCTCTCATCTTCGGTCATCCCCGCGAAGCGTGCGGTGTGGCCGAAATTCACATACAGGCTTTTGCGGTCCGTTTCCGGGTGTGTTCGTACGACGGGGTGCTCGGCCGAGAATTCCTGCTTAACTTTCTCTGTACCACCTTCCTTGATCCGATCTTCACGAGTCTTCGTGACATCGGCCTTCGACGAGGTGTTCACGCCGCGCAGACTCGCGAGCATCGTTTGCAGTGCAGGCGACAGCGCCTCATACGCGGCATAACCGCTCGCAAATAACGTGTCGCCCCCAAACGGTGGAACCTCACGCGCGATCAGCATCGTCGCCATCGGCGGCGTTTCAAGGTACGCCGTATCTGTATGCCAGATCCCGCCAAAGTTGTTGAGCTCATGCGGCAACTTCAATACCGGAATAATCAACGGAAAGCCGTCGATACCTTTGATAAACGGATACTCGACGACCTCGCCGAAGCGCTCCGCGAAGGCTTGGAACGCCGCCTCGGGCAGAGGCTGTTCGCGGAAGAAAATGACACCATGGGCAAGCCATGCCGCGCGGATCTCGGCAAGTACCGATTCGGGCACCGGCCTTAGTAAATCCACGCCGTGGACTTCGGCGCCGACGGCTCCAGCTAAAGGGAGAACTTCGATTGTTTGGTAAGTGTTCACGCTCGCCTGCACTTGATTTCGCAATTAGCTGCCGCGAATCATAGCGAATTTACGAGTCCTGGCGGTGTGTTACTCGAAAGGAAGTCGAGCCAGGGGCCGCTTCGGTTACACGTTGAACCGCAATTAATGGCTGAAAGCCCAGAAAATACGCGGTTCGTCATTTTTCATATTCATTTCGTACCCGCTTTCATACCCGGTTTTGATTTTTCGTATGGATTACCGCCGTCCCGCTAGTGCCGACTTTCAGCGCCCTTCGATTGTCTCTGCTCTTTGACCGTCCGCCACTGTTCGATTGTCCCCGCACCACTCAGTCACGGCGCTTGCACCAGAAACAGCAAGCCCCGCGCCTTCGCTACCGTGTCACTTGTTGACGCCGGCGCTGAATTGACCAGGAGTGCCGGTTTCGGTTTGACCAGTGAACGCCCAATGAATGCGCTGGTCAGTTCACGATCGGCACTACCACTCTAAACTGGTCAATTTTCAGTCGGCGTCAACACACAAACGCCTGACCCGCATTGAATCGTGACATCTAACTGACGATGCAAGGGATACTGAACGTAACAATGGGTCAGCGCAGGATGGAAATCCGGGTGTTGGCGCCGACGCAGATTTGAGCCATTTCCGGGATGTGCGCCGGTCCTTCGGTGAGCCAGCAAGACGGTTCCCAACCCCGTGCCGCTGCTGGGGTTTGAGCCAAGATTGCTGGCTCACTCGAGCATCGGCAGCGTGGCTCAATCCGGGGCCGGCGCCAACACTGGCGCCAACACTCGCCCGCATCGAGCGTTTACGAGACCCCAATTCCACTGCCCCTAGAATTTACCTGAATCTGGAACTTTCCAGACAATCCAGAGACTGGGTCGCTACCGTCTCTCGTTTGTTTCTATCGCGTTTTTAACTCGTCAAGCGCAGTGATAATCAGCGTCTCCAACTCGTCGCGCGTGACCTGCTTTAGTCGGGAGAATCCGATGCGTGCCGCCATTACGGCAGCCAGATCGGTTCGCTTCTCTGAGCCCGCTATTTCCAACGCCAGCCCGAACTTTTCTTGGTACGGAACATCCTGCCAGCTACGGAGTTCTCCATTTACAAGTAAACCTCGAAACGGCAGCGATTTTGAGATCTGCGCGCCGTCAGGCCAATAAACAATCTCGCCAGAGGGTTCATTCGAAACCCGTCGCCGCTTCCCCACGGCAGTCCACACCTGCTCCTTTATCTGCGTCCCCGTCCTTCCGAACTTGTGCGCCCTCGCAATTATCACACTGAGATGGCGAGCCGTTATCGGCCCCAGGCTATCGATGATTTCGGTACCCATCTGTTGCAGCACTGGGAGATATGAATTTTCATAGAATCGCTCAGGCTTCAGTTTGTCCAACCAGCTGCGCGCACTTTTATGCGCCTCGGCGGCCGATTTGTTACCCATTGCAGTCACTGAACCTGCCCCTACCAGCCGGACGCCAAGAAGCGGGTTGAAGTATCACGCGGCCATCAGTGTCCGCGCATAGCTATCCGGCGACAAGTTTCCGAGCGTCGAGTGTCGTCGAGTCGGGTTGTAGAAGCCGTGGATGTAGCTCGCAATCC
>SHZM01000054.1 GCA_009692265.1 Gammaproteobacteria bacterium
TTTGCAATGAGTGACAATGCGGCTGCCGAGCACCTTAACAAGGCCCGGGAAATTCTTTTTAAATCTATTCCTAATCGACCGAAAGCAGCCGCCTAAGCCCAGACTCAACTTCAACCCTTCAGACTCATACCTCGATTGGAATGTACTTCCACACGATCGTGCGTTCGTGTTAACCGGCGCAGTTATCGCGGGCCTGCATGCGGGAGATATCGCAGGAAGCGCCGAACCACTGGAAGCGCTACTCGCCGTCACCGACGAACACCATCTACGCGTGCTTCACTCATCAGCGGTGTTGTTTCACGCGTGGGCTAATTCTCGTAATGGCCGCGCGGCGTAAGCGGTAGTGCAGTTCGACCAAGGGTTGCGTGACTATCAGGTGGTCGGTCAAAAAATATTGCTCAATTGGTTCACAGCGTTGCATGCCGAGGCACTTGCGCTGACCGGCGATTACACACCGGCATTCACCGCTATCGAGCAAGCAGTGGCTTTCAATCCACTATCACCGCTGTACGCGCCCGAAGTTTACCGGATCAAAGCCTCGATATTGTTGAGGAAATCGCGGACGCTCGAAGGTGTCGCGGCAACCGAGTGCGAGCAGCACGCGAGAAAGGCTATCGTACTTGCGGTAGAGCAGGCGAAGCGGATGGGTTTACATTTAATCGAGGCGCAGGCGCAACAATTGAGTTCCTATTAATGAACGTGGTCCACCTCTCCTCTCGGGACAGAGAACCGGAAACACACAAGATATTCGAACACGATCAGCTGTTAGCCGTTAACGCTTGTTGCTCGCTAGAGCCCGGAACCGAGTGCAGTTCACCGAACCACCGCGGCGTCGAACGGCACCAAATCCGCACTGACGGATGGAGCACATCGCGCTGATGAATGGCGCCGATTCGGAGAAAAACGATAACTGGGTTCAACGGTGCGGACGAGTACAGTGGCGTACCGCAATTCGCGCAAAAGCCGTGCAGGCGCGCTACCACTCTGTGCGAGTTTGACGTAGGTTTTCGGTTGTCCGCGGGTGAAGGTGAATGAGTCGGGCGACGCTGCGACGTTAATGCGAAATGCCGAACCTGAGAGAGTTTGGCAATCAGTGCAATGGCATATGACTACCTGTTTCGGATCTATTTCAGCGCTGAATTGAATGTTGCCGCAGTGGCAGGCACCGGTGATGTTCATCGCCTACTCGACCTTGATGACGACAGCCATCGCGGTATCGCCAGCCGCGCAGCCGTGAAATAAACCATACCCACCCCCCTTAATCGCTAGTTCTTCGATCAATTCAATGATCGCACGCATTCCGGTCGGGCCTTGCGGATGCCCCCAGATGAGGGAGCACCCAATAGTTGTTCATGGTGTCGAGATCGGCGCCTGTTTCGCGCGCAAAAATAATGTCGTTCACTGCAAAGGGATTGTGCGATTTTATCGCGGCGAGGTCCTTTATCGTGAGATCCGCCGCCGCAAGGGCGCGCTGTGCGGCGGGGATTGGTGCCGCCGGCATCATTGCACGCTCGGCGCGGGCCTGCGCTATCGCCAGGACGCGAATATTAATTGCCGGATTTTGCGTTAACTCCTTAGCGCGAGCGGGAGTTGTAACAATCATCCCCGCATTACCGTCGGCCGGGTAAGTCTGTCCGCCGTACGTGATCGTGCCACCCGGCGTGACGGGTTTTAATTTCTGCAATCCGTTCAACGTCGTCGGATGGACCCCTTCGTCGCTAGTTAGCGTTGAGGGTGTTTTCTGAAAACGTTGATCAGGCACCGCGAACGGCAAGGCCATATAGCGATGCTGAAACGTGGTGCCGTGAGTCTCCGTCAGCGCGTCTTGATACTGCGCGTGGCGTTGTAGCACGAGATCGTGCTGTTCAGCCGTTGACACGTGCCATTTCGACGCGCAATTCTCGGCGGTCGTGACCATATTGCAGGCGGCATACGGATCACATTCAAAATTACCGAGTACCCAATCTTCGGTGTCGCCGGTCCCACCAGAGCCCTGCGGATTTGGATAGTAGAGATGGGGACCATTCGAAACTCGATCCGCGGTGATAGCCAGCACGCACGTTGCCTGTCTACTCGTGATCTCCTGGCCGGCCTGCGCGAGTACCCGCGCGCTGGTCGCGCAGGCTTGCATGATGGTGGGACCGCCAATGTGCGGCGCGCCGAGTTCTCCCGCAAGCCACGGTAAGCCGTAGAAGGAATTGCGCTGTGGGACTGTGAATCCAAGCACGCCATAGTCGAATACCATGGGCGAGATATTGCGAGCGCTTAAGACTGCCCTTGCAACGTGGGCCGCGAATTTCAAACCATGTAGATGAGAGAGGCTGCCCTGCCAGCGCGCGAATGGGGTACACCAGTAAGCCCCGTAGGGGATCGCGATTTCAGTCATGATTCCCGCGCCTGGTTTAACGCCTGTAGATGAGTCGCGATCTCGGCGCAAGTCCACAGATCGGCATACTTCTGCTCTATATCGAATAAATTCGCTTGGTGTGGTCCGAGCGCACGGTCACCAACTCCGTCCCTGGCGACAATAGTTCGAAAATTATGGCTCATTGAATCGACAACCGAGGCACGCACGCAACCAGAGGTGGTGCAGCCGGTCACGATCACGGTGTCGACGGCCTTACTGATCAGCCACGCGGCGAGCGAAGTACCGAAAAACGCCGAGGGCTGAGATTTTCGGACGATCAACTCCCTTGGTTCCGGCGCTAACTCGGTCACGATTTGACCGAGCGGTGCGTGTTCGGTGAATTTTTCCAGTCCCTTCGCTTTCAGGCAGAAAATGCCCTTATCCGCTTGATGATCCGCATACACGATTCGGGTGTAGGCAATCGGCAGGCTGTGGGCACGCGCGGCGGCAAGCAAGGTTTTGGTGTTAGCCACCGCCGACAGGATATTGCCGCCGCCGAAGTGTTCGGGATCCGTAAAGCCGATGACGAAATCGACAATTAACAGCGCTGGCCGAGCGCCAAACCCCGAACTGTTGCCGAAGCCTTGTTTCGCGTAGATGTCGAGTTCGTTCATCGCTAGCCTCCTTAGTTTGGGTGACGACCTTCCGCACGAACATCGTCACAGATTTTTCCGCTTGAGGATATCAGTCGATCCGCAAGGTCGAAATAGTCGGTGCCAGGTGAGCGAGACGGCGACTCCCCGCTTCTGATAATGTCCACCGCCCGCGCCGCTAACCCATTTCGATATTGGCGCCCCCCATTTTAAGGAGAAATATAGATGACCGAAACGAATCGAGTCTGGCGTTTGCGCAAACGTCCCGTCGGTATAATCGGCGACGATGTCCTAAGTTTTGAACACGAGGCCATCCCCGAGCCGACTGACGGGCAGTTTTCGTTCCGATTAAATTACCTCTCGCTTGATCCCACCAATCGGATTTGGATGAGCGATATGGATCAATATATGCCACCGGTCGAACTGGGCGCTGCGATGCGCGGAATCGTGTGTGGCACAGTTGTCAAATCCAAAAATCCTAATTTTGCGGTGGGGGATGTGGTGAGCGGGCTCGGGACCTGGGCTGACTATCAAATTGCCGCGCCTGGCATGATCAACAAGATGGGACCACCGAGCGGTGTTTCGGTAGGCGACGCCTTCGGCCTTTTCGCGGTCGTTGGACCGACTGCATATTTCGGGTTGCTCGACTTGGGCGATCCCAAACCTGGTGAAACCGTGGTGGTCTCGGCCGCTGCCGGGGCAGTCGGTTCAATCGTGGGGCAGATCGCAAAAATCAAGAATTGTCGTGCAGTCGGTTTAGCTGGAAGCGATGCCAAGTGCGATTGGATCGTGAAGGAACTAGGCTTTGACGCCGCGATCAATTACAAAAAAGACGACGTCGCTAGCGCGCTAAAGCGCGCCTGCCCGAAGGGCATTGACGTCTACTTCGACAATGTCGGCGGCGAAATTCTCGATGCCTGCTTTAAACAAATGAATTTGCAAGGGCGGATTCCGACCTGCGGTTTCATTTCCCAGTACAACGCGACCAGTGAGGTGCCCGGCCCGAAGAACTATCCAATGATCCTGATGCAGCGATTGAAAGTGCAGGGTTTCATCGTGCTCGATTACGCCAACCGCTATCCCGAAGCGATCACGGCCCTCGGTGGTTGGCTCGCGCAGGGCAAGCTCAAGTTCAAGGTCGATATGCAGGAAGGCCTGGAGACTGCAGTGATTAATTTGCGCAAACTCTACACTGGCGAGAATCAAGGAAAACTGATGATCCACGTCGCGTAGCGCCATGAATATTCAACTCAGCTCGATAGAAGCGCGGATTCTGGGGTGCCTACTCGAAAAGGAAATCACCACCCCTGATCAATATCCGCTCTCACTGAACTCGCTCGCGATTGCGTGCAACCAAAAAACCGCGCGCGACCCGGTGCTGGAATTGAAAGATTCTGAGCTGCAGGAAGCCCTAGACGGTCTCGCAAAGCGCTTTTTAGTCAGTGATAAGGCGGGCTACGGCGGTGGGCGCACGCCGAAGTACAAGCATCGCTTCTGCAATATTCAGTACGGTGCACTGAAGTTTTTACCGCAGGAATTGGCCGTGGTCTGTGTGCTCCTGCTACGCGGTCCGGAGACCCCTGGCGAATTGCGGCAGCATACTCAGCGCCTATGCGAATTCGCCGATGTCGGTGAAGTAGAACGGACGCTGATCGATTTGATGAACCGCGATGACGGGCCATTCGTCGCCCGCCTCGCGCGGGCCCCTGGTGCCAGGGAGCATCGTTACGCCCATCTATTTAGTGGTGAGATTGATTCGGTGGCGGAGTTGCAGCAGGAACGGAGCGCCGGGCCCTTGGCTGAAAGAGTCGCGATTTTAGAGGCGCTCGTCGCGGAGCTTCGGCGTGAAATCGATGAGCGGTTTAAGCCGGCAACGGCGGTTGATCACCAGACATCCTTGGGAAGCTCATGATCAACTTAAAGGAGGTGCTGCAAATGGTCTTCATCCATTGGGTAAGTCGCGCTACGCTGCGTGCAGCACGCCCCTTGCGAGCACGGTGGAGTCGCAACCCGGAGCAAGTGCTGACTATTCCACCGCATTGCGCCTTGCCCTGCACCCAGTGGGTCTCACCGCACGCGCCGTTCGACGGCCGTTCCTAAGTTGAAAGACGTAATACCCTGCGAGTCCATTGACGAAATCCGCGCAAACATCGATCGGATAGACGCGGGAATCGTGTCACTGATCGCTGAGCGCGGCGGGTACGTTAAACAAGCGGCGTGCTTTAAGAAGACAACAGACGAGGTGAAGGCACCGCAGCGTGTGGAACATGTCATCAACAAGGTGCGCGATCTCGCGCGCGAGTTAGGCGCGGACGCCGCCGTCACCGAGCAGGTTTACCGTACGATGATCGCTGCCTTCATCGACGCCGAGCTGGTCGAGCATGCCTCACGTCAGATCAATTCTTCGAGTGAGCCTATTGTGATCAATCTGACCGATTCACAAAGTATCGACGCTGAGAGTGGTTCGGCCAGTCTTACCTTTTTGCAACTCACCGACGGCTGGAATGCGGATCTCAATGCGCCTAACCCCACGACTCAAGTCGATGGCCGCGATCTGCTGCTTAAGTTCGACCTCGACGCTATGCAATTTCCGGATTTTGAGCTGAATGAGTTCGCTATTCTTCGTTTCGAAAACTGCGAGCGTTATCGCCTTGGGGCGACGAACGATGAAGGTTGGTATCGAGGAAAATGCCGATTCAGTTCGCTCGCGCCGGCCTGGGGTGAGTTTTATTTAATTAGAGGCGCGGATCCGTTACTCGCCTTACCCGCAGACTGGCAGGCAGTGGGAACGCCGAGTGGTCAGGGTCAGCATTTTCTGTTCTATTTTCGCGAAAACACTTTTGAATGCGTGGCCGACCAAGTAGTTATTGAACCAAACGCCGATAACGGGCTCGTGCGAACCGGCAAGAAGCTTCGAGTTCCGTCGAGTGTTAGAAAATAAATCTGTCCGATAAGCTCACAATGCCCCTTCAATACAGCTCAGGAATTCCTGTTCTGTCTGTATTGACGCCAGCGTATCTGCCCGAATCGTATAACCGTAGTCCCGTGCGATAGCCTCGTAGCGCGGGATCCGTGCTTCGAATAAACGCGGAAACATCCACAGCACGAAATCGTCGGGGTTAATTTGTTCGATTCGGCTTACCCCGCGAGCCTGCATGTACCGGCTGAGTTCGACGTCGAGAAATTCCGTGCGGTAATACAGGGGTTTGGGATCGGCTTCCGCACGCGTTAAAAGTTCACGCCCATTCGCGGCGGTGGCTTCAATGTAGATCAGCACGGTGTTCGCCGCGAGAACCGAGAGGACCTCCTGGTCATCAAGTTCACACAAGCTGCCGGCCGAATCGTTGATGAAATGTCGATAGCCGTAGATGGTCCGCGCTTTGGCGATGAATTCGGGGACATCGAGCATCGCGGCGACTTCGGCATCGCGATACAGCCGCTGACGCAATTTGAATTCCTCGAGATCGAGTCCGCCCTGCGCGGCATGGCCTAATTTTCCCAGGAAAGTTAGCACCGCGGTAAGGTTATCCACCGTGATGTTGTTCGAGATGTAAATGGAATCGGATCTGAGCAGATCGCGCAGGAAAGGCACCTGCATCGCCTGGCGCTTGATGTTGTCGAGGATCGGCTCGCTCAGGTAGCGCGTACCGATGCGGTAATCGGCGGAATAATGAAACCAATGCGCCTGCCGCAGCCGAGTCGATAAATGCGTTTTCCCGACTCCGGACATGCCGAGCAAGGTGATCGATTTCGCGTCCCAGGCGCGAAACTCGGCGGCAGTCATGCGCATAACGAATCCCTTTTACTGCCCCAAGCCGCCGACACCGACCACACGCTTCTCACTACCGGCGTCTTTAATGGTCGAAACAGGCGATCAAGCAACGTTCACAGTTGTGATACCGGCGGTTGTCCATCACCAATAAAGGTCAGGATCCTTAGGGTATGCCACCTGACCCTAATAGCTCAAGGCGCGGGCGCGATAGATTTACCCGTCACCTTCCGGTGGTGAATCAATGCTAAAGCTCTAGGCTTGGACCGCCCATCTTGGTCCAGTACTCGTTGTCGTAGTACTCGCGCCATTCATAGATCTTGCCGTCGTCGGTGAGTTCGAACATGCCACAGACCTTGAGCGCCATCTGCCAGGTGCCGCTGCCGTTCCAATCCCATTGGTCGACGCGCTCGGTGATCACTTTATTCTCGTGCCCAAAGACGTTGACGAGTTTGAACTCGACCTTTTTCGCTGGCACGAAGATTGACGCGATCATCTTGCGCACATTGGCCTTGCCGCGGATCGCTTCAAGCGGCTGGTTGAGATAACACATGTCATCCGTGACCACTGCCATGCAGGCCTCGACATCGCGATTATCCCAGCCTTTGAGAAAGGCGCGCACAACGCCTTCGTTACGCGCAATCTTCCAGTTTTCTTGGTTCCCCATTATCGTCTCCTGAGCAATTAGGCAGCGTGTCGCCGACGCTTCGCCATGAATACGGGTGGTACGACTTCGTCAGCGTTTAGTCAGGCAAAAAAGACTAGTCGAGATGTAAAGTCGGGCCGCCGTTGTCGAACCACAGGCGATTATCGAAATAATCTCGCCAGCCACAGATTTTGCCGTCGGCATTCACATCGAACATGCCGATGCACGGCAATTTGAGACCCCAACCGTTGCCATCGAAATCCCAGCAGTCCAAGCGTTCAGTAACCACGGTATTGCCACGACCGAAGCAATTGCGAAGCTCCCAATGGACTTTCTTTGAAAGTTTCATGATGCCCGCGACAATCTTGCGTACATCGCGTTGTCCAATGACCGGTGCCAAGGGTTGGTTGATATAGACAATGTCTTCGGCGAGGCATGCCATCGCCACATCGGGATCGATCGCCTCCCAGGCGTCGATGAACAGACGCACTTTATGGACATTACGTTGAATTATTTCGTCTTGAGTCATCTGTCCTCCGGTGGGTTTGCCATGCGTTCGTCACCTGCGACGCCAGCGCACAACATAGTCCCAGAACCAGGACCGAACCAGAGACGCTCCTGACATTTTCTGTTACTTTGGTGACAGCCCAGGCACAGAGGTCGGAAGCGTGGATCGAGATGTCATCGAAGGGTTGTTGATGCCGGTAACGTACGGCCGGCACCTTGCTCGCTTCTTTCCGCACGAACATCTGTTGTCGGGAACCGGACTGACCACTACCGACTTGAACGATCCCGGCCGTCGCATCACGGTGCGCCAGGCACTGCAATACATCCGCAACACCCAGAGCTTAGCCGCCACACCCGAGTGGTACTTGGCGTGGGCCGGCACGCTATCGGATCACTTCCACGGTGCACTCAGCGTCGCACTGATGAGCGCGCCCACCTTGGGTGATGGTCTTGATGCGTTTCTGCGTTTTTTCCCTGAACGCGTTCCGTATTTGCACATGCAGGGCCGGCGCGACGGCGAGCGCTTCCTTGCCGAACTCTGCCCGCTCATTGATCTCGGCGCCTCGAAACCATTGTTGGTAGAAACTCCGCTCATCATCCTGCAGCAATATCTCGATTTGGTGTATGCCGTCGATCTCGGCACCGCAACCGTGGAACTCGATTATCCAGCAACACCCTACGCCGCGCGTTATTCGGCGTATTTCAAATGCCCTGTGGTGTTCGATTCGCCGCGTGCCGCGCTCGCGATACCCATGGCGTGGCGACAATTGCGGAACTTAGGGTATATGGAGTCGACGTGGGCGCATGCGCTCACGCAATGCGAAGCCACCATGTCGTCATCAGCGGAACGAACAACGTTGGGCCGGGTGCGCGGTTATTTGTGTCGCACCTTCGAACAAACCGATCGCCGCCGCGCATTACCGACGTTGGATGCCGTCGCGGACGATTTGCATCTCGCGCCACGTACTTTGATTCGACGCTTGCGCCGTCTCGGCACGACGTATCAGGAAATCATGGATGATTTTCTACGCTCACGCGCCGTTGAACTACTCGCTAACGATCACGCGAAAATAAAAGAAGTGGCCGCCGCGTTGGGCTTCACGAATCCCGCCAATTTTGGCAAAGCATTTAAGCGTTGGTTTGGTGCTGCACCGGGGCAGTTTCGAGAGCGGGCTGGGAAGTAAATCGCGATATTAAAGGCGCCGCGACGCGGAGGCCTGGTGCGCCCCCGCATAGTTCAGCGAACGATTAAGCCGGCGTAGTCGCCTTTGGCGCGCCATTCCGCCAGCATCTCGTAGAAACGCAAGCCACCTTCGGGGTAATGACCCTGCAGAAAGCCTTCGTGATTGGCCTTCGCGTTACCTTCGGCGTTGTAGTAACCGGGCGTGCAGTTAGCGAGATACTCCGTCATCCCATTGGGCGCCATGACAAGCTTGAGGTAGTCTTCCTCGGCCTGCTTCGTCGGCTCTAACACCCGCAGGCCGCGGGCCTTCGTATCAGTGAATAGGGCGGCGAGGTGTTGTGCCTGCTTGTCCAGCTGGTAGGTGAAATTCGGCGTGTAGCCGGTCTGCGTAAAGCCCATATGGTGTAGGTTCGGAAAACCGTGGCTCATCAGGCCATGGTAGGTGCGCATGCCGTTCGCCCAGTATTCGCCGAGCGTCACGCCGTTGCGCCCGATGATTTCGAGTTCAGCTTGGTGCGTATACGTCGCGCGGCTGACTTCGAAACCGGTCGCGAAAATTAGACAATCAATTTCGTACTCGACTCCGTCGACTACCACACCCTTTTCGGTGAGCCGATCGACACCCTTGCCGCCGGTGTCCACCAACGTCACGTTCGGACGATTGAAGGTCGGCAAGTATTCGTCGTTGAAGCAGGGCCGCTTGCACCAGGGCCGATACCAATGTTTGAGGGCTTCGGCGGTCTTTGGATCATTTACGGTTTCGTCGCAGCGCGCGCGCACTCGGTTGTCGTGTCGGAAGTCGACGATCTCGCCGAGCTGCTTCATGTCCGCATCGGATAAGTTCGATGCACCGGTGCCGTCCTGCAGCTCGCCGAGCGATTTAAACAGCTCGGTCCAGCCGTCGTTGACGAGATCTTCTTCCACCCGCACACCGACTAAAAGCTTGGTGAAATTATCGTTGCGTTCTAGTTGCCAGCCGGGCTGTAGTGACTTGTACCAGGCGGGATCGGTTGGGCGATTACGGCGCTCATCGACCGACGACGGCGTGCGCTGGAACACATACAGGTGACCAGCGGCCGCGCCTAGGTGCGGGATGGCCTGAATGCCCGTCGCGCCGGTGCCGATGATTGCGACCCGCTTGTCGCGGAGTTTGTCCAGGTCGCCAGCCGGCGAGCCGCCGGTGTAGTCATAGTCCCAGCGACTGGTGTGGAAGGTATGGCCTTTAAAGTTGCGCAGACCGGGCAAGCCAGGCAGCTTCGGCCGGTTCAGCGAGCCGCTTGAGATCACCACGTGCCGCGCGCGTAACACATCTCCACGGTCGGTCGTGACAATCCAGCGGGCATCCAGGTCGTCCCACCGCAGTTCGCGGACTTGGGTCTCGAAGAACGAGCGCGAGTAGAGGTCGAAATGGTGGCCGACGCGCTGAGCGTGCGCGAAGATCTCCGGTTGGAACGAATACTTCAGCGACGGCATATAGCCAGTCTCGTCGAGTAGCGGTAAGTAGATGTAGGACTCGACATCGCACTGGGCGCCCGGGTAGCGATTCCAGTACCAGGTGCCGCCAAAATCGCCGGCGCGCTCAATGATGCGGAAATCACGAATACCGGCTCGCTCGAGCCGCGCGGCCATCAGCATGCCGCCGAAACCACCGCCAAGGATAGCGACTTCGATGGTTGCCGTGGTTGGGGCGCGTTCAATCCGCTCTGTAATGTGCGGATCGTCGTTGTAGTGATGAAGCTCACCGTCGATGTCCTGGTACTGCGCGGCACCTTCGGGTCGCAGGCGCCGATCTCGTTCGGCGTCGTACTTGCGGCGCAGTGCGGTTGGATCGAATCCAAGCACATCGGGGCTGGGGATGGTTAGCTTGCCACTGGTGACTAACTCTTGGGGAACTGGTTTGTTCATCTCGAACCTCTTCTCAGGTCGGGTTATTGGCGCGGATCGCGCCTCAACGCGTAGTGCCAATCATAGAAGAATCCTCACCATTTACTCGATATCGAGACATGTCATTTGCTGGTAATTTGGTGACAATCGGGGCAGGACGCGCCATGAAGACGGAATTTTTCGCTCGACGGCACCCGCATCCAACCTCAAGGGGACACGCGGCACTCGCTGTTCAACCGTGCTTGGCCGCCGGCGCGATAATCTTCGTGGCACCGGATTCCACTAACGCCGCGATCTGTAAATCGGAGTAACCGGCCTCCCGCAAAATCTCCTCGCTATGCTCGCCCAAGCGCGGCGCGCCGCGCCGAATTGATGGCGAAGACTCCGACCAGGTAGCCGCAGGTCGCATTTGGAGGATCGGTCCTTCACTGTGATGCTCGGTCGACTGAAAGTAGCCCACTGCCTGCAAGTGCGGATCCGCGAGCAACGAATCCAGGGTGTGCAGGGGAATGGCTGGGATGTCGGCTTGCTCAAAGCGCCCCAGCCACTCAGCGGTGGTGCCGGTGCGCACAATGTCGGCGACCATGGTGTACAAGGCTTCGATATGCAAGGTGCGAGTAGCGATATTTACGAGGCGCGGATCGTTGTTAAAGCGTTCCGGTTCACCGATTAGTTCAAAAAAACTCTGCCATTGACGATCGTTATAAATTAGCGCGCAGACATAACCATCCATGGTGACAAACGGGGTGCGTTCGCGTGCCAGCATCCGCGCGTAACCAGGCGGTCCCGCGGACGGCACGAAAGTTTCGCCGCCCATGTGTTCACCGAGGATAAACGGCACCATGGTTTCGAACATTGGAATGTCGATCGATTGTCCGAGGCCGGTTTTCTCGCGTCGATAAAGCGCGGCGCAGACCGCGTTGGAAGCGGCGATGCCCACGGTCCGATCAACGATTGCCACCGGTACATACCGCGGCGTCCCATCACCAACTTTGGCCACTAACGAAGGCAGACCGATCGCGCCTTGGATCAGATCATCGTAGGCCGGCTTAGCGGCATAGGGGCCGGTCTGTCCGTAGCCGAACACACCCACATAAATTAGACGCAAATTGATCGCGGATACGATCTCCCAGGTTAAGCGCAGCCGTGCCATGGCCTGCGGCCGCACGTTGTAAATCAGTACATCCGCGGTCTCGACAAGACGCAATAACGCATCTCGTCCGGCGGCTTGCTTTAGATCGAGTACCAGGCTGCGCTTGTTACGGTTCACATGCAAAAATCCGCCGCCCATTTGTGGGTGCCGCATCGGTCCTAGCGCACGCGTCGAGTCACCCGCAGGGGGCTCGACCTTAATGACATCGGCACCCATGTCGCCGAGTAGTTGAGTGGCGAACGGCCCCATTAAGACCGCGGTTAAGTCGAGAATGCGAACGCCGTCGAGGGCACCCGTCACGGACGATCAGCCGAGGTGCGCGAAGCGAAAAAATGTCGATTCGTAGTGTGGATCATGTGCAAATCCGGTGTTAGAACAACCTTGAATTTCCCATTCCCCCTTCGCGCATAGGCGGGAGGCGAGCCCGGGATTCTAACGAATTGCGCTGACAAAGCACCGCCTCATTACGTACAAGTCACAGTCCCTGGGCATCGGCGCCTTCTGCCTGCTGTCGCGACCACCGGACCTCCTCTTCCTTGAAGAATAACGACTCCTGGATCCGGCGTGGCAGCTGCGCGCGCAAGTTCGCGTAAGCTTTCGCGGCAGTTTCGATCATTCCAGCGGCGACGCGGCGAGAATCGCGCGGAAGATCGAGGTAATCAGAAGTGATGATGAATTGATGTTCGAGTAGCGCGGTTGCGAACTTAAGCGTTACATCGGCACTTGCTTGAGGCGCAACTTTGGCGAGCGCAGCCTCGGCGTGTTGAATGTAGTGCCGATAGTGATCAATGGAGATTTCGGCAGCCGCCAGGTTGCCGGCGCGGATCATCGCTTCCAGTTCCGCGAGTTTTTCACGCGCGATGCGCTCGCTGATCGTAACTTCGTCGAGGGGCGACTTCGCGCGCCATAGCAACACGGACTCTTGCCAGCTATCGGTGCGATACCGCCAACTTTCGGGGGTAAGTCCCGGCGACGGTAGCCACTCAATGCCAGCAAATGAATTCATTAAGCCATGGCCGGCTGACACGTTCATGCTAAAGAACGCGCATACGATTACTCCACGTGTTACGCCGATGGTCATTCGAAAGGCACTATTGAATGAAGCGTTGTGTCTACTCCGGGTACGTCGGCGAGCACCTCAAAGGCGAAGTGAAACACGCGAGGCCCGCCACCCGGTGCGCACTGCATAAAGACGTGATAAGTCCCAGGCGTTGAAAATCTGTAGCGCACCGGTACCTGTGGTCCTGGATAGCGTAACTTGGCGGGCGCCGACATCATCTGCAGCATCATCGCGGCGGAATGCTGGCCGTGTCGCATCATCATGGCCATCTCTGGAGTGAAACTGTGGGTGTGGCCAAACTGCCCGCCGTCTTCGCGCCAGAGCGCGACATGGACTTCGGCGCCGAGCAACAGTGCAAGATCGCGCACTGCCGTCGCGTCTCGAGTCACCTTCAATACGAGCTCCGCGTCGTAACCCGCGACCGGTTGAGCGGGAGACATGGCCAGGATTCCGAGGTACGGACCGTCCTTCGCTTCAAGGCGTAACTCGCTTTTCGCCCGCACTGGCGCTGCAGTGCCAACCGTGAGGTCGAATTGTTTAATCCAACTCCGATCACGACGAGTGAATTCGCTGACTATCCGGTAATCACCCGCGCTCGGGAAGGCGTAGGGGAAGTGTAAGGTCCCAGCGGCCAACTCTGTTGGAAGGATCGGCGCGAAGTCTTCGTGATGAATATGCGCAAAGCTCGAGAAATCGCGCGCGACGATGAAGGTGTGGATCCGGCGCTCGTGCAACACCTGGAGATCGCGGATTGGCTGACTACTCGCGGTATCGGTTAAACGATAGGTTAGAGTTGCTGGCACCGCTGGCAGCGGCGCCGGGGGTTCGATGCTCAGGGTCAACCGATAGGGGCCGTCAGGCCGTCCTACTAGGACCGGTTCCCGATCTCCGCAGCCCGCCAGGACCAGCAGGGCTCCAACTGCCGCGACGAGCGCACTGCGCCGCATCGCGGCCGAACTAATTCGTGTCCGAGGCACCCGCAGTTTCAAAAATCAAATGGCCCGCCGCTTCCTCGGCTTGGCTCCGCGCTTCAAGTTCGGGTGCCAGCACGATCTTGCGTTCCGCGGGGAATTTATCGCGATGGATCTCCGGCCGCAAGAAATAATGGTCTGGATCCTCGATCAAGGCCTGCGATTTCACGGATTCGACCAACCACTGCCGGCGCATGAATTCGGGAGTGAAAATCATGGCTTGCTGTTCTGGCGTCCAGGTGTGCGGGGTGTGTCCATCATGCAGGCTGTAACTCATGATGTCGTGTTCCAGATCCCAGTAGAGCGAAATGCTTGCGGAGTAGCCGTGTTGACCAAATTCGGGATTCGCCATCTCCGCGTTGCGGACTTCGATCATGATCAGCTCGTCCTTGAGATTGTATTTCTCGGTGCGCAGCGGATAGAAGCTGTGCTGATCGACCCAAAAGAGTAAGGTTTTTTCCGCGTAGTCCGGCACGAGATCACGTCGGACCGTCGCCTTCAGCACCCAACATTTAACACCGCCGTCGCTCTGATAATGCGGGTACTCATCGCTCATTGGTTTGATATCGGCGGTTTGTTTTTCAACGAAACCAGCTTGGCCGTCGTTCAGCGTGATCGTCGGCCGCGTATTGGGATAACGCACGGTTTTGTAAAGCACGTCGGTACCGATCAAACTCCATTCGAGTTCCCAAGGATCACGACCCATCACATCGTCAAAGGTTTGCGCATTGTCCGGGAAGCGCTGATCCCGTCGCGGCTGCGGTTGGCGCCGCACGCGCCGCATCTGGGGAGAATAAACAAAGAAGTCCATCTTGGTCGTGATTTTTGGATCGGTCCGGTAAACCATCCAGAGCTGCTGCTCGGCCTCGGTCTCTGGCGGAAAGGTGTTGTAGAGCATCCAGCGGGCATAGACATCACCCGCCTTAATGTCGCGTAAATATGCGCCGTAGGGCTCGATCCCCGGGGGCATAGTTACCATTACGTAGCCGACTGAGACGCCTTGATTGATGTAGCCAGAGGTGGTGATCGCCCCGTACACATCGACGAGCGAATGTGACCACCGCCCGATATGCGCAAATTCGCTGGAGCGATAACCCATTTCCTCCGCCGTGTAAGGCGCTTCAAAGGGGTACGGCTCCGCCGGCAAATAGGGGATCGCGGCATCGCGCGGGGCCGCGGTGTTCGGATCAAACTGTGCGCGTTCTTCCTCGGTCAGTTGATCGACCGTGCGCCAGGTCGGTTCCTGGGCGCTGCTCCCTGTAACCCAGCCGAAAGTCGCGAGCAAGCAGGCTGCGAGCGCGTGTCGCCGATTCCGGCGAGGGGTAGTGCGCGGGTCAGAATTCATAGTTCAGCTCCCAGCCGATATTGTCCCATTCATCGTATTGACCGTAAAAATCGGTGGGTTCCCCCGCATCGTAGCCGTTATAGATGAGTTGGCCGGTGACGAATTGCGAAAATTTATATTTCACGCGGAGTTTAGTTTTAATCCCCTGCCAGCCGACTTCGGGACCACTGATCACAGGTAACGCGGTGAACTGCGCGCTCAATCGATCGCGGGAAAACGCGAAGGTTCGCGACAAAAACATCACCGGAAGGATAGTCCATTCGTCGCCAATTCCGCCGCCGAAACCATAGCCCAGATGCTTGTTCCAGCCGAACGTATGGTAGTACGACGGTTGCAGAATAAACGTGGTGTTATACGGCAGGCCGAATTCAGCCGCGATTGCCGCGCGCAGGGTATCGTGTTGAGCCGTGCCATCGGTCGAGTCACCGGCACGCGCGGCGGCTTGCTTGGTGAAGTCCACGAAGCGCACCCCGTGGGTCCACAGCGCTTCAAGTCGAAGCACTACCGGTACCGAGCCCACCCAGGGTAGTTGTGGCATCGTCGTCGCGTAATCAGTGGTCACGCCGAGATGATGCAAGCGCTCATGACGTGGTTCAAAATGCAGTAAGGACGGTTGTCCGAGTTGCGGCTCAACACCGATCACGTGATCGATCGCGTTCTTGTCCCACAAATAGCCGTAAATCACCCCGTAAGTCAGCGCACCAGCCGAGCGGTCGAAGCGCAGCCCGAATTCGTGATCTCCAAAATAACTAGAGCTCGGACGGTTGACCGGGTGGGTAATATCGGTGCTGAGCGAGGCCGGCGGAATAAACGGCGAGGCCCAGGGTGACCCCGGCAGCGGCTGGCGGTCTTGTTCAAAATCGAACATATACAGCACCTGCAGCGAATTACGCCCAAAATGGAGCGTCGTATTCGCCATCCAGGTCGGCAAGCGACGCGTTTCAAAATCCTCGGTCTCAAGCTGTACCGACTCACGGCGATCCATGCCATTAATAATGTCGATGAACTGTCCGTCCATCTTGCCCCATATGACCTGTTGTTTGCCCACGAGGAGATCGAAACGGGGGGTACGGTAACTCACGTAGAACTCACGTAATACCCGCTCGGCGTCGTTATAAACCTCGGCCGTGCGGTCGATTCCGTCGGCGAACAGACCGCCTGAGCTTTGCCAGTCATAGACCCCGTCATAAAGCCCATGGGTGACCGCGTTAATATCGAGTCCGGGCGCGACTTGGTAAGCCATCTCAAGTTCGAGCAGGTTCTGTAGCTGCAGAAAACGGAAATCCTGCTCGCGGAAGCCAATGTGATCGTCGGTATCGATTAGAAAATCGGACCATTGCCGGACTGAGCCTTTGAAGCGCAGGCTCGGGACCGCCCGTTCGATCGGTTTGCGTACGTGCTTGCCGATGGGGTTAAAGGTCGCTATCGCGCGATCGAATTTCGAGGCCATATTAGACATTTCGCCGGCAATGCCCAGGGCGGGAGCCGCCGATAGGCATACGAGGGCTAATACACCGCCAATGGCACGTGCGTTTCGGCTCATGTTCAAACCCTTTGATCGAAATATTATCTCATCTTACTTCTTAAGAGACTCCTATATCTATAGGAAAACATTACTTAACCGAAACGATTACTTGGCGAGGTAAGGATCCTGCACGATGACCTTGTCGCGGTAGAACGCTGCGACTTGAGCAGGGGTGTAGCCGAGGCGGGTGAGCAATACCTCCTCGTTATGCTCGCCCAGGTAGGGCGCACGGAACGGAATCGACACCGCAGTCGTGGACAGATGAAACGGCGCTTTGGCGATTGGCGTGCTGCCCAGGGTCGGATGCGGCACGTCCTGAAACAACCCGCGAGCCTGGATCTGCGGGTGGCTTGGGACTTCGGAGATCTCTAGGATCGGGGCCGAGGGGATGCGGGAGTCGGCCATGAGTTTGAGCGGGATGGTGTCGTCGGGGAACGTCTGTAACCAATCTTCCAGGATTTTCCTGACTTCGGGCCGGCGTTTGCAGCGCTCGATTTGAGTGGCATAGCGTGGATCAGTTTCGAGGTCAGGCCTGCCGATCGCATGGACCAAGGGCTTCCATTGATGTTCGGCGACCGCGAATACCACATAGCCCTGTTTCGATTTATAGACGCCATACGGGCAAATCGAAAAGAAATCACCTCCGAAGCGCCTGGGCTGGATTGCACCCTTGCTCATCATTGACAGCGGGAAATTGATGTAGTCGAGATACACCAGCGATTCGAGTTGCGAAATATCGATGTATTGCCCTTCGCCCGTACGCAACCGATGGAATAACGCGGCATTAATGGCCACGGCTGCGTGCACGCCCGCGTTGGGATCGCCGATGTAGTTGCCGACATATTGGGGCGGGCCGTCCGGATCGCCGGTCATCGCCATCACCCCGCTTTGGGCCTGCGCGATGATGTCGAAGCTGGTGTAGTGTGCGTAGGGTCCGTCCTGGCCAAAGCCGGAAATCGAGCACATGATCAAGGTGGGGTTGATCTCCTTCAGGCACGCATAATCGAGCCCGTACTTGGCCATCACGCCGGGGCTGTAGTTCTCGATCACAATATCAACTTGGGCGACGAGCTGTTTCACGATTGTCAAGGCTTCGGCGCTCCTAAAGTCAACCGCCAAACTTTTTTTGCCGGCGGACGCGGCGAGGAAGAAGGCGCTGATCCCCGGTGCGACGAAATGAATTTTGCGGCCGAGATCGCCATCGGGACTACGTTCGATTTTGAGTACGTCGGCGCCCATGTCCGCGAGTAGGCGGGTGGCGGCGGGCCCGGCCAGGTACTGGGTGAAATCTAGAACCTTGATGCCTTCGAGCATTTTTTTCATGGGCGTGGTCACGGTATCCCTCCCTCGTGAGGTGGTGTCGATGGTGGTTGAATTCTTGGTAGTTTCAACGGTTGCCACTATTGCACAAGACGGACGCGCGCGGCACCGCAGAAAGATTGAGCGGATACCCCCGGTCTTGGTATAGGGACTCGGGCGGTCCCAAATCTGCGCCCCTCACAACGTTATCAAGAGTGCCCACCTTATGCCGCCGCGAAAAATTTGGATTCTCGGTGTATTGCTCGTCCTGCTCGCTACCTTCGTGGTCTTCGATCTCGGGCGTTTCCTAAGTCTCGAGTATCTCAAGGCGCAGCAGCACGCGTTTGCCGCGCTCTATGCAGAATCTCCGCGTTCGATTGTCGCCGTGTATTTTGGCCTATACGTGTTAGTCACCGCACTTTCATTGCCCGGGGCTGCGATCATGACCCTGGCCGGAGGCGCGATCTTTGGCCTGTCGCTGGGGATGGTCGTGGTGTCGTTTGCGTCCAGCATCGGCGCGACCCTGGCGTTTCTCGCCTCGCGGTACGTGCTCCGGGATTCAATCCAGCGCCGCTTCGGCGCGCGTTTCGTCGAGCTAAATCGTGGAATGGAGCGCGAGGGCGCGTTCTACCTGTTTACCCTGCGACTGGTGCCATTGATTCCGTTTTTTGTCATTAACCTGGTTATGGGGCTGACTAACCTGCCGGTGCGGGTGTTCTACGTGGTCAGTCAGCTCGGGATGTTGGCCGGTACCGTGGTGTTCGTGAATGCTGGCACCCAACTCGCCAAGCTCGAATCTGTCCGGGGAATCCTCTCGCCGGCGTTGTTGGGCTCGTTTGTCGCACTGGGCGTGTTTCCGCTGATCGCCAAAAAAGTCGTCGGACTCGTACACCGCCGTCGCGTCTATTCACCGTGGAGGCACTTAAAACCGAAGCGTTTTGACCGCAACCTTGTGGTGATCGGCGCGGGTGCCGCGGGTCTCGTCACGAGCCATATCGGCGCGGCGGTTAAAGCCAAGGTCACGTTGGTGGAAGCCCACAAAATGGGGGGAGACTGCCTTAACTACGGCTGTGTGCCGAGTAAATCCCTGATCAAATCGGCGGCCGTTGTGCAGCAAATGCGCGACGCGACGAAATACGGGCTCGCGCGCCCGGCCATTCAATTCAAGTTTGCCGAGATCATGGAGCGAATCGCTGGCATCATCGCAAAAATTGAGCCACATGATTCGGTCGCACGCTACACCGAGCTTGGCGTCGAGGTCTTGCAGGGTTACGCCAAGATTGTGAATCCATGGACTGTCGACATCGCAATGAACGACGGAACGCAGCAGCGCCTAACGACCCGGAATATCGTAATCGCCACCGGTGGTCGGCCGTTGGTGCCCGACTTACCCGGCTTGCAAGAAGTGGGTTATCTCACTAGCGACACCGTATGGGAGATCCGCGAGCAGCCGCAACGCTTGGTCGTGTTGGGCGGCGGGCCTATCGGTTGTGAACTGGCGCAGTGTTTCGCGCGCCTAGGATCGCAAGTAATGCAAGTTCAGCGTGCGCCCCGGCTATTAATGCGTGAAGACAAGGCAGTGTCGATCTTTGCGCAGACGGTTTTGGAAGGTGACGGTGTCACGGTGCTAACCAACCATGAAGCGCTGCGCTGCGAACGGGTGGGCGAGCAACGGGTGTTGATAGTGCGCAGCAATGGCATTGAATCCCGCATTGAATTCGATCGCTTGCTGTGCGCCGCTGGTCGCGAGGCGCGTTTAAGTGGTTATGGCCTGGAAGAACTTGGTCTTGCCGGTCCGACTCTCGCCACCAACGACTATCTCGAAACCCGCTTCCCTAATATCCTGGCGTGTGGTGATGTCGCAAGCCCCTATCAATTTACCCACGTTGCCGCGCATCAGGCCTGGTACGCAGCGGTGAATGCGCTGTTCGGCACGTTCAAAAAATTCAAAGCGGATTACCGCGTGATCCCCTGGACGACGTTCATCGATCCGGAAATTGCGCGGGTCGGCCTCAACGAGCTAGAGGCCAAAGCGCAGGGGATATCGTATGAAGTCACACGCTATGGACTAGACGAGCTCGATCGCGCGCTTACCGACAGTGCCGCCCTGGGCTTTATTCAGGTGCTGACAGTCCCTGGCAAGGATCGAATACTTGGTGTCACGATCGTGGGCAGCCACGCCGGGGAGTTACTCGCCGAATACGTCCTTGCGATGAAACACGGACTTGGCTTGAACAAGATCCTGGGCACTATCCACACTTATCCCACGTTTTCCGAGGCCAACAAGTATGTCGCAGGCGCATGGAAGCGGAATCACCAACCGCACGTCGTGTTGAAATGGATCGCCCGTTACCATGCGTGGCGACGCGGCTAACGAGTTTGCAGATGTTTCGCGCGCTCGTTCGCCAATCGTTGTGCTTTGTGCTCGCCGCGATGACAGCCGTTGCGCACGGTGACTCGCTCCTGCAGCCATGGGCGGACGTTGGGGATACGCCGTCCGCCCCGTGGCAGGTCGTCGGATTGCCCCAACAAAAGAAACAGTTAACACAATTTTCATTGGTCGAAGTGGACGGACGCCGCGCGCTACGGGTCGAGGCTAATAACGCCTATGGGAACCTAGTGCAGACGTTGAACAGTGCGATGGTGCCGCAGACATTGAGTTGGCTTTGGCGAGTTGAAATCTTCAACACCGCCGCCGATCTGCGTCATAAGCAAACCGACGACACCACGCTGAAGGTGTGTGTTTTCTTCGATCTGCCGCTGCGCCAGGTCCCGTTTTTTGAGCGGCAGATATTGCGCGTCGCGCGAGCGCGCAGCCCGGTCCCGCTACCGGCGGCGACTGTGTGTTACGTATTGGATCCAATGTTGCCTGCGGGGACCACGTTAGAGAACGCCTACACTAGTCGCGTCCGCTACGTCGTTTTGGCTAACGGCGACGCGCTAAAAGCCCGGTGGCGCACCGAACAACGAAATGTCGCGCAGGATTTTCTAAACCTATTTGGAGACGAGTCCCAGCAGCTGCCACCGGTCATCGGTGTCGGGATCGGCGCCGACTCTGATAATACCCATGCGCGCAGCGTAGGGTATGTCGCCGATCTTGTACTCGCGCCTTAAGCAAACCTGGAAACTATGAGACTCAATAAGTACATCAGCGAAACCGGGATCTGTTCACGTCGCGAAGCCGATCAATGGATCGCGACAGGGCAGGTCACGATCAACGGACGTCGCGCGGATCTCGGAGTGGTCGTGGGGAACGGCGATCACCTCAGCGTGAACGGTGAAGCACTGCCGCCGGTCGAGCTTGAGGTCAAGCGCTCAAAAATCTATATCGCGCTGAACAAGCCGGTCGGCATCGAGTGCACGACCGAACGGGAGGTTGATCGCAATATCGTGGATTTCATCGATCATCCGGATCGGATCTTCCCGATCGGGAGGCTCGACAAGAACTCCGAAGGATTGATTTTATTGACCAACGACGGCGATATCGTCAACCAGGTGCTCCGCGCCGAAAATAAATTGGAGAAGGAATATTTCGTCGTCGTCGATAAGCCGATAACCCCGGCCTTTTTACGCGGTATGGCGAACGGGGTACCGATTCACCGCACTCGCACGCAACCCTGCCGGATTGAGCGGATCAACAAGATCACCTTTCGGATTGTGCTGGTGCAAGGTCTGAATCGACAAATCCGCTTGATGTGCGCGCATTTCGATTATTCGGTCCGCCAGCTATGCCGTGTGCGCATCGGGAAAATTCAGCTCGGACATCTGCGCAGCGGCCAGTGGCGCAAGCTGAATCCGGCGGAGATAAGCGGTCTTTCGGCACCAGTGCGAGTTCATCCCCGCGGTGGCGGTGGCGGTTGAGCCTCGAAAGTCGGTAACCTCGAATCGATACTGGCCCAACTTGGGGCGCGTGAGGTCCAAATCGTCATCGCCGGCTTCGCGTTCTCCGGCTCGTCCAAAGTTTTCACTCGCACCACTACGATGTCCGGTCGCGCTTCTGAGCCACCAAACACATGGGTGCCACAGCGTGGACAAAACCGCCGGTGCATGATGTTTCCGCTGTCAGCGGTGCTGGTATAGGTGTTGAATTCGCCGGTGACCGCGAAGGCCGCGCTCGGAAACACCGCGTTGACCGTCGCACTTCCGGCGCCGATGGTTTGGCACAACCGGCACCAGCAGGTCCGCACCAGCAACGGTGGTGAGTCGATCTTGTAGCTAACTGCTCCACACAAACATCTTCCGGTAACCGTCATGCTGGTATCAGTACATTCCAATCGAGGTATGAGTCTGAAGGGTTGAAGTTGAGTCTGGGCTTAGGCGGCTGCTTTCGGTCGATTAGGAATAGATTTAAAAAGAATTTCCCGGGCCTTGTTAAGGTGCTCGGCAGCCGCATTGTCACTCATTGCAAA